>CAZFPM010000004.1:62819-65072 GCA_964520965.1 uncultured Myxococcales bacterium
CGACCATTGCTTGCAACATTTCTCGCTTTCTGCTTGGCCGCAGCCTTCTTCGCGCCTCTATCCGGGAAGAGCAACGCCGCGAGGTCGAAGTCGATCTCGTCGCGAAGAAGGTCGAGGCACTCGTCGACCGTCTCGCGATAGACCGGCTCGGACTCGTAGAGATCGCGCCCCATGTTCGGGTATTGCGCGCCTCCGCCGGCAAACATGAACGCGAGCGAGCGCTCGCCGGTCGCGGCGGTTGCGGTCGTGGCGCCGTCGAGATCGGCCAGGGTGGCGGCGGCGTCGTCCGCGCCGCAGACGAAGGCACGGCGCTCGGGCAAGCCGGTGCGTCCGACCTGCAGGGTCCAAGCGACGTCTGCCAGGTCGAGGTCGGGGTTCGCCTCGAGGTGGTCGGCCAGGCGCTCGCACGATCTATCGAGTGCGCTGCCGGTCTTTGCCGAGACCACAATGAGGTGCCGGTCGCGGGGCGACGGCTCGGTCTCGCCCGGCGGTGGGGGCTCCTCGAGGATGATGTGGGAGTTGGTGCCGCCGACCCCGAGCGAGCTGACCCCGGCGCGGCGCGGGAAGCCGCCGGTGGTCCACTCCCGGAGCTCGGTGTTGACGTAGAATGGGGTCGTGTCCCAGGGGATGGCCGGTGTCGGCGTGTCGCAGAAGAGACTCGGCGGGAGCTGGCCGTGCTTGAGCGCCTGCACGACCTTGATCGCACCGGCGATGCCGGCCGCGGTGTCCGTATGTCCGACGTTCGGCTTGACCGAGCCGACGCCGCAGAAACCGATCGCGTCGGTGCGCGTGCGGAAAGCCTGCGTGAGGGCGGTGACCTCGATCGGATCGCCGACCGGCGTCCCGGTGCCGTGGCACTCGACATAGGTGATCGTGTCGGGCTCGACGCCGGCCAGCTCGATCGCCTCGATCACGCATTTCGCCTGGCCGTCGACGCTGGGGGCGAGGAAGCCGACCTTTCCGTGCCCGTCGTTGTTGATCGCCGAGCTGAGGAGGACCGAGTGGATCGTGTCGCCGTCGGCGATGGCGTCGCTGAGTCGCCGAAGCACGACGATGCCGCAGCCGCTGCCGAAGATCGTGCCGACCGAGCTGGCGTCGAAGGAGCGACACGAGCCATCGGGCGAGAGGATCTCGCCGTGTTTGTAGAGGTAGCCGACCCGGTGGGGGAGCTCGATCGTCACCCCGCCGGCCAACGCCATGTCGACCTCGCCGTTCAGGAGCGCCTGCACGGCCATGTGGATCGCGACGAGCGACGTGGAGCAGGCGGTCTGGACGGTGATGCCCGGCCCGGTCAGGTCGAGCTCGTACGAGACCCGCGTGGCGAGGAAGTCCTTGTCGTTGCCGGTGTGCCGAACGAGGAAGAGCCCCTCGTTGCCCATCAGCGACGGGTTCGAGATCAGGTTGTACATCATGTACGCCTGCATCCCGTTGCCGCCGTAGACGCCGATCGGACCGTCGAAACCCTCCGGCGGATGACCGGCGTGCTCGAGCGCCTCCCACGCGCACTCGAGGAAGTGGCGATGCTGCGGGTCGAGGATCGCCCCCTCCTTCGGGTTGAACCCGAAGAAGGCTGCGTCGAAGCCCTCCATGTCGTTCAGGACCGGCGCGCGCCGCACGTAATTCGGGTCGCGGAGCAGGGTCTCGGGGACGCCGCGCTCGCGAAGCTCCTCGACGGTGAACTCGGTGATCGACTCGACGCCGTCGCGGATGTTCCGCCAGTACGTGTCGGGGTCGTCGGCCCCGGCGAAGCGCGCGGCCATTCCCACGACCGCGATATGCAGGTCGCTCCGATCCTCGTGTGGGTTGCTCATGCGAGCATCGACGGCATGTGGGGCGGCGGGCGGGCCTGGCCTGCAACACGGTGCGCGCCCTGGCTGAGATCTATGAAGAGCAGGGACGTTATGGTGAGACCCGGGAGCTCCTGGAGGAGAACCTGGCGATTCTCTTCGAGGAAGACCCCCGGCTGGGCTCCATTGAGCTGATGTCCAACTGTGTTGTTCTGGCTCGCGTTCTGGTGAAAAGCGGGCAGGTGGACGAGTCTCTGGTCCTCCTCCGCCGGCTTGCCCAGGAGATTGAGCTGCGCTACGGGGCCGATACCAAGCAGGCTGTCATACATAGAGCGCCGCTGGTGCAGGGCCTGCTGGAGGCCGGGCGCTGGGAGGAGGCACTGGAAGAGGCCCTGGCCTATCAGCGGGGCACCGAGGCCTTGGGCGAGGAGGGCGAGGAGGCGGCGCGGGATGCCCGGGGGATGGT
>CAZFPM010000005.1:0-25826 GCA_964520965.1 uncultured Myxococcales bacterium
CGGCACCGGGATCGTAGATCACAACAAGATCCACGCGTCCAGCCAAAAGATCGCCCGTTCGACCCGTTCGACCCGCAATCCCGCAAGCGCTCCCGGTGAGCGTCAGCTCAAGCGCCCCCCTGAACGGTTACAGCTCAGCTTGTGGAGGGACACCAACACGAAGCACGACGCGGACCGCCGGAGAGCTGAGCGTGAGGTCGTGCGCTGGCGCAACCGTCAATGGGCTCGGCGCGTCGGTCTGCCTGTCGAAGGCGGCGGATGGGCGCCGGCGAACACGACGTTCCTTACGGCGGCCTGGCGAGAGGCGGCGGTCGCGGCCTTGACCGACGAGGACGACGATAGGCGCAAGTTGGTACACAGTGCGCTCGTTGCGGCGGAGGACCATCTCGGCGCGATTGGTGACCTCCGTCCGCTGGCGGCACCGGCGGATCCACGGTGGAGCGTCTGGACCGAGCGCGTGATGGGGAATAGCGAAGTCGCTCTGGCCCGCCTGGTCCTTTTCCTGGGCAGCTGGGCCACGCCCCGCATCGATCTCGGCTGGCTGTGGCCACTGGCGCTGCGCCGGGCCCACGACGAGCCCGACACATCGGTGATCGGCGCCCGGGCCGGATGGGACTGGCTGCCCCGCTTGGCTCCGGAGCTGGCTCGCGAGGCGGAGCAGCTTCTCGCCCTCCTCCAAGAGCCTGAGCTGGCCGCACCAGGCGACGGTATCCACTACTCGCAGTGCTTCCGGGGGTACGCCAAACACCGGAGCGACGGTCACGGGAGTCGCACTGTGAGGCAGGCGTGGTTCATCGACAGTCAAGCGCCGGGCTTCGACGAAGCCGTTGCCGTGTGCCTTGCCGCGGGCTGGCTGGACGAGGCCCTTTCGTCGCGGTGGACGTGCCGATGCAATGGAAAGGGCCGAGGGCCCAGCATCTTCTTGGGGAAGCGGGTCCTTCCCACCCTCGCTTCGCGCCAGCTCACCCGTCGGCTTGTGGTCGTCGCAACTCGTCGGAGCGAACTGGAGGCCGCGCCGTTGGCGGTAGCGCTGGCACCATCTGCTTCGGAGTCGGGTGAAGAGAGGGAGCAAGGACTCCGCCACTACATGCCCGTGTGGAACGGGCGACTCGCCGGGCACGATGGCAACGGGGGGCTATCGGCGGCTCTGCGGTTGCCGATCCGGCCCGAACACGCGGACGGTCAGCGCGCTGCATTGACCCTGGCTTGGCTGCGCGATGCCCTCGTCAAAGGGCAGCCCAATCACATCGAACGCGGCCTCTTGGCTCACCTGCTGCGACGGGTGCTCGAGCCAGCGGCAGCGTTGCTCAAGACCGAAGACGAGGAGTGGCCCCCGGAGGCGCGAGCGGTGCTCAAGGCGTCTCTCGCCATCGCCGGTTCGTTGCCATGCGCGCTTCGCGACAGGCTGGTCTGGGCGCCCCTCGTTTCAGCGCCCGACACCCCGGTAGGTTGGCAGCTAGACGAGGTAGAAGGTCGGCGGATCGCCGTCCTCGGATCGAGCCGCAAGGTGACCCGGGTCGATCGGGAGCGCGTGAGGGGACGCTGCGTGCTGCTGAACCCTGAGGTTGGCCGCCTTGGCCCCCTCGCCCAGATGCGGCGTCTGGTTGAGGCGTTGGGAGCCGAGTTCGTGGAAGGCACTCAAGAGCCGCCCCTCAGATTCCAGGAAGCTCCCGACGTGGACCCGGAGCCCTACCGCCGTCACCTGGTGGCACGGCGGGGGGTCGTCGTGGCGTTCTGTCAAAAGGACCGTAGCGTCGAAGGCGTCGACGAGCGCTTCGACCGGGGGCTTACGGATCTACGCAGCGTTCGCGACCTCAAGGAAGACTTCGAAGGTGCGCCACGCCTGATTCCATCGGCCTGGATGGAGGAGGGTGATGCCGGAGCACTGCTGATCGACGTCGATCAGATCCGCGTATCGTCGGGTCTCGGTGACCTCGCGTGGGGCGTCGCCGGCTTGCTCGGCAGCTTCGACCGCCTCGCCGGCTACATGGCGTTGTTGGGCGCACGAACTCCTGCTGCTATCGACTCCGTGGCTCGAGCCCTCGGCGTCGCCACCGACCAAGGGGCGCCGCCGTTGCCCCGCCGCGCACGCGTGCGTCTGGCCTGGCTCTCGGCACTTCTTGCGGGAGAGGGGATCGCCGCACGCGCTGAGGCGCTACTACGGGACGAGAGCTGGCCTGAAGACGCAACCCAGGTAGCTGCGGCACTGCCCGACCCTCTCGGCAGGAGCGGACCGCTCCACCGGGGCTGGCTGGATCTCGCGTCATTGACGCGGCTTACGTCGCTTCTTGCGGGGAGCCGCTGGACCGCAGGACGGGCCGCGTTCTTGTCACGCGCGGACTTGGAGTTCCGGCCAAATGCGGCAGACCGAGCGGGTGCGATACCTCGCGCACTCCGGCAGCTCGCACTGGCGCTCGCATGGGGCGCAGAACCGGATGTGGATGGGCTCGTCGATGCGCTCTCGCGAGTAGACGACAGGCTTGACGACTTGGACGTCACGGTGGGCAGAGCGCTGGGCGAGTCCGATCTCGTGCCTCCAGACCTGGCGGCGAGTGACGTCTGGGGCGCCAACGCCGCACTCGCCGTCGAGCTGACCGAGCTGGCGCAGACACTGGGCGGGCTGCCAGAAGTGGCGGCCCGACTACTCGACGCTGGCAACCTTGATGAACGCAGGGCGTGGTGGGCGGAGCACCGCGACCGAGAGCGCTCTCGGCGAGAGCAGGCGCGTCCGAGGTGCTGGGAGAGAATCCCGAAGGGCTGGAGTGCGGCGGCACCGATGGGCTCGACGGCGCTCCTCACGTCCAGCCGGGGCGAGGCCTCGACGGGGTTCGGCGGCGGTGCCCTCTCGATCAAGGCTACGGAGCGGGGGGCGGTCGGCGAGCTTGTCGCCCTGAGCGACGTGCTGGCCCGACTACTGGACCTCTGGCGCCGCGACACCGAGGCCGCCGTGGGCGCGCTGAGCACGGGGATCGACTTCGCGGACGCGCTCCGGCCGGCGAGAACCCGCTCACCGGCCCTTGATGTCGATGAACTGCGTCGCCTGCTGGCGCTCGCAAGCGAGGGTGATCGTGACACCATCGAGAACCTGGCCCAGCGCATCAACCTGTCCGCCGTGCGTGGGCCCGGCTTCGATATCGTGGATCCTCTCCCCCCGTTGATGCGGCCCGACCTCTCCGGGCCGACACGCGTCGAGGTGAAGACGACCAACCAGCCCATGGCCCCGGGCGGAAGCGTCGTCTTCCGACTGACCGTCAACGAGCTCTACCGGGCCCAATCACGAGAGGAGCCGTACGTGATTCGCATCTACCACGACCCCGGAGGAAGCGGGCTTCCGGATCTGCAGGCAGAGGTCGTCGACCCCGCCTCGTTGGTCGCCGCCCTGGCCGATCCGGGGGGAAGAGCGCTGCTTGAGGCAGTTCGCGGCGGGGGGCACGTGTTCCTGACCGCCCGACTTGGATGATGTCGCTGCTTCCGCCCGCCCGGATGACGACGGTTGCGCGCTCAACGCAGTTGAACGGCCGCTCTCGGGTGTTCGACGACCACGTTGGCCCCACCGCCACTTTGAACTCGTGGCAACCGTGAGGGCACAATCCCTCCATGCCATCTGAGGTACAAACGCCTCGAGAAGGGACGCTTCGCCCGCCTTGGGCCGGCCGACGACATCGTGGCGTTGACCCCGCCGGAGATCGCCCTGTTCATCGAGGGCTGCACGCTGGTCGGCGGCAGAAACTGTCGCCGGACGCGCTCGTGATCAAACCCGTTGCTGCGTGAGGATCGGTGTGATCCACTCGCCGCATGGACTTTGCGACCGAGACCGACATCGAGCGACTCCGACAGCTCGCTGGGCTTCAGAACCGGGAGCTTCGGCCACCATCGACGACGATACCGGGGACATCGACATCCATGCGCTCGAAGTCAGCGGCGTGAATCCCACGCTCCAGGGCCATCGTCGCCGACCGAAGCTCCGCCTTGAACTCGGGCTGCGTCAGCCCAGCGGACTCTGCTTCTGCACCGAACCGATTCTCGAGGAGAACGCACAGGTCGAGTAGCTGGGGGGTGAACTGGCGAAGGACTTCGGGCATGATCGCGCTCATGAGCTGGCTCCTTGTGGGGTAGGTGTCGCAACTCAACCCTGATCCAAGGGGCCAGCTCAGACCACTCCCTCGACCTCACGTGCTCCCGCTAACTCCGCCATGGCGGATCAGCACCCGTTGAACCCGTCCGGCAGACAGACACGTCGGCGGATCGGCCTCCCATTGAGTCGGGCTTTCTGGTACAAGCCGAACGTGCGCTCCGCGGTGCGTCTCCCTCAACGCGCCCGAACCCCCGCCCGGGCTCCCCGCCCGACGCCCTGCCTGCCGAGAACATGCCGAACCTCGACCGCCTCGCGTCGTGCGCAGCGCTACGCGCTCTTGCGCCTCTTTTCCTCACCTTGGTCGTCGGCGCATGCGTCGTCGAGGCACCCGCGGAAGAGCGGTGGGTGATCCGTCAGACCTCCCAGGAGATCCGCGGCGGCTCCGTCGACGAGTCCCACACGAGCGTCGTCGGGATCATCAACCGCCGACAAGGCGGCGCCTGCTCCGGCACGCTGATCGCGCCGAACCTCGTGCTCACCGCGCAGCACTGCGTTGCGTCGACCCCGCTGCCCTACGTCGTCTGCGGGAGCTCTCAGTTCGGGGACCTCCACCCGGCGTCCTCGTTCAGCGTCACCACGCGCACGAACTTCTTCGCGTTCGACGGGTACTACGACGTCGTCGAGGTTGCCGTTCCGCCCGGCAACCGCGACCTGTGCGGCAGCGACATCGCAGTCATCTTCCTCGAAGAACCGGTCGCCGAGGACGATGCGATCCCGTACATCCCGCGCATCGACATCACCGCGGAGCGGAGCGAGCGGTACTCGGCGCACGGCTACGGGGAGACCGGAAGCGGTGACGGTTCTGGTGCCGGCACCCGCCGTTGGATCACCGGCCGCGAAGTGGTCTGCGACGGGCCCGAGTGCCAACGGTGGGGTGGTGATCAGATCATGGAGAACGAGTGGATCGGAACCGAGGGCACCTGCCAGGGCGACTCCGGCGGACCCGCGCTCGATGAGGAGCTGAGGGTCTTCGGCGTGCTCTCGCGTGGCGGTGACGGCTGCAGCAGCTCCGTCTACTCGGCCGTCGACGACCATGGCGAGTGGCTCCGTGAGCAGGGCGAGCGCGCCGCCCAGCTCGGCGGCTACTACGCGCCGCCATGGGTCACCACCGGCTCCAGCGACGCCACGATCCACGACGCCGACGCCGACGGCGTCTCCGACGAGATCGACAACTGCCTCGACAATACGAACCCGAGCCAGGAGGACATGGATGGCGACGGGCTCGGCGACGCATGTGACCCCATCGACAACCGCGACCGCGGCGGCTCCTGCGACGTCTGCAACGGCTGCACCGAAGACGCCGACTGCCCCGGTGGCACGTGCGTCAACTTCGGCTCCGGAGGCGTGTGTAGCATCGACTGCTCCTCCAACGACGAGTGCCCCGCGTCGACGTCCTGCTTCCAGGTGCCCGACGGCGCTGGCTCGAATCGCGACCTCTGCCTCAATGACGACGCCGGTGCCGGCGGCGTCTGCCACGACGCATGGGTGTGCGGCGGCGAGGTCGTCGATCCGCCGTCCGACGGATGCGACATCTGTCGCGGTTGCAGCGACGACCGACAGTGCGGCTCCGGACTCTGCCTCGACTTCGGCTCCGGGGGTGTCTGCACCGCCGACTGCTCCAACGCCGACTGCCCCGGCGACTCTGCCTGCTTCGACGTTGACGGACGCAGCGTCTGCCTGAACCCCGATGCCTCCGAAGGGGTCTGCGACGCGTCTTACGCCTGTGACGAGAATGGCGGTGGCTCCGACGGCTCGGACTACCCGGACCCCGAGGACCCCGGCTCTGGGCTCGTCCCCCGCGAGACCAAGAGCGGCGGCTGCTCTACCACCGCAAGCCCCACCGCCCCCTGGGTCCCCCTCCTGCTCGCGCTCGTGCTCATCCGCCGGCGGCGGTAGAGCGAGTCGGGACGACCGCGGGTTGCTCGGGGCAGCGCTCCGCGCAGTCTGCGGTGCCGCTCAGCGTTCGATCTCGCGGTCGAAGCGAGCGAGCGCCTCGCTGAACGCCGGCATCGCGAGGCGCAGGTCGTGGACCCAGTCGCGAAGGTCCGACGGGCGCTGTTGGACGGCGAGCTCGAGCGTGGCGATGCGGGCGAACAGCGTGCGGATCGCGGGTTGCGCCCATTCGTCGGCGAGCATGTCGCGGGGCCGGTCGAATGGGGTCTCTCGGGCGATGACGTCGCGGAGATGACTGGCCCCGGTCTCGATCGACGCGCGTACGACGGGAACGATGGGGCCACGCACGGCGAGGCGTTCGAGTCGACCGGCGAGCTCGCGGTTCGCGGCGTCGATCCTCCCGATCGCCTGGACGATTTGTTCGAAGGTAGCCATCAGCGTCGGGGGATTAGGGGGCGACCGCGGCCCAGGCCACGGCATCGCGCAACGTCTCGTCTGGATCTCGCGGTGTGACGCCCAGCCGCTGCCACGCCGACTCGGTGTCCGCGTACCAGAAGTGCGTCGCCATTTCGACGAGGACCGGGTCCGGCACGGGCTGAGCGCCGAGGCGCGCCTGCAGGGCCAGGGCCGTCGCGGCGGCCCGGGCGGCGGGCAGGGGAAGCCGGCAGCGCGGTGCGGGGCGTCCGGTGAGGCCAGCCAGGCGCTCGAACAAGCCGGCGAAGGAGACGTTGTCGGCGGCCAGCAGGTAGGCCGGATCCGGGTCGTCGACGTGCATCGCCGCGACGAAGGCGTCGGCCGTGTCGCGCACGTCGACGAACGACATCCCGCCCGGCGGCACGAAGGGCACCCGACCGCGCAAGAAGTCGACGATCGCGCGGTTCGAGACGCCGTCGAGGTCCCCCGGGCCGAGAAGTAGCGAAGGGCGCAGGCACACGATGTCGATGCCGAGCGCCCGCGCCCGGAACCGGGCGGCACGCTCGGCCTCGATCTTGGTCAGGTAGTAGGGCCACCGCCGCACCGTCTCCGTCGCATAGGGAGCCGTGTCGTCGATGGGCGCGCATTCGCGCCGACAGACCGCCACCGTGCCGGAGGTCGAGGCGAGCACGATCCGGCGTGCGCCGGCATGGGCGGCGGCCTCGACGGCGAGCAGACTCCCGCCGACGTGGAGCTCGCGAAGGCCCGCGTAACCCTCGCGACGGCTGTGGAGCACGCGGCCGGCCAGGTGGAACACGCCGTCGACGCCGTCGGCGGCGATGGCGAGCGCCGTCGGGTCGAGGACGGAACCCCGAATCCACCGCGCGCCACGGCTGCGCGCCGCCGCTGGATTCGACCGTGACAGGACGACGACTTCATCGCCCCGTCGCATCAGCCGGGCGATCAGCGCTCGGCCGAGCAGCCCGGTGCCGCCGGTGACGAGGTGTCGTTGTCTGGCGCCTGCCATTCCGCGTTCCTACACTACGGCACCCGCCCGGTGAATGCCGTCGGGGCTCGAACCAGGAGACGATGGGCCGCCTCGGACGAACCTACCTGCCGGAACCGGCGAAACTCGACTGGGAGATCATCCGGTCGTTGATCCCGTTCCTCGGTGCCTACCGTGGGCGCGCCGCGTTGGCGGGAGCGCTGCTGATCGTGGCCAAGATGGCGACGGTGACGGTGCCGCTGATCCTCAAGGAGCTGGTCGACGCGCTCGACCCGAACGGCGGCGTCCTGGTGGTCGTGCCGGTGGGCCTGCTCCTGGCCTACGGCGGCCTGCGGCTGGCCACTTCGTTCTTCGGCGAGCTCCAGAGCACGGTCTTCGCTCGGGTCCGCTTCGGGATCATGCGGCGCATCTCGCTGCAGGTCGTCGGGCACCTGCACGACCTTTCCCTCCGCTTCCACCTGGACCGGAAGACGGGCGAGGTGGCGCGGGACATCGGCCGTGGGACGAGCAGTGTCAGCACGCTGCTGAACTACCTGCTCTTCAACATCGTGCCGACCCTGATGGAGGTCGGCATGGTGTGCGCGATCCTGGTGATCCAGTACGACCCGCGCTTCGCGGCGGTCGCGCTCGTCACGGTCGTGATCTACGTGGGCTTCACCTTCGCCGTGACCGCGTGGCGGATGCGCTTTCGGGCGGAGACCAATCGGCTCGACTCCGAAGCGACGTCGCGGGCGATCGACGGGCTGCTGAACTACGAGACGGTCAAGTACTTCGGCAACGAGGGGTACGAGATCGAGCGCTACGACGAGAGCCTGAGCGCGTGGGAGGACGTCGGCATCAAGTCCCAGGCGTCGCTCTCGTTCCTCAACTTCGGACAAGGCCTGCTGATCGCGATCGGGGTCACGGCGACCATGTTCCTGGCCGCCGGTGGTGTCGTCGACGGGCGCCTCTCGATCGGCGACTTCGTCGCGGTCAACGCTTTCCTGCTCCAGCTCTTCATGCCCCTCGGCTTCCTCGGCACGATCTACTCGATGCTGAAGCACGCGCTCAGCGACATGGAGCGGATGTTCCTGCTTCTGGAGAAGGTGCCCGAGGTGCAGGACGCCGCGAACGCGACGCCGCTGCAGGTCAACGGCGGGCGCCTGCACTTCGCCGACGTGCACTTCGCCTACGACCCCGACCGCGAGATCCTGCACGGCGTCGACATCGACGTGCCCGCCGGCTCGAAGGTCGCCGTCGTCGGCGCGAGCGGCGCGGGAAAGTCGACCCTCGGTCGCCTGCTCTACCGCTTCTACGACGTGACCGACGGCGCGGTGACCATCGACGAGCAGGACGTGCGCCAGGTCACCCAGGCCAGCCTGCGCGAGGCGATCGGGATCGTCCCCCAGGACACCGTGCTCTTCAACGACACCATCGGCTTCAACATCCGTTACGGCCGGCTCGACGCGAGCGAAGACGAGGTCCACGCCGCCGCCCGCCTCGCCCGCCTCGACGCCTTCGTCGACTCCCTCCCCAAGGGCTACGACACCCTCGTGGGCGAACGCGGCCTGAAACTCTCCGGCGGGGAGAAACAACGCGTCGCCATCGCCCGCGCCGTGCTCAAGAACCCCCCGATCCTCATCTTCGACGAAGCGACCTCGTCCCTCGACTCCGAGTCCGAAGCCGCCATCCTCGACGCCCTGCGCTCCCTCGCCGGCGAACGCACCACCCTCACCATCGCCCACCGCCTCTCCACCATCGTCGAGTGCGACGAAATCGTCGTCATCGACGAAGGCCGCGTCATCGAACGAGGCCCCCACCAGAACCTCCTCGCCGCCGCCGGCCAATACGCCCGCCTCTGGGACATGCAGAAACGCGAACGCGCAGAGCCGGAGGGGTGAGGGCGGTCTGCGCGGGGCAAAACCCCAAGCCGCTCCACCCTCACGCCACCGACTGCGCTGCGCGGTCGAGGTGGGTTTGGAGGTGGGTGAGGAAGGGGGGGAGGGATTCGTAGAAGAAGACGTGGGCGCCGGGGAGGGTGATCTGGGCGGCGCCGGGGATTCGTTGGGCGAGGACGTTGCCGTTTTCCGGGGGGACGAGCGTGTCTTCTTCGCCGGCGAAGACGGTGGTGGGGGCGGAGATCTGGGGGAGTCGGGCGTGTGTGGAGTGTCGGAGCACGGCGCCGAGCTGTGCGAGGAGTCCGCCGGTGGTGGGTCGGTGGCCGCGGACGCGCGGTTCGAAGAAGGCGGCGCGTCTTTCGAGCGGGGTGTCAGCTGCGAAGAGGATGCCGCCGAACCGTTCGGCGACGGCGGTGGTCGAGCGGACCTTGCTGCGGGCGAGGACTCCGCCGACGAGTTGTTTGATGACGTGGTGGGAGGGGCGGACGCCGCCGGGCATGCCGCAGGTCGTGCAGCAGAGGGCGAGGGAGAGGAGTCGGTCGGGGTGGTCGAGGGCGATGTATTGGGCGACCATGCCGCCCATGGAGATGCCGAGGAGGTGGACCCGGTCGATCTCCTCGGCGTCGAGGATGGCGATGGCGTCTTCGGCCACGTCCTGGAGTCGGAAGGGTCGGGCCCGGGGGGTGGTTTGTCCGACGCCGCGCGGGTCGAAGATGACGATGTCGTGGGTTTGGGCGAGGGCGTCGACGAGCCAGGGGAAGCTGGTGGACGACGCGGAGAGCCCGGGGGCGATCAAGATGGTCTCACAGTTGCCGGCGGAAGACGGCTGTCGCTCGTAGTGGACGGAGTATCGGCCGCGGCGAACGCTGGGCATGGGCGGGGTTTCGGGGTGCGAGCGGGCCAGGGTGCAGCGGCGGTCATGGTGGCCGGATCGGGGGGGCGTGGCAAGGCGCGGTCGGCGAGGGCGCAGCTTCGCGGGCTGCCTCCAGGCCCGAAGTCCAGCAGTCTCGCAGCGGATCCGGCCTCTTGAAGTGGATCACACGTGTTCGCGCTGCCAGGGATCGAGTAGATCGATCCGCGAGCACTTCGCCGTTGCGACATGCCGCCGCCGCGCCGGCGGTCGAACCATGGGCGGAGCGCTCGACCGACGACGGAGCTGGAGAGCCAGACATGGGCATGCCGACCCTCTATGCGTTGCATTACTCGCCGTGGTCCCGCAAGGCACGCTGGGCGCTGGACGCGCACCGCGTCGCGTACCGCTACCGGGAGTATCTGCCGATGGTGGGGGAGCCGGGGTTGCGGCTTCGGGCACGCTCCTGGCGTCGGGTCTCGGTGCCGACCCTCGTCACCGCCGACGGGGCGATAGGCGACTCGTTCGCTATCGCGAAGTACGCGGAGTTGCACGGCTCCGGGTCGCCGCTGCTGCCTGCCGATTCACTGGACGAGATCACCCGCTGGAACGAGGTCGCCGAGCGGATCTCACGAGCGGGCCGAGCGAGGGCGACCCGTCGTCTCAGGGACGACCCGGCGGCGTTGTTGGAGAGCGTTCCCGGCGTACTGGGTCGGCTCGGTCCGGTCTCCCGGCTGCTCGGGCGGTCGGGGGCCGCGTTCATCCTCCGGAAGTACGCGGCCGACGAGATCGACGATGCGCGGGCGACCGACGAGATCCGGGAGTCGCTGACCGCCGTCCGGGATGCGCTGGGTCAGGGTTCCCACCTGGTGGGGACGCTCAGCTACGCGGACATCACGATCGCGCTGTCGCTGCAGTTCGTCTCACCCGCCGCGGACGACTTCATCCCCTTGGGCCCGCACAGCCGCCCGCATTGGACGGATCCGGCATTGGCCGCGGAGTTCTCGGACGTGATCGCCTGGCGCGACGGGCTCTTCGATGCTCACTTCCCTCGTTGAGTGGGCCAACTGATGCCGGTGGGACCGTCGCGGGGGGCGTTCCACTGCCCCCTGGACGACCCCGGCGTTTCGCGATCCGCGGCTTGCAGTTCCTGAACGGGGCGTTATCATCCCGCCGCGCGCGAGGCTCCGCTCGTCGGAGCCGGTCGACGCGCGCCGAACACCGGACCTTCTGATCCACGCCCGTCGGCGCGGAGTCGGAGCCTCCCTCCAACCTGGAAGTTCAGCATGTCCACCCGTCTCGACCTGTCCACGCTCAGCCTGATGGACGCCCTCGACCTCGCGACGCTGATCGAGGCCGAGGCGCACTAGCGCTACGAGATGTTCGCTGCGCAGCTCGGCCGTCGCGGCGGGCATGATCCCGGCACCTTCTTCGCTGCGATGGCCGAGAACGAGGCCAAGCACGGCAAGGGCCTGTCGGAGCGGCGCAAGGCCCTTTTCGGAGACGTCCCGGCGCGCGTGACGCTCGGAGACCTCTTCGACGTGGAGGCCCCCGACATCGGGTCGGCTCGACGGACCATGTCCACCGTGCAGGCCTTCGAGGTCGCTCTCGCCGCGGAGAAGAAGGCCTACGACTTCTACGAGTGGGCCCTGCCCAGCATCAAAGATGTCGAGGTCCGAGACCTATTCGTCGAGCTCCGGGACGAGGAGATCGAGC
Source organism: uncultured Myxococcales bacterium (assembly GCA_964520965.1). Classification (GTDB taxonomy): domain Bacteria; phylum Myxococcota_A; class Bradymonadia; order REDH01; family REDH01; genus CAZFPM01. The sequence continues at coordinate 11,892 of CAZFPM010000005.1, forward strand.
ACGTGAAGTTGGTGCGCGCGGCCATGGCCGATCTGCCCGAGTCCGCGAACGTCGAGGTCGAGATCGACCACGACGAGTCGCCCTACCTCTAGGGCGAGGGGGCCCTAGGGCGAGGGGGCGTCCTCGTCCCGGGTTCTCCGTAGCGCGAACCCGATGGCACGTCCTTCGTCGTCGACGAACGTGCGGTCGTGTCGGAAGCCGTACGCCTCGCCGAACGCGCGGAAGCGGTCGCGCTGCATCTCCTCGAGCCACAACGTGAGGAACGACATCTCCTCGGGGGTGAACGCGATGAGGATGACGTCGATGTCCCAGTGTCGCTGTACGGCCCCGATCACGTGGGGGTCGTACGGGAACTCCATCGTCGTGGTGCGATAGTAGTAGGAGAAGTCGTTCGCGAAGAGGTTGGTCACGACGAACGCGTCGTCGGGCAGCTCCTCGGTGAGGTACTCCCGCGCGAAGAACTCGTCCGGGTCGAAGGTGGGCAGGGGCTGCCACCAGCGAACCATGCTGAACAGGAGCAGCGCGAAGAACGCCGCCATGGCCAGCCGGGGGCGCTGGACCTCTCCGAGGAAGTACCGCAGCCCATCGGCCCCGAAGAGCAGCACCAGGGGGCAGGCCCAGAAGTAGTAGCGGTCGGTCCAGCGGAGCGAGAGCCCGAGCTCCGGGTGCGTGGACGCGAACGCCAGCAACTGGACCACGAATGGCACTCCCATCACCAACAGGAGCGCACGCTGGCGCCGCTCCCTGGCCAGGAAGAACCCGGCCACGGTGAACGGGATCAGGAACTGCAGGTTGTGCAGACGAACGATGTTCTGGAGCAGGACGTTCGTGACGCCCTGCCAGAGCTTCAACAACACCAGGCCGGAGTGGGCCGTGACGATGTCCCACGAGGAGTAGACGGCGTAGTCGCGCCACGGCGAGCTGCTGGAGATCGTCTGCTCCGCCAGGACCCACGACGAGGTCTGGTAGACCGCCGGGATCCCGAAGTGATTCAGGTTGTATGCCATCACCAGCAGGTATCCGCAGGCGAAGCCGAGCACGTAGATCAGCCCGCAGAGCCACCTCCGGGACCGGACTCCCCAGATCACGAGGACCAGGTAGATCGGCACCGAGAGGTAGACGTTGTAGCGCACGAGGTACGCGAGCCCGGTCGTCAGGCCCGCCACGAGCGCCCACCGCACCGGGTCTTCGGCCTCGAACGTACGGATGATGGCCAGGGTGACCAGCCACATCACCAGCGCGAACGACGGATCCAGGAACCCGTAGAGCGTGTAGTTCATGCTGAACATCGGGTTCAGCACGAATATGGCCGTGGCTACGAGGGCGGTCTCACGCGAGAAGAAGCGCGCCCCCATCTGGTAGAGCAGCCCGGTCAGCGTGGCGAAGATCCCCGTGCAAAACGCCAACACCGTGCCGTCACTCGACCCGAACACAGCGAACATCGCGGCCAGGGCGTAGGGGTAGCCCAGGAAGCGTTCCGCCACCGGCCACGGCGGGCCGTCGATGCCATTGTCGTGGTAGAACGCAAGGGCCGCGGGCTGGACGTTGAAGCTCGTGAACCCGTGGCCTTCGGTGATGTTCCGCGCGATCTCCGCGAAGTGGACGAATTCGTAGTAGTTCCCGTACCCGAAGAGGGCGCGGGTGATGCAGACGACCAACACCGCGAACGCCATCAGCACGGCCGTGTCGATGTTGCGCTGTCTCACGCCGGCGGGCACGTCCTGCGGGTCGTGGGCCGGGTCTTGTTCTACGGCGCCAGGGGCCGCCGAGCTGTCTTCCATGCTGCTCGCCGAGAAGGCCGCGGGAGGTGTGTGATAGCGGGAGCGGGACGATAATCCCGCCCCCCGGGCAGATCCAGCACGACGTCCGCGCCGGCGCCTCGGGTGCGGACGTCGCCGAGCGCCGGGCTGTGGTCATGCGTGGCGGCGCTTTGCGACCCTCGCCCCCAACTCACGTGAATCGCGACACGGGCTCGGACGGCGGGTGCGAGAGAGACAGCGGCTGCAGTCCGCCGGCCGGGAGGGCGACGTAGGCTTGGGGTGTTCCGGCCTCGGTCATGGTCAGAAAGACGATGGTGGTACCTTGGCCCCCGAGCGGCACGTCGAACGCCCGGAGTTCATCCGCACCTGCAGCCAACGTGACCTCGAGCCGCACCGGAAGCCCACCCGCGTCGAAGGTCTGGCCCGCACTCCCAGACGCAAGGCGGGCGTCGAGCGTCTTCGGAGTTTCGTCGCCCTGACGGGTGAACGTGACGAATGCCGTCGCCGGATTGCAGCCGGCGACGCAGTAGAATGCCCCACCGTCTCCCTCTCCCCGGCCGGCGAGGGCCATCACCGTCGGTCCGTCTGTCCCGTGCACGGCGACGAGGCAGGCCGCATCGACACTGCGAGCGGGGACGCGCGCGAGGGGTTCGCCGGAGCCGACATCGACGAGGACGATCTCCTCGGCGGATCCCGGCACGGTCACGCAGTGGCTCGCGCCGCCGAACGGAATCGGCATCGTGAACTCGTAGCCTTCTTCGGTCCGGGGAGCGATCGGGGGGACACCGACGGCAACGTGCACGATCTGCATCGTCCTCGCGGCGCTCTCGACGGCGAGCCCCGTGGCGTCGTCATCAGCCTCCGAGCTCGGCCTGAGCTCATTCGGAACGTACTCGTACTGGCGCTGCGCGATCCATGCGAAGACCTCGGAGACCGGGGCTTCCGGGCCCACGGTTTCGATGGCATCGACGACCGCGAAGCAGAGATCGGCGAGGTTGTCCGAGAGCGCGTGTACCAGCCCCGCGCGATGTTCGCGGACCTCGAGATAGAGCGGGTCGTCGTCCGGGAACCTGCGGAACCGTGGCTCCGGCTCCAGGCGGACGAGCACCTGGTGCATTCGGGCGACGCGTTCGTCGGCGAATCGCCACTGCACCTCTTCGACGTTCGGATCGCTGACGCAGATGGCGGCGATATCGTCGAGCGCCGAGCCGCGGCGATCGGTCAGTCCGTCGTGGTGGGCGAGGGCGATGATCGGGGTGTCGTGGATGAGCTGCAGACGGGTGCCGAGGGCGCGGCGAAGCCACTCCCGGCCGAGTCGACGGCCGGCGGTGAAGTTTGCCCGCAGGTCCTCCGGCCGGGTCCAGGGTGTGAAGATGATCGCCGAGAAGTAGCCGCGATCCGGGCACGAGAATGTCTGGGGGAAGCGCTGCTCCCAGTCTTCGATCAAGTCGGCGCACTCCCAGAGCCGCTCCGGCGTCACCCCTTTGTTGAAGCGGAGGTTCTCGGTCGGCGAGAAGTTCTCGGCACCGATCGAGATCAGCGAGAGCCGATGCCCGGCCTCGTGCATTCGCGCGAGCGAGGCCTCCATTCGCTCCCGCGTGCGAACGAGCTGATCGGCGCGGACCATCGTCGTGAACGTCGATGGGGCGATCCCCGCGGCGAGCACGTGGTCGAGAAAGCGCCACAGCTCGCCGCTGAAGTCCCCGAGCATGTACTCGTGCTGCTGGTCGCTCGGGGGCGTCGCCCGTTGGTGCGCGAGGATCTGCCGCAGCACCGGGGCGAAGGGATCCGACTCGCGGGCCACCCGGTCGCGATTGCCGCGGCCGCAGAACGAACACCCGCGGTATTCTCGGATCGCCGGGTCGTCGATGCCTTCGAAGAAGGGGTTGGTGGCGAGCGGTTGCCGATAGGGGCAGATCAAGGTGCCGGCCAGGCGCACCGGCCGGCCCGACAGCGGTGCGCCGGCGAGCGCGACGCGGTCGAAACGTGGGTGCTCGAGATCGCAGAGAGAGGTGGGCACATCGTCGGGCACGGGGCCGAGTCCGACGTGCTCGACCAGGTCCTCCGTCGGCGGGGTCGCGTGGCGGAACCCCGTGAGGCCGACGACGCGGTCGAAACGTGGGTGCTCGAGATCGCAGAGAGAGGTGGGCACATCGTCGGGCACGGGGCCGAGTCCGACGTGCTCGACCAGGTCCTCCGTCGGCGGGGTCGCGTGGCGGAACCCCGTGAGGTCGACGACGCGGCCGCCTCCGGACGCCTGGGCCACGAACTCCGCGAGCTCCGGCGTGGGGCGGTCGTGAAACACGATCAGCCGCGGGCGCAACGCTTCGAGCGCTTCCTCGAGCTCGGCGCGCACGTCGTCGGGTAGTCCGATGGTATACCGCGTACCGACGTGCATCGTCTCCGGCGGGACCGGGACGACGAGCCACTGCGCGGTCCAGCCCACGATGTCCGCGAGCGCCAGCAGGTACGGGAAAATCTCGGCGCGGTGGTGGCGCTGGACGTCTGCGTGCAGGGTCTCGACCAGGACGAGATCGACGGGCTGGCTTGATGTCATCGGTTCACCCGGCCGTCGGGATGCAGCGGTCCCGATTTCGTGAGCACTCGTCATCGTAGCTGAGAAGGGGACCCGACCGTCAACCCCGACCACGACGGACGACGGCGCTCGACGGCGCACCGACTATCGAAGCGACGTTCTGGGTCGTGGTCGACCAGGTCGCGTCCGCGTCCGCCACGAGCTTCCTCCTCGAGTGGCGCATCGACGGGTAGGGCGGTCGACGCCCCGGGCGCTAGAACACCCGGCCGGAATCGGGTAAAGCGGCGGACGAGCCGCCGGCTCGCCGCTTCCCGCCTCACCGCGTGCTGCCGATGTCCGTCCGCGAACTGCTGGCCCCGCCCGACCGCTTCGTCAATCGTCACCTCGGTCCGCGGCCGCACGATATCGCCGCAATGCTGAAGGTCGCCGGCTACGACTCCCTCGACGATCTCGTCGATGTGGCGGTGCCGGCCGACATTCGCATGCGCTGGCCGTTGGAGGTCGGACCCGGTCACACCGAGTCCGAGGCGCTGGCCGACCTTCGTCGACTGGCGAGTGAGAACGTGGTCCTCCGGCAGCTGATCGGCGCGGGCTACCACGACTGCGTGACGCCGACGGTGATCCTGCGGAACATCCTCGAGAGCCCCGGCTGGTACACGCAGTACACGCCCTACCAGGCCGAGATCGCCCAAGGGCGCCTCGAGGCGCTGCTCAATTTCCAGACCATGGTCGCCGACCTGACGGCCCTGCCGCTGGCGAACGCTTCGCTGCTCGACGAGGGAACGGCCGCGGCCGAGGCGATGGCGATGTGTTGGGCGATCGGGCGCAAGAAGCGCTCGTCCTTCTTCGTGGCCGACGACTGCCACCCGCAGACGATCGCGGTCGTTCGCACCCGCGCAGAGCGGGTCGGCATCGAGGTCGACGTGGGCCCGGTGTCGGAGATCGAACTCTCCGGCGGGCATTACTTCGGGCTGTTGGTCCAATATCCGACGACCGACGGCCGACTGGTCGACCACGGTCCGCTGGCCGCGCGTGCGAAAGAGGCCGGTACGCTCGTCGTGGCTGCCGCCGACCTGTTGGCGCTGACGCTGGTGAAGCCGCCCGGCGAATGGGGCGCCGACGTGGCGATCGGGTCGACGCAACGATTCGGCGTACCGCTGGGGTTTGGCGGTCCGCACGCGGCCTACCTGGCGACTCATGCGTCGTACACGCGGCAGGTGCCGGGGCGGATCATCGGCGTCTCGATCGACGCCAACGGGAACCCGGCCTACCGACTGGCGGTGCAGACCCGGGAGCAGCACATCCGGCGAGACCGCGCGACGAGCAATATCTGCACGGCGCAGGTGCTGCTGGCGATCATCGCCGGCGCCTACGCCGTCTACCACGGCCCGGACGGCCTGCGGGCGATCGCACGCCGTGTCGCTGCCCACACCGCGGTGCTCGCTGCCGGGCTGCGGTCCCTCGGCGTCGACATCGGCGACAGCCCGTTCTTCGACACCCTGCGGCTGCACACACCGGCCGCGACCGGGGCGTCGATCGTCGCGCGGGCGGAGGAAGCCGGATACAACCTGCGTCGCTTTCCGGCCGGCGATGTCGGCGTCAGCCTCGACGAGCGCACGACCCTCGCCGAGGTGGCCGAGCTCCTCGCGTTGATCGCCGGGGACGTCGAGGCGCCGAACGTGAACGCGCTCGTCGACGCGATGGACGACGTGGTGCCGTCGACCTTCGCCAGGACGAGCGTCTTCCTCGAGCACCCCGTGTTCCACGAACACCGGTCCGAGCACCAGATGCTCCGCTACCTGCAACGGCTGCGGTCGCGCGACCTGTCGTTGACGACGTCGATGATCCCGTTGGGGTCGTGCACGATGAAGCTCAACGCGACGACGGAGATGATCCCGGTCACGTGGCCGGGCTTCGCGGGGTTGCATCCCTTCGCCCCCGAGGATCAGTGGCGGGGCTACGCGCGCCTCTTCCATCGCCTGGAGGCCTGGCTGGCCGAGATCACGGGTTTCGCGGCGGTTTCGCTGCAGCCGAACGCCGGCTCGCAGGGTGAGTACGCCGGGTTGCTGACGATTCGGGCGTACCACGAGGCCGCGGGGCAGGGGCAGCGGCAGGTCTGTTTGATTCCCGTCTCTGCGCACGGGACCAATCCGGCGAGCGCGGTGACGGCGGGCATGCGGGTGGTCGCGGTTGCCTGCGACGAGCAGGGGAACATCGATCTCGGGGACCTCCGCGCCAAGGTCGAGAGCCACGCCGATGAGGTCGGGGCGTTGATGATCACCTACCCGTCGACGCACGGGGTGTTCGAGTCGACGATTCGGGAGGTCTGTCGGATCGTGCACGACGCAGGCGGGCAGGTGTACCTGGACGGCGCGAACATGAATGCGCAGGTGGGCTTGTGCCGGCCGGGGGATTTCGGGGCGGACGTATGCCACCTGAATCTGCACAAGACGTTCGCGATTCCGCACGGCGGCGGCGGTCCCGGGGTGGGTCCGATCTGTGTCGCGGAGCACCTGGCGCCCTATCTGCCGGGCCACCCCCTCGTCGACGTGGGTGGCAAGGGTGGGATCGGACCGATTTCGGCAGCTCCCTACGGATCGGCGAGCGTCCTCCCGATCTCCTACGCATACATCGACATGATGGGCGGCGCGGGCCTGACGGAGGCGAGCCGGGTGGCGATCCTGAACGCCAACTACATGGCCGCGCGACTGCGGGAGCACTACGACGTGCTCTACGCCGGAGCGCACGGCACCGTCGCGCACGAGTTCGTTCTCGATCTACGGCCGTTCAAGGCGGCCGGTGTCGAGGTCGAAGACGTGGCGAAGCGCCTGATGGACTTCGGGTTCCACGCGCCGACGATGTCGTGGCCGGTGCCGGGCACGCTGATGGTCGAGCCCACGGAGAGCGAGCCGAAGGACGAGCTGGATCGGTTCTGCGACGCGATGATCGTGATCCGCCGCGAGATCGAGGAGATCGCGTCGGGGAGAATGGACGCGGCGGACAACCCGTTGACGAACGCGCCGCACACCGCGGCTGCGGTGTCGGCGGATGCGTGGTCGCACCCCTATAGCCGAGAGCAGGCGGCGTACCCGGCTCCCTGGGTTCGGGAGCGCAAGTTCTGGCCGTCGGTCGGGCGGGTCGACAACGCGTACGGCGATCGGCACCTCGTCTGCACGTGCCCTTCGGTCGACGAGCTCAGCGAAGTCTGATCCGGTCGTTCGCCGGCTCTGTTCGCTGTCGGTCGTTCCCGTCGCGCCCCGGGGCGGCGAGCGTCAGTCTACGCTGACGTCGATCGAGAAGTCGTCGCAGGGGCCTTCGCTGCCCGGGTCGTCGCCGACGATGACGACGACGGTGTCTCCAGCGTCGATCTCGACCCCGGACACACTCATGCTCCCGGACCCGGCGTCGCAACCGAGCTCGAGGCCGAAGCAGGGCTCGCGGACCGTGACGCCCATTCCGGCGCCGGTCAGCGCCGGATCGAAGGCGAACGTGTAGCTGCCGCTCACGGGCGCGGTGTACTCCCAGGTCGTCGGCCCGAACAGGAACGCCGCACACGCCGAGCCGCTGACGCCGCCTAGCCCGCCGCACCCGCTGCCGGCGATGATCCCGGTCCCCAGCCCGGTCCGCATCCCGGCGCCGAAGCACTCCTCGACCAGGCAGGTAGCGCTGCAGCCGTCGGTGTCGAAGAGGTTCCCGTCGTCACACTCCTCGCCGTCCTGGACCTCGCCATCGCCACAACCCTCGAGTACGCATGCGGAGCTGCACCCGTCTTCGTCGGCCACGTTTCCGTCGTCGCACTCCTCGCCGGCCTGTACGACGCCGTTGCCGCACACCTCGATCAGGCACTCTCGATCGCACCCGTCGCCGAGGGTTGCGTTCCCATCGTCGCACTCCTCGCCGAGGCCGACCTGGTGCACGCCGTCGCCGCAGATCTCGACCAGGCATGCGGAGCTGCACCTGTCTTCGTCGTCGGAGTTCCCGTCGTCACAGGCTTCGCCGGCGTCGACTTCGCCGTCGCCGCAGTCGCGCCGCGTGACGCCGAGCTGGAACTCGCCGCACGCTTCGTCGGCGCCGCTGACGTGGACGAAGACCGTCTCTGCCGCGAGCAGGCTCACGGCGAGCTCCGAGCCGGTTCCGGTCACGCCACAGGCCTCGGCACAATTGTCGTTGCAGGCGATCTCGTCGCCGCCGCAAGCGTCCCGAACGTAGATGACGGTGTCGAAGAAGGTGCCGTCGTTGCCGGTCGAGAACGTGTAGACGGCGCGCGCGGAGGCCCGGTATTGGACCGAGTAGTCGCCGCCGACGTTCGTGCCACCGCAGGACGCGGGTGCGTCGTCGTCACCGACCGTGCAGGTATCTCCGACGACGACGGAGTCTCCGGTACCCGTGACGCTGGCGTCCGGGCACGTCTCCAGGCGACAGACGGCAGAGCATCCGTCGTACGACGTGGTGTTCCCATCGTCGCATTGCTCACCGAGGGTCGTCTGCGCGATCCCGTCGCCGCAGCGCTCGACGACGCAGAGGCGCGAGCATCCGTCGCCGCTGGTCGTGTTGCCGTCGTCACACTCCTCTCCGAGCCCGGGCTGGGAGACGCCGTCACCGCAGAACTCGAGCAGGCAGTCGGCGGAGCAGCCGTCGTCGCTCGTGTAGTTGCCGTCGTCGCACTCTTCGCTGAGGAGCGGGTGCAGGAGGCCGTCGCCGCAGTACTCGTCGCGGCAACCGGGAGAACACCCGTCGCCGGGTACGGCGTTCCCATCGTCGCACTCCTCGCCAGGATCGACGGAGCCGTTTCCGCAGGCCTCCAACAGGCAGGCGGCGGAGCAGCCGTCGCCGTCGTCTTCGTTCCCGTCGTCACATTGCTCGCCGCGGGCGCGCTGGACGATGTTGTCGCCGCAGCGCTCGATCACGCACTCGGACGAGCACCCGTCGTTGGAGAACGTGTTGCCGTCGTCGCACTCCTCGCCCCGCGACGCCTGGACCACGCGATCACCACACCGCTCCGTTCGGCAGACCGAGGAACACCCGTCGTCGTCGTCGAGGTTCCCGTCGTCGCACTCCTCGCCGATGCCGTCTTGGACGATGCCATCGCCGCACTCCTCGATCGCGCACGACGAGCTGCATCCATCGCCGTCGATGATATTGCCGTCGTCACACTCCTCGCCGAGCGCACCGTGGACGATGCTGTCGCCGCACGTCTCGAGCGCGCAGAGGCGTGAGCATCCGTCGCCGTCGTCGTTGTTCCCGTCATCGCACTCCTCGCCGAGGAGCGTCTGCAACGCGCCGTCACCGCAGAATTCGGACACGCAGAGTGCGGAGCAACCGTCGCCGTCGATGTCGTTCCCGTCGTCGCACTCCTCGCCCAATCCCGCGTGGGCGGTGCCGTCGCCACAGAACTCGGCCACGCAGAACACCGAGCAGCCGTCGCCGTTGACGGTGTTCCCATCGTCGCACTCCTCGCCGTCGTCGACCACGCCGTCACGGCAGACCGCCGGGGTGCATCGGCCGGTGATCGGCTCGCAGAGCAGATAGACCACCTCGTCGATCTCGCGTTCTACGCACTCCGCGTCGTCGTCGCAGTCGTCGTCGGTCGCGCAGCCGGGTGCACACCACGAACCGTCGGCCAGCTCGATGCAGAGATCCTCGGGCGCCGCGCACTCTTCGTCGACCACGCACGGTTCGCACGCCCCGAGACCGGTCCAGAGGCAGTCGTTGGAGCAGGAGTCCAGATCGATGTCGTTCCCGTCGTCGCACTCCTCGCCGTCGTCGACCGTGCCGTCGCCGCAGAAGGGAGCGACGTCCGGGGTGTCCTCGGGGGCGTCCGTGGTGTCGGCGGCGTCTGCCGTGTCCGCGGCGTCTGCGGCGTCTCTCGCATCGGCGGTGTCCGACGAATCCGCGGTGTCGTCTCCGTCGGCCGCATCGCCGTCGCGGGTGTCTGCGGCATCGGCGTCGTCGCCGGTCTCGCCGTCTGCGTCGTCGCGTGCGTCCGTGTCGTCGGTATCACCGGTGTCGCGGTCCGCGTCGCCATCGGCGTCGGGGTCTGCGTCGTCGTCCGCGTCGCCACCGGCGTCGGTATCCGCGTCGTCGTCGGTGTCGTCGTCGTCATCATCGCCAACGTCCGTCGCGTCGGTATCGCCCACGTCGCTACCGGTCTCCAGCGCGCTCCCGGCGTCGTCGCTCAACGAGCTTCCGCCGGTTTCGCCGCCGCAACCGGCGAACGCGAAGATCAGGATGAGCGCAGAGGCGCTGGCGACGGTGGCGTTCGCGGGTCGCTGCATTTGGGGGCTCCGGTGACGCTTTGCGGAGTGAGTCTCGTCCAGTGACTGTCGCCGACTGTGGGGCTGGGATCAACCAATGGGTGCTGCACCGCCCAGATTCCGTGCTCTCTGCGGTGGTCCCGATCGGCTCGGGCTTGCCGAAACCGGGGTCCGCGCGCGATGCTGTGGAGCACCTGACCCGAACCCCGAGGAGACCATGGCCGAAGTACGCGTCGTCGAGGAGCACAACACCGATCCGGACACGGCGATCACCCGGATCGCCGACTTCGAAGACATGCTGAAGAAGTTCCGGGTCACGCCCGTTTGGAAGGGGAAGCACGCCAAACTGAAAGGCACCGGCGTGTCGGGATCTATCGACATCGACGCCACGGCCGTGACGGTGGTCGTGAAGCTCGGCATGCTCGCGCGCGCTGCCGGGATCGACCCGGTTCGCCTCGAGGGCTCGATCCGCAAGCGGCTCCGCAAAGTGTTCGGGAACGAGGAAGCCTGACCGATGGTTGCACCGATGCTTCGTCCGGGTCAGCGGCTGCCTGCGATCGTGCACGGTGGACGGACGGCGTGGCCATCGGGAGGGGCGACGGCCGCCCGGCGCGCGCTCGTCGTCTACTACGGTGACCGTTGCGATCATCGCTGTCCTGATGGCGGCGTGCGAAGGCAGCGGCGGATACGTACCCCTGCCCGTGCTCCCGTCTCGCGGGGGTGACGCCGGCGACGGGACGGGCGGTGCCGGCAGCCGAGATGGCGGCGCCGGCGTCGATGGGGATGTCGGCGGGGGCTCCGACGCCCGGAACGACGGCGGCGCGTCCACCCGCGACATCGGCGGTGGCACGGACGGCGGCAGCGGCACGGACGGTGGCGGCGGCGGTTCGGACGGCGGCGGCGCCGACACGGGCGAGCCGGCGTGCGACACCGTCTGTTTCCATTGGACCGAGCCCACCCCCGTGAGCCCGCCCTCGGCCGGCTTCACCGAGATCGAGGTCGAGGACTGCAACCCGAGCGGCGTCGATGCGGGTCGATGCCCCGACGAGTTCGTCTGCGGTCGGCCCGAGACGGCCTGGCCGTCGCCCGACCTGACGTACTCCCGGCCGTGGTGCGAGGGGCACGCGGAGCGCTACGTGATCGCCCTCGATGTCGGTCGCCCGGTGCCGGTCGGCGTGCCCGTCGCACTCGACTTCCGGATGAATGGCGGCGCCTGGCCGAGCGGTTCGCCGGGCTCCGCCGGCGAGTTCCGACTCACCGAGCGGGAGACGCTCGCCGCGCACACCCTGGTATTGCCGACCCACAGCGAGGGGCGGCTGGATACCGAGCTGCCGGCCGGGACCTACGACGTGATCCACATGGCCGGCGAGGGGTTCGACTCGGAGACCTACTCCCACGCGCCCTCTCTCGGCGTGCTCGATGTTGTCGCCGGTGGCGTCGATACGGTGCCCTTCGAGGGCGGGATCCTGCGGTGGAGCCTGCGGGCGGACGGGCGGCTCATCGAGACGTTGCCATCGTCGGTGTCCTCTGTGACCTCGATGCTCTGGGGCCGAACGACACCGATCGTAATGGAGACGGACTTGGCCGGAGATCGGGTCGGAGGTCGCCGAATGCTGTGGCCGGATCGCTACTCGATCACGCTCCAGACCTACGTCTCGGATTCGGCGGCGCCGCTGTCCAACGGCCGCCTCGAGTGGACCGACATCGCCAACGTGACCGCCGGAGGGGAAGCGGTCTGGGAGGCCCCCGTCACGACGGTCGAGGTCTCGGGGACGATCCGCGTGGATGGGTCGACCGTCCGTAACGGAGCCGTGGCCTTCGGCAGCGAGGGTGCGCTGGTGGATTCCCGCATGCCGGTCGGCGGCGGCGGTGGCTACTCTGGGCGCCTGTACCCGGACACCTACGACGTGCGCTACGAGTCGGTAGGGACCGGGGACCTCCCCATCGGATCCGCACGGTTCCGCGCGGGCTTCGAGCCCCCCGGACGCGCCGACGCCGACCTGCGGACGGTGGAGGTGTCGGGCGTGGTGACCCTCAACGGCTCCGAACCCCGTGGCGGGGGCCGTGGGTCGGTCGTCCTCGCCGGAGACGGGCGGTCGCGGGTGCAGCTCCGCATCGACCCACATGGCGACGCGACCGTCGAGGGGCGGGTGTATGAGGGGACGTACGACGTCTACATCGACGGCTCCGGCGACACGCTCCCGGACGCGTTCACCCGAGCCGCCTCGGGATGGCGAGCCGTGTCGACGCCGCAAACCTGGGACGTCCGGGCCTGGCCGGTCGACATCACCCTGACGCACGAGGGTCGGACGATGCCGGAGTCGGACGCGCACCGCGGGTCCGTGGTGTTCACCCGCGTCGGGGCCGACGGCCGGCCGGAATCCGATCCGAACCCACTCTACGTGTCCGGCGTCGCGCTGACTTCCGGCCGCGCGTACCCGGCGACCGGACCGATGACCGCCAGGGCCTTCCTGGCCCCCGGCTCTTGGCGGGTCGCGTACATGGGGTCCGGGTTCGGAGTGGTCGGCGCGGGGCGTGCGACCTTCGAGACGATCTCGGTATCCGGCCCGACGTCCCGGACCTACGACATCGACTCGGTGGACGTGGTCGTTCGAGCTCCTCGATGGCGAGGAGTGGCTCCCCGCGGCGCGGTCGGGCGATCGCGGACTGGTCATGCTGTCGCCCCAGCACGTGACCCTGTCGAGGTCAGGCCCGTCAGAGGTCGAGTTCCGCGTGCTGCACGGGGACTACGACCTCTACTACCAATGCCACGTCGACCTCGGTTGCGACGACATCGGGCTCGGCGGCTTCCTGTCGTTGGTGGCGGCCTTCGGCTCTGATCGCGAGGCCGAGGCCGCCTCTTCGCGGTCGGTCCGGCCTTCATCGAGACGGCGCGCGCCCGGCGAGCCGGACGCGAGCTGACTCACCGAAGGGCCGAATCAGTCTTCGGCAGGCCGGCACTCGCCCTCGTAGGCGACCTCGACGCCGTGGCACCAGGCGTCTATCTCGCCGCACGCGTAGGTCACGCCGTCTTCGCCGCACACCGGGTCGTAGCGGAAGCACATGATCTCGCACACCGGGCCGCAGACGTAGTCCGGCGGGTGGCAGACCATGCCGTCCGGGCACTCGCGGGCCGAGGAGCAGGCGTGGTCTCGGCACTCGCCTCGGTAGTCGACCTCGACACCGGCGCACCTTGCTTCGCATGGGTTGCCGTAGGTGTGTCCGTCGACGCCGCATACGGGCGCCCACTCGTCGGTGCAGATGCACTCTGGCACGCACTCGCCTTCGTAGGCGATCTCGACTCCGGCACATCGTGCCTCGCATGGGTTTCCGTAGGTGTGTCCGTCGACGCCGCATACGGGCGCCCACTCGTCGGTGCAGATGC
>CAZFPM010000005.1:25926-50938 GCA_964520965.1 uncultured Myxococcales bacterium
CTCCGGCACATCGTGCCTCGCATGGGTTTCCGTAGGTGTGTCCGTCGACGCCGCAGACCGGATCGTAGATCTCCGGGCATGCGCAGACGTCTCGGCACTCGCCCGCGTGGGCGACCTCGACGCCGTGGCACCACGCGTCGGGCTCGCCGCACCAGTAGGTGACGCCGTCGGTGCCGCAGACCGGGTCGGGCGCGAAGCAGGAGATCTCGCAGATCGGCCCGCAGACGTAGTCCGGCGGATGGCAGACCTCGCCGTGATGGCAATCCTCCGCCGTGTGGCACTCAGGCGGGCACTCACCCTCGTGGGCGATCTCGACGCCGGCGCAGCGGGCCTCGCACGCGTTGGGGTAGGTGTGTCCGTCGACACCGCAAACGGGCGCCCAGATGCGCGGGCACGCACAGGGCTCGCGGCACTCTCCCTCGTAGGCGACCTCGACGCCGTGGCACCACGCGTCGACCGCGCCGCAGCCGTAGGTGACGCCGTCGGTGCCGCAGACCGGCTCGTAGCGTAAGCAGTCGACCTCACAGATCGGCCCGCACGTTTCGGTGTCGGGGTGGCACACCTCGTCGTCCGGGCAATCCTCGGGTCCGGTGCAGCCGACCGAGCACTCCCCTTCATGGAGAATCTCCACTCCGGCGCAGCGAGCCTCGCAGGGGTTCGGGTAGGTGTGTCCGTCGACGCCGCAGACCGGCTCCCACAGGCGCGGGCACTCGCAGGGCACGCGGCATTCTCCGACGTAATCGACCTCGACACCGGCGCACTCGGCCTCGCAGCGGTTCCCGTACGTGACGCCGTCGGCGCCGCAGACCGGATCGAAGATGGCCGGACACACGCAGTCGATCCCGCACTCTCCGTCGTAGGCGATCTCGACTCCGGCGCAGCCCGCCTCGCAGGCGTTTCCGTAGGTCTCGCCATCGACGCCACAGACCGGGGCCCAGACGTCGGGGCAGGCACACGGATCCTCGCACGGTCCGACGTGGGCGACCTCGACTCCGGCGCATTCGGCCTCGCAGCGGTTCCCGTAGGTTTCGCCGTCGACGCCGCAGACGGGAGCATAGACCGCCGGACACTCGCACGTGGGCAGGCACTCGCCCTCGTGGTCGATCCCGACGCCCGCACAGCGGGCCTCGCACTCGTTGCCGTAGGTCTCGCCGTCCTCACCGCAGACCGGGGCCCAGACGTCGGGGCAGGCGCACGGCTCCTCGCACTCGCCCTCGTAGGCGACCTCCACGCCCGCGCAACGGGCGAAGCACCCGTTGTCGTAGGTGAGCCCGTCGACCCCGCAGACCGGGGCGTAGATCTCCGGACAGGCGCAGGGATCGACCTCGCACTCGCCCTCGTAGGCTATCTCGACGCCAGCGCAGCGGGCGAAGCAGCGGTTGTCGTAGGTGAGTCCGTCGACCCCACAGATCGGGTCGTAGATCTCCGGGCAAACGCACGGATCGATCTCGCACGCGCCTTCGTGAGCGATCTCCGCACCGGCGCAGCGAGCCTCGCAGCGGTTGCCGTACGTC
The DNA here is from genome assembly GCA_964520965.1 of uncultured Myxococcales bacterium. Taxonomy (GTDB): domain Bacteria; phylum Myxococcota_A; class Bradymonadia; order REDH01; family REDH01; genus CAZFPM01. Next base: position 27,441 of record CAZFPM010000005.1, read on the forward strand.
ACCCCGTCGTCCCCGCAGACCGGTGCGTAGACGTCAGGGCAGACGCACTCGTCGGTGCACTCGCCGCGGTAGGCGATCTCGACGCCGGCGCAGTCGGCCGCGCACGGGTTGTCGTAGGTGAGCCCGTCATCGCCACAGACCGGATCCCAGACGGCGATGCAGACGCACTCGTCGTCGGTGCACTCGCCCTCGTGGGCGACCTCGGCGCCGGCTCGGGTCGCCAGGCACTCGTTGTCGTAGGTCACGTCGTCGTCGCCGCAGACGGGCGAGTAGATCTCCGGGCACGGGCGCGGCTCGACCGGGCGCAGGTTACACCCGCTGCCCTCGGCTCCGACGAGCATGCTCCAGGCCAGGCAGAGCGCTACGAGCGCGAGGATTCGCTTCCATTCGAGAGCTTTCATCACGTCACCTCAGACAGAGGGTGCATTCCGACAGGTACGCATTCTCGACCACCCCTACACGCGATACTAGCGTCAAAATTGACGCCAGATCGACGAAAGATCGACCCCGGCGCCGAGATCGCGCGGGGCGAGACTCCCGTCAGACCTACCCGGCGCACGGTTCGAACTGCGTGACCACGTCGGGATGCGCACGATCGCAGGCGGTCTGGTCGAGGGCGAGCTGGGTCTGGCACGCCACGCAGTTCCCGGAGTCGCAGGCCGTGTTGCAGCTGGCGAGCGCACCGTAGGCACCCTCGACGCATCGCAGGTACTCGTTGGCAGCATCGCCGAGTCGGTCGTAGACGCCCAGGCGGCACTCGTCGACGGCGAGTCCGCCCTCGAAGGCGGTCGTCACGCAACGGCTCGTACTGCCGCCGAATCGTCCGTTGCAGCACTCGCACCAGGCGCGGACCGCGTCTCGACTGGCCTGAAGTACCTCGACGACCACCGGGTTGGAGACGTCCGGGGTGTCCCACGCGATGTCTTCTGCGGCCGGCGGCGCGTCCTCGACCGGGGCATCGGCCAGCCCGTCGTCCTCGGCGTCGCCGGCATCGGCTATGCCGACCTCCTGCACCTGCTCGCCGAAGTCGCGGTCGATGGTGTCGTCGGGGCTCGTGTCCGGGTCCCGGAGGCGGTCGTCGTCGCGCCCGGCACCGGTGCGGCCCACGTCTTCGTCGCCGTCGGAGTTCTCCGTCCCCACGCACGCTGCGGCAAGGCATGCAGCGATCATCGCGAGACCGAGAAACGCAGCGAGACGATAGGTGCCGTCGGGGCGAGTGGGCATGACGCGTCGAGTGACCGGGTTCGGTGGGGGCGACATTCGATCGTGATTCCATAGCCGAAGGTCGCGCGTGGGGCCAGCGCGCGTCGCGCACGAGCCCCCGTATCCGCGCCGCGTGCAGTCCGTCGACCGCCGGCGGAACGGCTCTTGTGCGTGAACATTGGTTCAGTACAATGGCGTGATGACGTTCGAATCACCGTCGACCCCGCCCGCCGACGCGAGCCAGGGCCGAGGCGGAACGGCGGCCTTCCACCCGGCCGTACGGGACTGGTTCGACGCGACGTTCGCGGCGCCGACCGAGCCGCAGGACCGGGCGTGGCCGCAGATTCGTGCTGGGCGCGATACGCTCGTCGCGGCCCCGACCGGCAGCGGGAAGACCCTCACCGCGTTCCTGTCCGCGATCGACGAGCTGGTCCACCTCGGGCTCGACGGCGAGCTGCGTGACGAGACCTACGTCATCTACGTGTCGCCGCTGAAGGCGCTCGGCAACGATGTCGAGCGGAACCTCAGGGAACCCCTCGCCGGGATTCGCCACCAGCTCGTCGCGTTGGGGCTCCCGGACGTCGAGATCCGCACCGCCGTGCGTTCCGGGGACACCCCCGCGAGGGAGCGGCGTGGCATGATCGAACGTCCGCCACATATCTTCGTCACCACGCCGGAATCGCTCTACATCCTGCTCACCACCAAGGGGGGCCGCGGCATGTTGCGCACGGCGCGCACGGTGATCGTCGACGAGATCCATGCGCTCGTCGGCAACAAGCGGGGCAGCCACCTGGCGCTCACGCTGGCGCGCCTCGATGCGCTCACCGACACCCGCCCGGCACGCATCGGATTGTCGGCGACCCAGCGGCCGATCGAGACGGTGGCCCGATTCCTCGGCGGCACCGGCACTTCGCCGGTACCGGACACCGGCCCGCGTGCCGTCGACGACAGCGCGCCGTCGGGCGCGCCAGTGCAGGGGCGTCACGGCGGGGAGTGCGTCGTCGTCGACACCGGGCACGTCCGCTCGCTCGATCTCGCGATCGAGATCCCGGATTCGCCGCTGTCCGCCGTGATGTCTGCCGAGGTGTGGACCGAGCTCCACGTCCGCCTCGTGTCGCTCATCGAAGCGCACCGCACGACCTTGATCTTCGTGAACACGCGACGCCTCGCGGAGCGGCTCTCCGCCGACCTCAGCGAGCACCTCGGCGACGACGCGGTAACGTCGCATCACGGGAGTCTGTCCCGTGCCCATCGGTTGCAGGCCGAGCAGCGCCTGAAGTGCGGCGAGCTGAAGGCCCTGGTCGCCACGGCGTCGCTGGAGCTCGGCATCGACATCGGCGAGGTGGACCTCGTCTGCCAGATGGGATCGACGCGCTCCATCGCGACGTTCCTGCAACGGGTCGGGCGCGCGGGACACCAGGTCGGCGCCGTCTCCAAGGGGCGCGTCTTTCCCTTGTCCCGAGACGAGCTCGTCGAGTGCGTGGCGATCCTCGACGCGGTCGATCGCGCCGAGCTCGACCACGTCACCGTGCCCGAGGGACCACTCGACATCCTCGCGCAACAGATCGTCGCGGCGACCGTGTGTGAGGCCTTCGATTCCGACGAGCTGTACGCGCTGGTCCGCTCGGCCTGGCCGTTTCGGGACCTCGCGCGTGCGGATTTCGACGAGGTGGTCACCATGCTCGCGAGGGGGTTCACGACCCGTCGCGGTCGCCGGGGCGCCTACCTTCACCACGACGCCGTCAACGGGCGCATCCGGGCTCGCCGAAACGCGCGCCTGACCGCCATCATGTGCGGTGGTGCGATCCCGGAGACCGCCGACTACGACGTGGTGTTGGAGCCGGCCGGGCAGCGGATCGGTTCCGTCAACGAGGATTTCGCCGTCGAGAGCGTGGCTGGCGACATCTTCCAGCTCGGCAACGCGAGCTGGCAGATCGTCCGCGTCGAGCCGGGCAAGGTCCGGGTTCAGGACGCCGCGGGGCTCCCGCCGACGCTCCCTTTCTGGCTCGGCGAGGCACCGGCGCGGTCGAACGAGCTCTCGGCCGCCGTCTCCCGGCTTCGGAGCACCATCGACCAGGCGCTCGGCGCTGGCGTCGACGGCGCGGTCGACGCGCTCACCGACGTTCCCGGTGTCTCAGAGCCCGCTGCCCGCCAGACCGTCGAGTACCTCGCCGCAGCTCGCAACGCGCTGGGCGCGATGCCGACGCAAGAGTGTGTGGTCCTCGAGCGCTTCTTCGACGAGGCCGGCGGCATGCAGCTCGTCGTGCACGCGCCCTTCGGTGCGCGACTGAACCGGGGGTGGGGGTTGGCGCTCCGCAAGCGCTTCTGCCGCAAGTTCAACTTCGAGCTCCAGGCCGCGGCGACCGAAGACGCCATCGTGCTTTCGCTCGGCCCGACCCACAGCTTCCCGCTCGACGAGGTCTTCGATTACCTCGGTCCCGACACGGTGCGCGAAGTGCTGGTCCAGGCCGTCCTCGTCGCGCCGATGTTCGCGACGCGCTGGCGTTGGAACGCGAATCGTGCCCTTGCCGTGCCCCGCATGCGCTCGGGCAAGAAGGTGCCGGCCGTGCTGCAACGTATGCAGGCCGACGACCTCGTCGCCGTCGTCTTCCCCGACCAGCTCGCCTGCTTCGAGAACATCCAGGGCGAACGCGAGGTGCCCGATCATCCGTTCGTGCGCCAGACTCTGCGTGACTGCCTCGAGGAGGCGATGGATATCGAAGCGCTCGAGGCGCTGGTGGGCTCGCTCCGCGACCGGACGCTCCGGACCCACGCCGCGGATCTCACGGAACCGTCGCCACTTGCCGCCGAGATCCTCACCGCCCGGCCCTACGCCTTCCTCGACGATGCACCGCTCGAAGAACGTCGCACCGCGGCCGTTCGAGGGCGACGTTGGATCGACCCCGACGACGCCCGCTCGCTGGGCTCGCTCGACGCTGACCAGATCGACCGTGCCGTGCGCATCGCGTGGCCGACCGTCCGCGACGCCGAGGAGCTGCACGACGCACTCTGTGTTGCGGGCAGCCTGGCGCCGGACGTAGACTCGGTGCTCGCGGACCCGGACGACTCGGACCGCCCCGGTGTGGAGCCGAAGGTCGCTGAAGCCTGGGAGGGTTGTTTCGCCGTGCTCGTCGCCGCCGGCCGCGCCTACGAGGCGATCGGCGCCGCCGGCACGCGGATGTGGGTTGCTGCTGAGCGTGCGGCCGAAGTGCGGGCCGCGGTCCCCCAGGTGCGCTTCCGGCCGGACCTCGACCTCCCACCTGCGCTCGACCTCGCCGTTGAGCCGGCGACCGCCGCCCGAGAGCTGGTCCGCGGACGCATGGAGATCGCCGGCCCGACCACCTTCGACGAGATCGTCGAGCGCGTGCCCATCGGTCTGGCCGCCGTCCGCGACGCGATGCTGGCCCTGGAGAACGAGGGCTTCGTCATGCGGGGCCGATACCGACCCGACGCCGACGCTGATGTCGAGGAGTGGTGTGAGCGCCGTCTTCTGGCCCGGATCCACCGCGGGACCCTCGAACGCCTGCGGGCAGCAGTACGACCGGTCTCTGCGGCCGCGTTGGCGCGCTTCCTCGCTCGCTGGCAGGGTGTGGGCCCGGAGGTGTCGCCCGAAGGCCCCGAGGCATTGTTCGCCGTCATCACCGCCCTGGCCGGATTCAGTGCGCCGGCGGTCGCCTGGGAACAACATATCCTCCCCGCGCGCATGCCGGCATACGACCCTGCCTGGCTCGACACGCTCTGCCTGTCGGGTCGGGTCGTGTGGATGCGTCCGCCCTGGCGGGGCAGCGGTGGTGCGGGTCCGGTGCGTACGTCGCCGATCTGTGTGCTCCCGCGCGAACAGGTCGATGTGTGGTTTGGCAGGGGGCGACCCACCGAAGTGCTGGCGCGAGACGCGAGCCGCGAGCCGCGTCGTCGAGGTGTTGGGCGAGCGGGGTGCGCTCTTTTTCGATGAGCTCGTGAGCGCCTCTGGTTTGCTTCCGACCCACGTCGAGCGCGGGCTCGGCGAGGCCGTTGCTGCAGGCCGCGTGACGGCGGACGGGTTCGCCGGGTTGCGGAGCCTGCTGACGCCGGAGTCACGCAAGCGCGGCGGGCGACGCGGCGGAATCACCGCCCCCGGTGTCGCCGCCGGCGGTCGCTGGTCGCTCGTCCGGCCGACCGGCTCCGAACCGCTCGACGCCGCGGCCCGCGCCATCGCCGCCACCCGAGCGTTGCTCCGGCGCTACGGTGTCGTGTTCCGGTCCCTCGTCGTCCGCGACTCCGGACTGCCGCCCTGGCGCGATCTGCTGCGTGCAATGCGCACACTCGAAGCGCGGGGCGAGATACGCGGAGGCCGCTTTGTCGAGGGATTCGCTGGTGAGCACTTCGCCCTCCCAGAGGCGATCTCCCCACTACGTCGCGCCCGGAACGCCAGTGAAACACCGCCTCTCGTGTCTGTGAGCGCAGCCGATCCCCTCAACCTCGTCGGCGTCGTCGTCCGCGGACGACGCGTCCCCGCCACCGCCACCAATCGCGTCCTCCTCCGCGACGGATGCCCCATCGCGATTCTCGAATCCGACACCCCCCGCTTCCTCGAAGACGTCCCCGCAGCCGAGCAGTGGGCCCTCGAAAAGAACCTCCGCCAAACCCCCGCCCCAAAGTCACTCCGCTACTACGCGTAGAAGCGCGCGGGAGCGTGCGGGTGCGTTTGCTTTGGGCGTTGCCCGAAACCTCCGCAGGAAGCTGAAGTTCCTGCCCCTTTTGTCTTTGGAAATCCGCAGGATTTCCAAAGAGGTGGAGGGTCAAGGGAACTCAGTTCCCTTGCGGGGTGTGGAGCAGAGCCCCGCGCAAACGGACGCACCCCCACACCGCCTCTACTCGGCCATCATTTGGAGGTCTTCGGTGGCTACTTCGCCGGGGCTGGCGGCTACGGGTTGTTCGACGGGGGCGAAGCCTTGGCGGCGGACGCGAACGCGGTACTCTCGGTCGTCGACGTTGTCGAAGCGGTAGGCGCCGGTCGAGGTGGTGATGGTGCTCTGGACGACGTTGCCCACCTCGTCGACGAGTTCGATGGTGGCGTTGGTGAGCTCGCCGCGGCCTTCACCGGCGAGTTGCCCGGCAACGGCTCCGTATGCAGCCATTCGGTTTGCTTCGGTGTCGTGGAAGAAGAGGGTCTCTTCGACCTGAACGGGGCTGCCGTCGTCGGGTCGGTAGGAGAGCCGGGCTACGTAGCGGCCACTGTCGGCACCGTCGTCACCGTCGGTCTCACCGGTCCACCGGAACTGCATCGCGCCCTGGACGCCTTCGCTGCGCGAAGACCAGAGCCGCGTGCCCGCGGAGGGGACGTCGCCTTCTTCGCGGACTTCGAAGATCTCGAGCTCGACGCTGCTCGTCGGGTCGCTGGGGCCGAGGTTCCGCAGAGTCACGCTGGTGGCCCCGTCTTCGTAGCGGGTGCCGATGCGGGTGAGGAACACGTCTCCGGAGAACACCGTGAAGCGTCGTCGGCTGACCTCGCCGCTGGCGTTGGTGGCCACGACATCGACGGTGTGTGGACCGTCGGCGAGGCTACGGGTGTTCCAGTGCCACGACAGGTTGTCCTTGCAGCCGCCGTAAGCGAGCACGTCGTCGACGAGGATTTCGGTCTGCACGACCACACCGCCGCCGTTGTCGGTTGCGCGGACCTCGACGACGGCGTCGTCGCCGACCCGTTCCCCGTTCTCGATGCCGGCGACGTCGACGGTCATCACGTCGAGCGTGACGAGGCCGAGTATGCCCCACATCGCCTCGGCCTTGCTGGAGCCGGCGCTGGACCAGCCGCCGCCTGCGAGTTGGTGTTCCATGAGCCAGCCCATGCCGCCGGCAACGACCTGGTCGAGGTCGGTCATGCCCATGGTGCGGAGGGCGTAGACGGTCTGGCCGGTCACGAGTGCGTTCGAGGCAGAGCGGTCTCCGTCGCCCCAGCCGCCGTCGCTGTTCTGGCGCTCGAGGAGGAGTCGCTGGAGCGAGGCGACGGTCTGCTCGGTCTGGCTCGCCCCGGCGGCCACGAGGCCGATGATCGCGTAGTTGATCTCCTGGGTGCGCGAGGGGGGGGCTGCATCATCGAATGTCCCGCTACCGGTCCAGCGAGCCTGCGTCGCCCGGAGGAACCCTTCGGCGGCCTGGGCGGCGGTCTGCCAGGCCGGGTCGGCGGTGCGCGCGTAAGCCTGGACCCAGGTGCGGATCGCGAGGGCCGTACCGGTGAGGTCGCCCACGAAGACGGGCGGGTGGTCGTATTGCAGGTCGATCGAGCCGTCTTCGCGCTGGTGTTCGAGGAGCTGTCCGGCCGTACGAACCAGCTCGTCGCCAAACTCGGGCCCGACGAGCTCGTCGTAGCGCGCGAGGGCGGCGCCGCCCGAGGCCCTGGAGGGCTGGAAGAGCGAATTGCCGTGGTAGGAGAGGCCAGCTTCGGTACGCGCGCCGCCGGGCAGGTCGAGCAACCCTTCGAGCACGGTCGCGTACGGGGTTTCGGCGACAGCGTAGTGATTGGAGCGGCCCACGGTGAACGCTTCGAGCGTCACGGCGTGGACGTGGCATCCGAAGCAGGCGTGCTGCGAGGTCCAGGCCGGGGTCTGCTCGGCCAGGAAGTCGAGCCCTTGCTGAGCTGCGGCACGGGCCTCGGGGCTGCCGGTCGCGCCGGAGACGCCGTCGGGCGCCGACGAGACGTCGCACTCGGGCATGGCGAACGTGGGCGTCGGCGCGGGTGCGCGCGGTGGGACCGCGGGCAGGTTGATCGCGACGATCTCGTGGTCGTCCGTCGCCTCTGCGGACGAGCCGCCACCGTGCGCGACGGCGACGGCGTGTGCGAGCGCCGCGAGCGCGACGATCAACAGCGAGACCAGGAACACGCGAGGGGTCGACGAAGTGGACTGCGGTGCCATGGCAACTGCTGGAGAGGAGGAGGGAACCCTGCTCTCCAACGAGGGCGTCGTCGGATCGGTCTACGTACAGCCGAACACCTGGGGCCGCAGGGCCACCGCCGGGGTGACCGGGTCACGCCCTGTCGGTGGCGATCCTCTCGGGCCACGGAGCGATCGGTCCCGACGAGGTCCGTGTCAGTCTTCGAAGGGCCCGTTGCCACCCGGTGACGAGTGCTGGCCAGTGTCGCGCTCGGCCACCGTCCGGTCCGGCCACTCGAAGTGGACGGTGGTTCCGCGGTCCCCGTCCTGCGCTTCGGCGCGGATGCCGCAGCCTTCGTTGGAGACGAGTCGCCGAGCGATCGTCAGGCCGAGCCCGGCCCGTCGAGCGGGGCCGACGTGGGTCGAGGTCACGAAGGGATGAAAGACCCGAACGAGTTGTGAAGCGGCAATGCCGGGTCCGTCGTCGGTGATCGCGAAGACGACGTTCTGTCCGTCGTGCCGCGCCGCTACGTCGATGCGTCCATCGGGGCGGTCGTGGTGGCGCACGGCGTTGTCGATCACAACCGCAAGCACGTGCCGCAGGCGCTCTCGCGACGTTACGATCGATCGGACGTCCTCGGCGATCTCGAGTTCGAACGTCTCCGGCGCGGCGACGGTGCGGAACACCTCCCGGACGAGGGCGACGACATCGACGACGGAGCTGTGGTCATCGATGTCGTCGGCGCGTGTGTATTCCTGGACCTCGCTGAGCAGCGCTGCCATGCCGTCGACCGACTCGCAGAGGAGGTCGAGGTTGTTGGCGACGACGGCGTCGACCTGGCCGGCGAGATCATCTCGCAACCACCGCGCGAGGTGGCCGATCGCCCACAGCGGCGATTCGAGCTCCCGGAGCGATGTTCGCAGCACGTCGGTCGTGCCTTGCGCGCGTGGGGCTGTCCGAGGTGCACTTCGATTGCGCATGAATTCCCCCGGGAGGGGAGTCCACTCTGGTGACATCTGCTCCGTGGGCGCAGGTGTCTCGTCTTTTTGGCGCAGCGACATCCGCGTTGGCCCTCTCTGATGGCGCTCACCGACGTGGGTCGGAACACCATTCTTACCGGTAGAGAACGAGTGCACCAAGCCCGAAAGCGCGGTAGGATGCGATTCCCGGCTGCCACCTGGACCCACGGTGCGGTCTGTCACGAGGTTGGAACGGCCGAAGTTGGACCACGCGATGCGCGCGCCTCGAGTACTCATCTGCGACGACGATGATCCGGTTCGTCGGACTCTCGCAGCGTACCTCCGGGAGGATGGATACGTCGTCGACGAGGTGCGCAGCGGAGAGCGCTTCCTCGAGGAAGTGCCCGGTCTGCGCCCCGTCGCGGCCCTGATCGCGACCCAGCTGCCCGGGATCGACGGGGTGACGACGCTGCGGCGCCTGCGGGCGTCCGGTGCCGATATCCCGGTGTTGATGCTCAGCGAGCCGGGAGGCGTCGGCACGGCCGTCGAGGCCACTCAGCTCGGGGCGACTGCGTATCTGCAGAAGCCGCTCGACCCCTCCGAGGTCTCGGGTGCCGTCGCGGCGACCCTGCGGCATCACCGCAGCAGCACGACGATACACGCCGGCGCCCGCGACGGAGAGGCCTACGAGGGACTGATCGGTGCGTCTCCGGAGCTGCTTCGCGTGTTCGAGGTGCTCGAGCGACTCGAGGTCGTCGAGACCCCCACGGTCTTGATCACCGGCGAGTCCGGCACCGGCAAGGACCTGATCGCCAGGGCGATTCACGGCCGGGGAACCCGTGCAGGGGGACCGTTCGTCGAGGTCGATTGCACCGCGATCCCCGAGAACCTGATGGAGAGCACCCTCTTCGGGCACGAGAAGGGGGCGTTCACCGACGCGAAGACCGCGCACTCGGGCATTGTCGAGACCGCTCGCGGCGGCGTGCTCTTTCTGGACGAGATCGGCGAGCTCCCGATCACGCTCCAGGCCAAGCTCCTCCGGGTCTTGGAGAACCGCACCTACAAGCGCGTAGGCGGCCACGAGAACCGATCTTTCGACGCCGCGATCGTTGCCGCGACCAATCGCGACATCAAGGCGGACGCCGAGTCTGGCAGCTTCCGAGAAGACCTCTACTACCGCCTGGCCGTCATCGAGATCCGCGTCCCCCCATTGCGGGCGCGCCCGACGGACATCCCGCTCCTGGTTCACCATTTCGTCGAGGCCCACTCCGCATCGCTCGGGCGCCCGGTCGAGGGCATCACCGAAGAGGCGATGGGGTTGTTGACGCGATACCACTGGCCCGGAAATGTCCGGGAGCTGCGCAACGTGGTCGAGCGAACCCTGATCCTCCGGCGAGGCCCGGTCGTCGAAGCCGCTGACCTGCCTGCGTCGATCCGATACTCCGAGCTGTTCCGCGGCGGCGGTTGCCCCTGGGAACTCCCCGACGACGGCATCCGCCTCGAGGACGTCGAGGCCGGCCTCGTCGTGCAGGCCCTCGAGCGGGCCGGCGGCAACCAATCGGTCGCGGCGACGCTCGTCGGCCTCAGCCGCCACGCCTTCCGCAACCGACTCAAGAAGTACAAGCTGATCTGAGCTGGAGGCCCGCTGAGCTCAGGGCTGCGTCTCGGCCCAGCGGGGGGCGACCGAGCTCAGGGCTGCGTCTCGGCACAGCGGAGGCGGCCGAGTCGGATCAGGTCGCGGTCGGTGTCGGAGCGCCACGCGATCCAGACCCCGGTCGCCGTGGGCTCGACGACGACGCCGCGAGGCTGGGCTCCGGGAATCGCGACGGTGCGGTTGGGGGCGAGCGGCTGGTCGAGGTTTCGGACCTCGAGCAAGGAGTCGTCCTGGTCGGTTCGTAGGATCGCCTGCGGGCCGTCGTCGTCGGCGACGAGCGTGAGGGTGGTGATCGACCCGTCGATGCGTCTCCAGGTGATCCGTTCGTCGCGGCTGGCGCCCGAGGGCGCGCGCGAGGCGACGCCGAGGCGGAACTCGCCGTCGGCCAGGGCCTCGGTCCAGACCGCGAGCACCTCGCCGTCGACCCAGGCGAGTCGAAGGTCGTCGATGCGGGAGACGATGCCGCTGGCCCGGTATCCGAAGATGGTCTCGACGGTCTCCTCGGCGACCCCGACGACTTCGAGCTCGAGGCCCGGCGCCCCGCCGTCGACGACGGCGATCGCGAATCCGCTGCCTTCGATCGGCAGCGACGCGGGGTGGATCAGCGACCTGTGGGCGGGAAGCGGCGTCAACGCGACGCCACCGTCGTCGACGCGGCCGACGAATACGTGGTCGTCACCGCTGCGGTGGAGGATCACGTCGTCGTCGGCGGCGGGTCCGGGGACAACGGCGTCGATGCGCGCACCGAGCTCGTCGACGCGACTGGATAGCGTGAGCGCCTCGACGCCGAGATCCGGGTCGATCGCGTACACGTACGGACGACGTTCGTCCGGAGTCGCCGCGACGACGATGACGCGATCGCCTCTCTGGCCGACTGCCAGCGGCACGAGCGGCCCCCGGTCGCCGCCCGCAACGGAGCCGACCGCGCGAAGCCTACCCCGGGCATCGACCCGATCGACCCGTACGACGCCACCGTTGGCGGCGGCCACGACCAGGTCGCCGTGGCGGTCCTCGCCGAGCACGATCGGCCCGGTGCCCTCGGAGGTCGCGCCGTCGAGGGTCTCGATGGTGCACCCGGAGTCGCTGACGGTCACATCCGGGAGGTCGGAGCGCGCGGCGCAGGCGCCCAGCGTGAGCGCGAGGGCGGCGACGACCGCTCGTGACGGGACGACGATCATCATGGGAAGAGGTACACGGCGTCCTCGCCGTGCTCCGCGACGAGTCCGTCGACGTATGCCAACAGCCACTCGCGTCGCTCGACGAAGCAGGCGAATCGGTCGTCGTCGTCGTCGTGGAACGGGCTCGGCGGGAAGAGAAGCCCGAACGCGGCCTCGTCGTCCATCCACCGGAGGGCGTCGATCATGGAGCGCGAGAACACCTGGACGGGTCTGATTCGCCGCTGCACGGCGCGCCAGTTGAACTCCTCGGTGGTGTGGAAGCTGGCCCCGTTGTCGATCGCGACGAAACGGCCGTCGGTCCAGTGGGCGTTCATGCCGTACCAGTCGGGCTGGTAACGGTCGAAGTTGTTGATCAGCAGGTCGAAGACATGGAGCTCGGAGAGCTGCCGGGCCAGCTCGTAGGCGCTGGTGTCCTCGGCCCGCGCCACGATCCGTCGGTAGAAGCCGCGCTCGCGGCCGTCGAGCTCAGCGAGCACCTGCCGGACCGAACGGCCGCGGAGCCGCTCCGGGTCGGCGCCGACCCGGACGAGCGTTTCCCACACGTCGACGTACTCGATCGGAAAGCGACAGAAGTCCGGGACCCAGTCCTTCACGACGCCGAACAGCCAACGGGTGCCTTCGTCGTCGGTGAAGAACACCACGTCGGAGTTGCGCGCGTAGAACGTCGTCGGATCGCGCGGGCCGAGCCCCGTCAGGGCCCGGAAGTCGGACTCCCGGACGCGGGCCTCCCGGCTGCTCGGGATCGTCAGGGTGCAACGGATCAGTGCGCACAGGCGGTAGGCCGCGATCTCGCCGCGATACGATTGGTGGCGGACGGTCTGATGGGGTTTGAACACGCCGACGGTCTCGCTGCCTCGACGCACCTTGAAGATCACGCTGCTCGACCCCTGAAACGGCTCCAACGCTGTGACGCGGCTGCCGGGCGTGAACGGGGGGTCCGGTGGGGGCATCAGCTCGTTGTCGGCCGCCAGCGCCTCGTACCACACGGGCACGAGCGTCGCGCGAAGCTCCGGGGTCGCGACGACGGCGTCCCAAGCCAGTTCGACGGCGACATCGGCGCGCCCGGTCAGTCCCAGCAGGCGCACGTACGCGGCGACCGCCCCCGTGTCCGTCGGTTCGGGTTGCCAGAAGTGGACGAGGAGCGCTGCGGTAGCGATATCGTCCGTCGCGACGGCGGCGAGGAAGGCCTGACGCCGGAAACGGTCGGGGTCCGGGTAGGCGTCGCCGACGGCCCCGGCGACCGCCGCGCGCGCTGCGGCCAAGGCGTCGTGTTTCCGCGCATCGGCGGTGGCGGCCGCCGCGGCGTCTCCCGCGAAATCGATCAGCGCAACGGCCTCGCCGAGCGCGTCGACGCGAGCCTTCGCGCCGCACGCGGTCAGGAGGGAGCCCGAGAGGACGAGCAGCGAGACAGCGCCAGCAGCACGCCGCGCCGCGCGCACCCTAGTCGATGGCGGGCGAGGGAGGCTCACACGCCGAACCGCTTGAGGAGCGAGCGAGCGAATGCCGGCAACAGTTCGGCGATCGTCGCGCGAACGGGGTGGTTACGCACGCGGCGCCTGGCGTCGACGCCGACCCTGACGCGGCGCGCGTCCGACAGCGGGAGTCCCCAGATGGTGTACCGGACGCGCATGTCGGTCTCGTTGGGGATCGACACCCGCGTCAGGCCCAGCCGTCCGTCGTCACCGACGAGGTTGCGGTGGTAGCCGAAGACCATGGCGACCAGGGCGACGAGCACGAGGCGCGTGGCCGCGGACTCGTTCGGCGTGGCTTCGAGGATGCCACCGATCGCCGGGGCGGCGAGGAGCGCGGAGATGAGGAGCTTCCACAACATGGCGCCGAATCCTCGCCGATTCGGGGTCGGAGGGCCAGTCCTACCGGCGAGTCGGCAGCGCGGTTCGCGGTGGGGGTCTCAATGGAGCGCCTCGGCGATCCCCTCGGCGGCCCGGAGCGCCATGGCCATGATCGTGAGCTGCGGGTTCACGCCCAGCGAGGTCGGAACCGTCGATCCGTCGACGACGTAGAGGTCGCGCCAGCCGAAGACCCGGTGATCGAAGTCGACCACGCCGCGGTCGGAGTCCGCGCCCATCGCGCACGTGCCGAGGGGATGGAACCCGATGACCCGGTACTGTGGAATCCGGATGTGCCGGTCGGTCAGCGCCCGCGCCTCGTCGACCGAGCGGAGCACCGGGGCGCCGACCACGCCGCAGACGACCTCCTCGGCGCCGCCGCGGATCAGGAGCTCGGCGAGGGTCGCGGTGCCGGCCTGAAGAAGGGCGGCGACGTCGGGGGTGATCCGGTACCGGATCAGCGGGTGTCCTCCCCGCCCTCGGACGACGGAGCCGACGTTGCGGTCGCGAACCATGAACCCGAAGTGCCCGACCTGGTTCCATGCGTCCATCCAGCGTGTGAGCTCGGGTCCGTGCTGAGGAAGCAGGGCAGCGGCCCATTGTGGGGGCGAGGTGGAGCCCTCGAACCGAACCCGCTCGTCGACGAGACCGGCGATGCCGTACCCTTGCGGAATGGTCTTCCAGGGCGACTCGAGGTGTTCACCGAACATCGCGAGGGCACCCACCGCGGGGTGGATGGAGAGCCCGCGGCCGAGCCGGGGGAGCCGAACGCCGTTGTCCCGCAACAGCAACGGCGACATGAGTGTCCCGCCGGCGACGACGACGGCCCGGGAGCGCAGGCGCAATCGCCTTGGGGCTCCGTACCGATCCTGACCATGGGCCTCGATGCCGACCGCTCTGCCGCAGCGGGTGAGGATCCGGCGTACCCGCATTCCCGTGAACACATGCGCACCGGCCCGCAGGGCGCGCGGGATCCAGCTCACGTTCGATGACCGTTTGGCGTCGGTCGGGCAGCCGAACTGGCATGTGCCCTGACCGTCGCAATCCGGCGCATTGCGTGGAAGGGGGCCGTGCTCGACGTCGTGCCCCTCTACGCGCAGGGCTTCGGCGCCGCGGGCGACGATCTCGCCGATCCTTCCGATCCATTTCGGGTCGGCGTCGGTCACGCCGATCTCGTCGGCGGCGCGGTCGAGCCACCGGATGAAGCGGTCGGGCTCGAAGTCCTCGGGGAACCCCGCGGCCCGCCACTCGCGGAGGAGCGAGTCGGGCGGGCTGAGGCAGGTGCCGGAGTTGATGGTCGTGGTTCCGCCGACGGTGGCGCCCGTTGGCACGGAGACGACGCCATTGCTGAGCGCGAGGTTCATGCCCCGGTCACGCCAGAGCGAGAACATGCGTTGCTCGATGTCGCCGCTGAATTCCCGGCGGCCGGCGTACCGCCCCTCCTCGACCACCGCGACGGCGAGCCCCCGCTCGGCAAGGGTGGCCGCGACAGGTCCGCCGCCCGCTCCGGAGCCGATGATGACGACGTCGCAGGGTAGGTCGGTCTCGGCTTCCAGGTCCTCCGGGGGCATCACGTTGGCCATGTAGCGCGGGGGCTTCTCCGCGGCCGGGGGGAGCTGGGGCTCGATCCCGATGGAGCCCAGGTAGTCGCCGCGACCGAAGTGGGCGAGGGCGATCGGCATCCACAGCCCCTGGATCCAGGTCTTGCCGCCGTGGCGCTCGATGGCGGCGATGACTTTGGTGCGCGCCCCCACGCCCAGGCGGGCGAAGCGGCGACCACGCCGCGCGATCGCGGCGGCGTCGAGGCCGCGGAGCCCGGCTGTGAGGGCGGCGCGGAAGTGCGGCGGCATCGCGGGGATGATGCCCTCGAGGCGCTCGCGGGTAGCGTCGTCGACGGCCGGGACGTGCTCGCCGGCAGCGATCAACACCTCGGCCAGCGCGAAGAGGGTCTCGGCGTCTTCGGCGTCGATGGCGGGCGGCGCCGGCAGCCCCTCGGCGGCGGGACCGGCGAGGTCGCCGTGGCGCATCGCTGCGTGGGGCGAGAAGCCGGCCAGGAAAGCGGGCAGGTCGTTGTTGTCGAAGGTCATCGGCCCCGACGCCATCGGCTCCGATCCCGGCTCGTCGGCGCGGACGATGGTCCGCATGATCGTCATCGACTCGAGTGGGCGGCGCCAATCGAAGTCCTTGCGACCTTCGAGGATCAGCGGAGAGCCATCGTCCCCGGCGAAACGGAGCGTGTAGGAGAGGGTTCGTTCGGCGGGCGAGACACGGAGCGCCCCGTCGGCGGGTACGTCGGTGGCCCACGGGACGATTCGAAGAACGCCGGTGATGCGTGTCTCGCCGGTTCGGAGCAGCGCGCTGAGGTGCGTGGTCTCGCACTTGATGTCGAAGTCGACGAAGTGGCCGCCGCCCTCGTCGTCGGCGAGGCGTCCACTCATGCGCTCGAAGAAGGAGACTCCCATGACGGCCTCAGCAGATCGGCCCGACGCGGGGTTCCGGGTCGGATTGCAGGAATTCGAGGGCTCCACCGCACGCGCTACGGCATTCGAAGGCGTCGCCGTCGACGGGGTTGACGCGCAGCGTGACCGCCGCGGTCTTCGAGTTCAGGCAGTAGGAGATGGCGCGTTTCGGGTTCTCGTATCCGAGGCAGACCATGCGTTCGGGGAGTCCGCGCATGGCGATCGAAGCATCGCCGTCCCGACCGCTCGCGGTCAGCGTCCACTCGGGGAAGTCGACACGCGGGCGGTGGTTCCAGCGATCGACGAGCCGGTCGAATCGGAACTCCCGCTGGCCCCGTCGCACGACGAGGAGCGAGAGCATGGGCGATGTCCGGTCGCCGAGCCAGATCCGCCCGGAGCCTCCCTCGGCGACGCAGAAGGGCTCGCCGCGCGCGTCGAGGAACACGCACTGGCCCCAGGCGTACACCGGGTAGTGCTCGGCGCCCCAGTTGTGCCCCTGCATGCCCCACCAGCCACCGACGTCCCACTTCGAGCGGCCCCAGCGGACGGTCCCCTCGAAGCGTGCGAGGGGCGTCGGGGTCAGGACCTTGTTCTTGGGGAACGGGGCGTCGATGAGTCGCGGGGTCGGCAACATGCACAACGGATCGCCGAGCGGCGAGGGGTCACGGGCGTACTCGAGGTCCCAGCAGAGCTTGCCCGCGCCGCTGGCGAGAGCCCCCTTCAGTCGTCCGGCCTCGGGTCGGAGTCCGAACACCCGGCCTCCGAGCGAGATCTCGGTGCCCTCGGGGTGAAAGTCGTCCGGATCGAGGGGCAGGGTGTCCTTCGCCGCGACGGTGCGATCGCCGTCGAAGAGGCTGCACCAGACCTCCGAGACCGAGCTGCCGCCGGGGCGGACGAGGACGGTCGCCTTGAGCCAGAACGACCGAGGCTCGATGGGGTGGTTGGCGCGGAGGAACCAGCTCTCGACGTGTCCGCCGCGGGCGCGCGGGAAGCGTGGGGCGTTGTCGCGCCGCAGGGTCGGGCTGCCCATGGCTCAGTTCCGGGGAGCGCGGGTGAGGATCGAGGCGACGCCGCGGCCGGTTGCGGCCAGGGCGGCGAGTCGGTCGCGCAGGCCTGTCGCTGCCGTGGCGTCGACGAGAGAGGTGAACGCCCGAACCTGCTCGTGGCCGTAGGGGTACCACCAGGGGCGTTTGGGCTCGGCGGCGCCGAGGGCGCTCTCGTCGATGACCTGCGACCAGGTGAGGTCGAGCAGGCCCTCCGGTCCGTGGCTGCGGCCGAACCCGGAGGCGCCGACTCCGCCCCACGGGAGCTCCGGTTGGCTGTAGTGGTAGGCGGCGATCTCGTTGATGGCGACGTTGCCGGCGCGAAGGCGCGTTGCGAGTCGACGGGCGCGATCTAGGTTCGCGCTGAACACGGAGGCGGTCAGTCCGTAGGGGGTCTCGTCGTGCAGGCGGACGGCCTCGCCATCGTCTGTGAACGGCCGGGCGACCACGACCGGCCCGAAGGTCTCGTCGCGCCAGGCGAGCGCTTCGGCGGTGGCGGCACCGGACAGCAGGGTCGGCTCCAGTCGTTGTTCGTCGAACCAGCGTCCCCCGGTGTTGACGGTCACCCCGCGCGTGTTCGCGTCGGCGAGGTGGGCGTCGATGACGTCGCGCTGACGCGGCAAGGTGACGCGGCCGAGCTCTCGTCGCCGGTCGATCCGCTCCATCTTGTCGGCGACGCGATCGACGAGATCGTCGTGAACCGAGGCGTGGACGAGCACGCGCTCGACCGAGGCGCAGACCTGGCCGTGGTTGAAAGTGCCGCCCCAGGCGATCGCGGAGGCGGCGTACTCGAGGTCGGCGTCCTCACAGACGATGAGGGCGTCGACGCCGCCGAGCTCCAGTCCGACCGGAATCAGGTGATCTGCACAGGCGGCCATCACCTTTCGTCCGGTGGCGACGGAGCCGGTGAAGGTGACCTTGTCGGGGCGTTGTTCGAGGAGGGCGGCGCCGACGTCGCCGGCGCCGTGGACGATCGTGAACAGGCCGGCGGGGAGCTCGCACTCGGCGAGGGCGGCCGCGACGAGGTCGCCGCAACGGGGTGTGATCTCCGAAGGCTTGAGCACGGCTGCATTTCCGGCGGCCAGTGCGGCGAAGACCTGGGTGAACGGGATCAGGAAGGGGATGTTCCAGGGCGAGATGACGAGCACGACCCCGAACGGGCGCCGACGCACGGTTACGCGTCGATGCGGGGCCCAGGTGACCCGGCGGGGTGTTGGCGCGAGCAACCCGGAGGCGGCGCCGGCGAGCCACCGGACGTAGGCAACCACCGGGAGGAGCTCGTGGGCGATGACCTCGACGGCGGGTTTGCCGTTCTCCTCGACGACGACATCGACGAACGATTGGATGTCCCGCCGGATCCGGTCGGCGGCGGGCTGCAATCGGCGCACGCGGTCACCGACCGGTGTGGCGCCCCACTCGGCTTGGGCGGCGCGGGCCAGGGCGATGGCTTCGTTGTCGGGGGCGTTCGTCATGATTCGAGGCCTGCGAGAAAGACCTGGGCGTAGCGGCGCATCGCGTCGCCGGCTCCCTCGGTGTCGCCAGCGCGGATCGCATTGACGGCGGCCCAGAGGGGCTCGGAGTCGAAGACCTGCTCGGCGTAGAGCCGGAGGAAGAGGTCCCGGTTCTGGAGGTAGACCCTCCGTACGGCGTGGATCAGGAGGATCAGGACCCGGTTGTCGGTCATCGCGACCAGCCGCTCGAAAAACTCGAAGTCGATCTCCTGGCGCTGCGCGATGTCGTCTGTCTGGTCGAGTCGCTCGAGGACCTCGGCGAGGGCGTCGGCGTCGACCGGGCCGGCGCGGTCCGCAGCGCGGGCCGCGGTCCAGGTGACGATCATGACCCGCAGGTCGAGCAGATCGCGCAACAGATCGACGTCGAGCTCCCCCTTCGGAGCGAGAAGGAATGGAAGGATGTGCAGGTTCGCGCTGGCCAGGAAGTCTGCGACCCGGGTGCCGCCGCCGTGGCGGACGACGACGAGCCCCCAGGACTCCAAGCGTCGTATCGCTTCGCGGACGGACGAGCGATTGACGCCGAATTGCTCGGCGAGGTCGCGCTCGGCGGGGAGCGAGTCTCCGGGGTCGTATCGTCCGCCGACGATCGCGTCGCGGATCGCCGCAGCGACCTGGTCGGCGATCCGGATGCGCTTGATCGGTATGAAGGACACGGCGGACCCGACTGGTTGATTGGTCCGACCATTCGACCACCGAGCCAATCGGGTGTCAACCCCGAGTTCGCGACTCTCGTCGTTGCTGGAGCGGCCGGCCGTTGGTAGATTGAGGTCACACCGTCACCGGTTCGGGTCGCGCCGGGGAGTCGCTGGGCCCGCACGACCCCCCCCTTCGCTGCGCTGGGACACCGTGAAGGAACCTGCTGGAGCCGTGGAACAGGGTCTATCGTTCGACGAGGCGATCGCCGCGTTTCTCGCGCACGTGGGCGTTGCTCGGACGGGCGAGGAGGGGCGTCTTTCATGGGATCTGGTCGATCACGCCGTCCTGGACACCTTCTCGCCCCTCGCCGTGGTGGTGGACCGTCGGCTCACGGTTCGCCGTTCGTACCGCCTGCCGGAGGTCGAGGGTCTCGAGGCGACCTTGCGGGCGGGGGATCCGACGACATGGCGTGCGGAGCTCGCGTCGGCCGTCGAGCTCGCGCGCGTCGAGGGTACTCCGCAGGTGCTGGCGATCTGCGACTTCGAGATCGGGTCGACCGTGTACTCCACCGAGGTGTCGGTGACGCCGATCGGCGATCCGCGTGCGGCGGAGCCCTTGTCGATCGTGTCGTTCGCACACCCGGACCACAATCACGGTGCGCTGGAGCGGACGCAGCACGTGTTGCGCGAGCAGACGGCGTTCCTCGAGGCCGTGGTGGAGAATATTCCGAACATGCTCTTCATCAAGGAGGCGGAAGAGCTCCGCTTCGTCCGTTTCAACCGGGCGGGTGAGAAGCTGCTGGGGTTCGCCCGTGACGACCTGATCGGGAAGAACGACTACGACTTCTTCCCGCCCGACGAAGCGGACTTCTTCACGAGCAAGGACCGAGCTGTGCTCGCCTCGGGCGAGCTCCTGGACATCCCGGAGGAGCCGATCCACACGGCGACGGGGACGCGGTACCTGCACACGCGCAAGGTGCCGCTCCTGAATCCGGAGACGGGCGAGCCGGCGTTTCTGCTGGGGATCTCCGAAGACATCACCGACCGCCGTGAGGCGACCGAGGCGATCGAGGCCGCGCGCGAGGCGGCCGAGGCTGCGAACCTCGCCAAGAGCCGCTTTCTCGCCAACATGAGCCACGAGCTGCGCACGCCGCTCACCGCGATCATCGGCTATGCAGAGATGATGCACGAGGACGTCGACGACCGCGGGCACTGCGACGACCTCGGTCGGATCCTCGACGCCGCCGACCACCTCTTGACGCTGATCAGCGGCGTGCTCGACCTCTCGAAGATCGAGGCTGGGCACATCGACCTGGTCTTCGAAGACGTGGAGATCCACGAGTTGCTCGGCGCCGTCAAGGCGAGCGTAGAGCCGATCCTCGCGCGGCACGGAAACTCGCTGATCGTCGAAGCGAGCACCGAGGTCGAAACGGTCGAATGCGACCGCCTCCGACTCCGTCAATGCCTCCTGAACCTGATCTCCAACGCCGGGAAGTTCACCGACGGTGGATTCATCACCCTGGAGCTCGAGCCAGCGGGCGACGACTGCCTCCTCCGCGTCAGCGACGACGGCATCGGCATGTCCAAAGACGAACTCGCCCACGTGTTCGACGCCTTCTACCAGGCCGACGCGTCGTCGTCGCGAAAGTACGGCGGAACAGGCCTCGGCCTCACCATCACCCACCGATTCGTCGAGCTGATGGGCGGGGCGATCGCGGCCAGCAGCCAGCCGGGCGAGGGAACCACGTTCGAGATTCGGCTTCCCCGCAAGCAAGCCGTCGGTGATCAGTGATCGGCGCCCGTCACTCGCTGGCGGCGACTGCGGCGACGGTCTCAGCGGCTGACGACAGCACCTGCTGTTCGAGGTCTTCGAGGAGGTAGGCCGTCGCATCGGCTTCGAACCGACTCCTGACCGCGTCGTCGGTGCGCGTTCGGTCGATCACGTCCGGGCTGTTGGTGGCGGTCACTCCGCCGACACAGACGACCCGGCCGTTCTCGTAATCCCAGACGCCGATCCGCCCCTCGACCAATCCCGGCGTGAACCCATGCTCGGCGTCCCAACTCGGCCGCGTGAGGTCCGTCGCCACCACCGTGGCGTCCCACGCCGGGCGCGACACGAAGACGTCCGTCCGCTCGCTCAGCGCGGCGACCTGGGCGTGGGTGGGCTGCTGGATCAGCATGATCTCGGCCAACAGCTCCCGGCGCTTGTTGCGAAAGACCGCCCGCGTCGGACCCGGAGTGTCGCCGACCTCGGCCGACGACACGATGTCGAACCGCGCGTCTCCGGGCTCGAGCACGGCGATGTCGGCTGTGCACGCATTCCCGCTCGGCGCGAGCTGGTCGATGGCCTCGAACGCAGTCGCGCGCTGGGCGTCCTCCGACGCCATCACGAGGACGGCGTCCTCGATTCGGTCCCGAATCGTCGTGAGCTGCTCTTCGGCCGACTCGCACCCGGAAGCGGGAGTGGCGAGGACGACGAGGACGACGAGGAGGAAGGTCCGGCGGGTCTGCGTTGACATCGGCAGCGGGGATCGGCGGCGGTCGCGCCTGGTTGAGAGCGCGTCGAGAGCGCGGAGGGTACCCCGTGGAGTACCGCGAGCGCTTCTGCAGGACAACCACCGACCGGACCTGGGCAGGCGCGACGCGACGAGCCGGTGTACCTGTCGAGGAGCGTAGGTCCCATGGAGCCGATTACATGTCCAAGTGCTTGTATGAGTCACTCCGGGCCCGACCGGAACACGGAGAGCGTCCGGACACGGCCGGAGCGCCGGGTTGACCGCTCCCAAGCAAGCAGCGCTCCGGACGCTGGACGCGGCGTGGCAAGCCGTCGCCCGCCGATTCGGTTTCGACGTGGTGCGCGAGCGGGGCGGGTTCGTCTCCTATCTCGGCGACGGTCGCATCCAGGTCGCACCCTACGACGAGCTCGACGAAGACGATTGCCTGGCCCAGATCGTCTTCCGTGACTACCACGCTGCGCTGGGGCCGGATCCGTTGCGCACCGAGGGCACCACCGGCCAAGCGCGCCAGGCCGTTGCCCGGCTCGCCACGGACGCGCGTTGGCCGGTGCTCGAAGGCGCGCTCGCCGAGGTGGCGAGGGTCGCGGGCGCCGCCGGGGGGTCATTCGGCGGTTGACTCGACACCGGTGCGTCTCCGCCGGTCCATCTGGGCGAAGAGGAGCAGGGCTGGGATGCCGGCGGCTGTGGTCCACACGAAGAACCCGACCCAGCCGTACGCTTCGGCCGCGACACCGGACGCTGCCGCGAAGAGCGTGCGACCGACCGAGGACAGCGACGTAAGGAGCGCGTACTGGGTCGCGGTGAACC
The DNA here is from genome assembly GCA_964520965.1 of uncultured Myxococcales bacterium. Classification (GTDB taxonomy): domain Bacteria; phylum Myxococcota_A; class Bradymonadia; order REDH01; family REDH01; genus CAZFPM01. The sequence continues at coordinate 50,105 of CAZFPM010000005.1, forward strand.
GGACGTTGCAGAGCAGGCTCAAGTAGGCGACGAACGTCGCGGTACCGAAGCCGCCGATCAGGTTCTCGACGCTGATCGTCAGCACCAGAAACGAGGCGTCGGCTCCGACGACGGCCTGGGCGGCGAAGACCAGGTTGGACACCATCATCGCAACGCAGGTGATCCAGATCGATCGCCGCAGCCCGAGGGATTTGACCAGCAGACCGCCGAGGAGGGCCCCGGCGATGCTCGCGGCGAGCCCGAAGGTCTTGGCGATCGCGGCGATCTGCTCCTTGGCGAAACCGATCTCCAGCAGGAAGGGGTTCTGCATCGCGGCAGCGAGGGCGTCCGCGAGCTTGAACAAGACGACGAAGAGGAGGATCGCGATCCATCCGTCGCGTTTCGCGAAGTCGCGGAACGGCTCGATCACGGCGCGGGTCACGACGGTGGTGACCCGGTCGAGCCAGGGGCCCACCACTGCCTCGCGCTCGGCGTGCCTGGGCTCCGATGCCAGGAGCGTTCCGACGACGCCGACGCCCATCAGCGCAGCCATCACGGCGTAGGTCAGCGCCCAGGGAGACGCTGCGCTGCCGGCGGCGGTGGCCAGCCACGACAGCGCCGAGACCTGTCCGCCGTGTTCGAACCACGCGGCGAGGAAGAGGGCGCCGGCTCCTGCCGCCAACATCGCCACCCGGTAGCCGAACACGAAGACCGCGGAGCCGGCCGCCTGCTCGGAGGGCGCCAGAATCTCCACCCGGTAGGCGTCCAGGACCACGTCCTGCGTCGCCGACAGGAAGGCGACCACGACGGCCAGGGTCCCCGTGCGTGCGACGCTCTCGCTCGGGTCCGAGAACG
>CAZFPM010000005.1:50948-64686 GCA_964520965.1 uncultured Myxococcales bacterium
GCGGGCCCGCGGCGGAGGATGTCTCGCTCCGACGCGAGGGCGCAGATCGCCGCGATCAGGGCGAGCTGGGAGACCAACATCCACGAGCGCCGTTGGCCCAGGAGCCGCCGCAGCACGGGCAGCCGAGCCTGATCGATCAGCGGCGCCCACAGGAACTTGAAGCTGTACGGCGCCGAGGCGAGGGCGAACGCGCCGATGGTCGACTTGTCGATCCCGACCTCGGAGAGCCACGCCGTCAGCGTGCCGAAGACCAACAGCAGCGGGAGCCCGCTGCTGAAGCCCAGCACGAAGAGCAGGGACATGCGGCGGTCGGCGTAGACTCTGGCTGATGCGAGAAGGGAGGGCATCCGGTGCGTGGCGCGGGGGGCGTGACTCCGCTACTAAAATTCCATTGATCGCGTTCCGCCAGTAATGTGCCGTGCGACACCGCTCGCCGAATGGCCGCACGCCCCGCCTGGTGGCCGATCCACCTGGGCGCCCGAGGCGCGCCGTTCCGGTTGTCGCGGATCTCGAGAACGACCCCACGACCCGGATCTCGTGCGCCCCGCCTTCCCGCTGCTGTCGATCTTCGCTGTCGTCGTGCTGTGCGCGTGCAACCCGAAGTCGGTCACCGACGGCTCCGATGGTATCGACGGCGAGGCGGCGCTCCCGCCGCCGCCGGAAATCTGCGTCGCGCGCGTCACCGCGCCGTCGCCCCTGCCGCGGGTGCGTCCGGAACACGAGACGCTCGACTACTGGCTGGGCCGCGTCGGCGAGGTCGCCGACCTGGACGAAGTCCTGCTCGACCCCGCCGGGGCTCGGGCCCTCGACGCGTCGTACTCCCACCCTGAGGGCCCCCCGATCGCTCGCGTCGATCTGCGCACGGCTCCGTCGACAGACGACGTCCGCGCCGAGGTGGCGGAGCGACTCGCGTGGCTCGCCGAGCGTTTCGCCGACGGGCGCTACCTCGCCGTCGATGGTTCGCGAGTCCCCGACGAGTTGATCTCGCGGACCGTGTCCGGCGAACCGTTCGAGCTCCGCCCCTCGCTCCGGGTCGCGTTGGCCGACATCCCGGTTCGCTGTGCGCCTTGGTCCGGGAGCTTCTACACCGCGTCGCTCGACCTCCGGTTCGACCGCAACAACTGCAGCACCGTGCGGGCTCAAGAACCGGTCCAGGTCCTCGCATCGGCGCCGGGAGACATGGTCCTGGTCCGGGCCGGGTACACGACGGGGTGGATCGCGGCCGACGCGCCCTTGTCGCCGCCGGTGCCGGACGCTCTGGCGGTGGTGATCGTCGGCGGGCCCCGGATCGAGCTCAGAGACGCGTTCCCCGTCGCTGGCATCGAACTCGCCGCAGGCATATCGGTGGCGGCCGTTGACGGCGATCCGAGCAGAGCGATCGTCGCTCACGCCGCGGGTTTCGCCGAGTCCGTCGTCGTTCCGTCTGCCATCGGCGAGCCGACCGTGCGCAACCTGACGCGCCGCGCCTTGCTCGAAGAAGCGTTCGCATATCTCGGCACCCCCTACGGTTGGGGCGGTCAGAGCAGCGGACGGGATTGCTCGCGGTTCCTGATGGACGTGTTCGAGAGCTTCGGCATCCGGCTGCCCCGCTTCAGCGCCTGGCAGGCCCGGGCGGGGTCGTTCTCGATCGACGTCTCCGGCGCCCCGAGCGAGCACGAGCGCATGCTGCTGATCGACGCGGCCGCGGAGCGCGGCGCGGTGCTGCTGCACTTTCCGGGTCACATCATGCTCTACCTCGGCCGCAACGACGAGGGCGTGCCGATGGCGATCCACGCGTTCGCCGAGTACGTCACCCCGTGTGACGAGACCGACACCGCGGTCGATCCGGACGTCGAGACGCTCTCGGAGGTCGATCGGATCACGGTCAGCGACCTGGAGATCGGTCGCGGCAGCTCGCGCGGGGCTTTCGTCGAGCGCCTGACCCGGGTCACGGTGATCGGCGGCACCCCTGGCGTCGCGCTCGACGGCGTCGCCGAGCGTCGTAGACCCGCGCCGACGACCGCCGCCGGAGAGACCTGCGTGGAGACCGACGATGCGTTCGTCGTCGTCGCCCCGCGGCGCCCGAACGAGCGGCAGCCGCTACGGGTGCTCGCGACGCGCACGACGGACCCGGGCTCGGTGGAGATCGCCTTCGTGGATCCGGACGGGGTGCGCCACGTTCCCGAGGTTCGCCGGTTCGGCGGCCCTCCGTACTCCGTCGTCGCCGAGATTCCGGCACCGACGCGGGGCACGTGGTCGATCGTGGTCGGCGATGGCGATCGCATCCTCGGGTGCGAGCGCGCCGTTGTCAGCGCGCGTCCGCCGGCGGCGGTCCCCGGCCCCGGCCCGGTCTGGGAGGTCCGCAACCAGTGGAGCGAAGATTACGAGAACCTCTACGCGCTGTGGGTCGAGAGCCTGTTCTCGTATCCCGCCGACGAGGATCTGACGTGGACCAGCATGCACGAACTCACCCGTGATCCGGTCCGGAACCTCCTCTACGACTACTACGGTCAGGACGAGGACTCCCGCCTCGAGCTGCAACCCGACTGCGCGGATCTGCCCTACATGCTGCGGGCCTACTTCGCCTGGAAGGCCGGGCTGCCCTACGGGTTTCGGCGCTGTAATCGGGGCCGGGCCGGTTCGCCACCGCGGTGCCAGGACCTGAGCACCAACTTGATGGAGCGCGCGGACGTTGACGATGTCGACGCGTTCCAGCACTTCGCCCGGCGTTCGGTGCGCAGCGGTGTCCACTCGGCGAGCGGCCGAACGCACCCGATGGACGACGACACCGACTTCTATCCGGTGCCCCTGCGGCGAGACACCCTGCGGCCTGGGACGCTCTACGCAGACCCCTACGGGCACCTGCTGGTCATCGCGGGCTGGCTGCCCCAGGCCACCGACCGCTACGGCGTGTTGATCGGCGCCGACGCGCAGCCCGACGGGACCGTCGGCCGGCGTCGGTTCTGGCGCGGCTCCTTCCTGTTCAGCCCGGACACCGAAGACGTCGGGGCCGGCTTCAAGGCCTATCGCCCGCTGCGTTACGACGCCCGTGCCGGGACGGCCGTCAGCCTCGCCAACGGCGAGATCACGGAGCGGTCCGGATTCGCGCCATTCTCGCTCGAGCAGTACGAAGGGACGATCGACGACTTCTACGGGCGGATGGAGGCGATCATCAATCCACGGCCGCTCGATCCCCGCGCCATGTTGGTCTCCCTCGTCGACGCCCTCGACGAGTCGGTGTCGCGACGCCTGACCAGCGTCGACAACGGCGAGGCCTATATGGCCGCGCACCGGTATTCGACGGTCGAGATGCCGACCGGGTACGCGATCTTCGAGACGTCGGGCCCGTGGGAGGACTTCTCGACGCCGTCCCGGGACATGCGCCTGCTGATCTCGGTGGATACGGTCTACCAGTTCCCGGAGCGGGTCCGTCGGGCACCGGAACGCTACGGCTTCCCGACCTCCGGCGAGGCGCTCGGTGCCGCGATCGGGGAGCTCGAGGCGTTGCTCGACACGGAGCTCGCCGCCCGCGAGTTCGCGTACACGCGCAGCGACGGGAGTCGGTGGAGCCTCACGCTGGCCGACGTGGTCGCCCGCCGAACTCTCTTCGAGATGGCCTACAATCCGAACGATTGCGTCGAGATTCGCTGGTCGGCGGATCCGGGGAGCGAGGAGTACGCGCCGTGCGACCGCCACGCGCCGAGCGCACAGCGCGACCGGATGACCAGCTACCGGAGCTGGTTCGCCGATCGGCAGCGTCCCCCGCGCTGAGGCATCCCCCGCCGCCGCTACTCGGGCTTTCTAGGGGCCGGTCGCTGGGGTAAGGATGGCAGCCCATCGTGGCTGATCCCGCGGCGTTCGAGACCGCGTCAGCCGCCCGCCCTCACCGTCGTGTGACCATGTACCGATTCGAGCCGGAATTCGAAGCCACCCTCGAGGAGATGCGCACGTTCGTGCGCCGGCATGTGGTCCCGATCGAGAAGGCGGTCCTGGAAGACCAGGACATCGACGGGAATGCGGACATCCAGGCGCTGCGCGCCGAGGTCCGGGACAGGGCATGGTGGGCCCCTCAGTTACCGGTGGATCACGGCGGCATGGGGCTTTCGCTGCTGCGACACGGCGCCGTCAGCGAGGCCCTCGGCTGGTCGCCGGTGGGACACTACGTGTTCGGTGCCCAGGCTCCCGATGCCGGGAACATCGAAATCCTCTCCGAGTTCGGCAACGACGAGCAGCAGGCGCGATGGCTGCAGCCCCTGGCCGACGGCCGGATCCGGAGCTGCTTCGGGCTGACGGAGCCCGGGATGGCCGGTTCGAACCCGACGCTCCTGGCGGCGACTGCGGTCATCGACGAAGGCGATTGGGTCATCAACGCCCACAAGTGGTTCACGAGCTCTGCCGATGGGGCCGCGTTCTGCATCGTGATGGCCGTCACGGATCCGGATCAGCCTCGCCACTCCCAGGCGAGCATGTTCCTGGTGCCGACCGACACGCCGGGGTACGAGCTGGTTCGGAACATCCCGGTGATGGGAGACGTGGGGAGCGGTTGGGCGAGCCACGGTGAGATCCGCCTCACCGACGTCCGCGTCCCCGCGGACCACATGCTCGGCGGCCGGGGAGCGGGCTTCCTGATCGCGCAGCAGCGACTCGGACCTGGCCGGATACACCACTGCATGCGGTGGATCGGTGCCGCGGAGCGGGCCTTCGACCTGATGTGCCGCCGCGCTGCGAGCCGCGATATCGGGAACGACCGACCACTCGGTACGCGACAGACCGTGCAGAACTGGATCGCCGAGTCGCGCGCCGAAATCGACGCCGCGCGCTGGAGTGTGCTCGCAGCGGCTCAACGCATCGACGAAGAAGGGGTTCACGCGGCGCGGACCGAGATCTCGACGATCAAGTTCTTCGTCGCCGGCATCCTGAACCGCGTCTTGGACAGGGCCGTGCAGACACTCGGGGCGTTGGGGATGACCGACGACACCGTGCTGGCGTTCCTCTACCGCCACGAGCGGGCGGCGCGCATCTACGACGGGCCCGATGAGGTCCACAAGATGGTCGTCGCCCGGCGGATTCTCCGGGACGACTACGGCATGGCCTGGCGTCGCTGATCGGCCGCATCCGGAGTCCGGTCCCATGCGGCGAATCCTGCTGATCAAGACGGCCCTTCTGAGCCGACACATGCCCTCGATGGTGCCCCCGATGGGGTTGCTCTATCTCGCTTCCGTCCTGCGAGGTGCGGGGTTCGCCGTCGAGCTGCTCGACTGCCGTCCGACTCGGGATCCCAGCGCCGCGCTCGGAACGGCCCTCCGGTCGTTCGAGCCGGATGCCGTCGGGATCTCCGCGCTGACCTTGGAGATCGACGCTGCCGCCGAGCTGGTCGCCCTCGTGAAGCGTTGGGACCCTTCGCTTCCGGTGGTCGTCGGCGGGCCTCATGCGACCGGCGACCCGGAAGACGCGTTGACTCGGACGGGCGCCGACGCCGTTGTCGTCGGGGAGGCAGAGACCATCGCCGCCGAGCTGTTCGCGGCGATGATGGACGGTGCTCCGCTGCGCCTGCCCGGTGTGCTCCCCGCCGGTGTCGATGGCTGGCCGGATGTGCCCCGGCGAGCGCCCTCGCCGGTCATCGACGCCCTCCCGATGCCGGCGTGGGACCTGGTGGACTTCGACGTCTACGCACGCTTCCGGTCGATGAGCACCCGCAGCCCCTGGCGGTACGCGACCCTGGTCACGACGCGCGGCTGCCCGTGGCGTTGCACCTACTGCCACAATATCCAAGGCAAGGTGCTACGTCGGCGGTCCGTGGAGAGCGTGGCGGACGAGCTTCGGGTCATCGAGTCCCGCCTCGGCGACGGCGTCGTCGAGATCCTCGACGACAACTTCAACGCAGATCTCGAGCGCGCCAAGCGGATCCTGGAGATCTTCTGCCGCACCGATGGTCGACTCCGGCCGGCGTTCCCCAACGGGGTCCGCGTCGACCGCATCGACGACGAGTTCCTCGACCTCCTCGTCGCCTCGCGGTGCGAGTTCATCAGCTTCGCGATCGAGTCCGGCAGCCCCGAGATGCAGCGGCGCATCAAGAAGAACATCGATCTGGAAGCCGCGCGGCGGGCCATCGAGGGCGCCGCCCGGCGCGGGCTCTACACCAACGGTTTCTTCATGCTCGGTTTTCCCGGCGAGACCCTGTCGGAGATGCTGCAGACCGTGCGATACAGTTTGAGCGTGCCCCTGACCCAGGCGCTCTTCTTCAACGTGCTCGCGATGCCGGGAACCGAGCTGTACGAGAGCATTCCGCCCGAACGGCGGGGGGATTTCCGCGCCGCTGACTACCTGGTCGCCGACGTCAATCTCAGCGCCGAGCCCGACGCCGTGCTCGCTGCGGTCCACCGCCTCGCCTACGTCGCGTTCTATTGGCGTCCCCGCACCGCGTGGCGGTTGGCGCGTTCGTTGGGCGGGCTCCGGCGGGTTTCCGACTTGGGGTTCCGCCTCGCACACGTCCTGGCGGGTAGGGTCCGACCCTATCGCGAGGCGTCTGATCCGGAATGCCGACCATGACGCTCGCGACGCGGAGTCGGGCTGCAGGTTGGGCCATGGCGATCACGCTCGCCGTCGGCATCGTCCTGTTGCTCGCCCGCCTCGACTTCGGGTCGCCGCGCGCCTGGGCGGTAGCTGTGTCGGCGTGGCTCGCGTTGGGGCTGCTTCCGATCCTGGCTTTGGCCCGCCCGGAGCTGCTCGGCGAGCGGTCGCTCCGCCGGCTCCTGTGGGCTGCGCTCGGCGTCCTCGCCGGCGTCGCTGTGCTCGAAGCGTTGATCCGGGCGACCCACCTGACCGATCTGCTGGTGCTCCAGGCGATCGATCAGATCGGGGACATCAGGCTGGCCGCGCTCCGGCCCGACGGCACCGGCGCAGCGACCGGCCTTTCGATCGCCGCACAGACCGCGTTGGTCTTCCCCTGGTTCGCGTTGGTCACGCCCCTGCTGATGGACGGTGTGCCTCTCCGGTGGCCACTCGCGTTCGCACCCGTGATGAACGTCTGGTGGACGGTGGCCGCGGCATGGGTCGTCTGGCGTGCGCCCGCGGCGCGGACGCTGCGGCCCGGCGTGCGTTTCGTGTTCGCCCTCGCGATCGGCGCCGCTCCGGCGCTGCTCGACAAGGCGTCGTGGGATTTCATTGCGCCGACACTGCTTCTCGTCCTGCTCGCCTACGTCGCCGAGGAGGCCGGCCGTCGCCGGACCTTCTACGCGTTGCTGGTGCTCGCGGCGCTCTCCCATCCGGTCAATGGCGTCATGGCGGCGCTCTGGGCCGTGGACCACGCGCGGCGGACGCCGGACTGGCGTGGCGACGGTGCCGCCCGGTTCCGGGTGATGGTCGGCCCGGCGATCGTGACGGCGCTCGGAGCGGTCCCGGGGGTCGTGGTCGTCTTCGGTCGGTGGTGGTTCGGCGCCGATGCGATCAACGATCACGTCGCGTTCTTCGCGCGTCACATGGTCGAGCAGGCGCTGGCGGCGGGGCATTGGAGCTGGATCCCCGCCGTGCTCGGCGTGAATCTCTTCCGGCTCGGTGTGATCCTCGCGGGGATCGGCTTTCTCAGCATCCTCCGGCCGAATCGCTTCCTGATCTACGCGGCCGTCGAGCTTCCGTACTCGCTGCTGACGCCCAACGGCTTCTTCCACGGCTCGCTGGCCGGGTTCCTCGGCCTGCTCGCGTGTGCCGCCCTCGACAACGTGGGGCGTGTGCGGACGCGGGAGCTGGAGCGGTCCGCGTGGATCGCCGCCGCGCTTCTCCTGCCGCTGACCCTCTGGTGGAGCGGCCGCCACCTGGTCGTCACGACGCTCGGCAACGTCGGGGAGGCGCGCGCGCCCGCCCTCGTCGCTGCCGTCGGCCCGGACGACCGCGAACGGGTCTGTGTCGGAGGCACCCGGGCGTACCTCGTGCTCGCCGGTGAGTGCGCTGCCTCCGCCCCGCTCCGGTTCGCGGACGGGGCGCCGAGCACGATCGCTCGCGCCGCCGACGTGTACCTGATCTCGCTCCGCGACGCCGCAGATCAGGGTCGGCCGGGGCCGCGGGGGCTCTTCGACGTGTCGAGCCGCGTCGCCGAGATGGCGCTGCGGAGAGGACCGGAATCCGCCGACCGGTTCGACCTGAGGACGGAGGTCGCGACGCCGGACTTGGCGTGGATCCGCGACGACATCGTCGCCGGCCGACTCCGCGTCGTTCGCCACGTCGACGGCGTCGTCCGCCTCGAGCCGGCGCCCTCGTCGTCACCCGGCGCTCCCCCCGAGTCGGCTGGCGTGTCGGCCGCCGCCGTTGTCCGAGAGATCGAGTCGATTCTCTCCGAGCGACGGCGGCCACGGTGAGAGTCCTCCTCTGCTATCCCCTCCCCCGCAGCAACGGCGGGACGGCCGCCATCCCGAAGCTCGGCCTGGCGTACCTCGCCGCCGCGCTTCGGCGAGCCGGACACCACGTCGAGGTGCTAGACCAGGAACAGCGGGGCGTGCGACGCAAGCGCCGTGCGATTCTCCACCGGGATTGGGACCTCGTCGGCTTCCAGGTCTTCAGCGGCGCGCTGCCCTCGCTGTCCGAAGTCGTGGGTCGACTCCGCGCTCGCCGACCGGAGACCATCGTCGTCGCCGGGGGTCCCCTGGCGTCGGGTATGCCGGAGACGTTGCTGCGGATATGCCCGGAGATCGACTACGTGCTCCGGGGCGAGGCCGAGGAGTCCTTCTGCACGCTGATCGACGTCCTGGAACGCGAGGGCGACCTCGGTGACCTCCCTGGGGTCGCGTATCGCTGCGGCGACGAGATTCACTCGGGTCCGGCGCCCGTGTCTCCGGACATCGATCGGTTGGCGCCACCCGCCCTCGACCTGATGCCGCCGGCGGCCTATCCGAACGCCCCGGTCGGGGGCATCGCCGCCGGATTCCCGGTCGGCCCGGTGATCTCGACGCGCGGGTGCCCGTACCCGTGCCCCTACTGCGCCGCGCGCGCCGTGCACGGGCGGGGAATCCGAACGATCCGGCCGTCGACCGTCGTCGCCGAGATGCGCCGGTTGGTGGACGAGTTCGGTGTTCGAGAGATCCAATTCCTCGACGACTGCTTCGGCTACGACCGTGACCACGCGCACGCGCTACTCGACGAGTATGCGTCGGCGCCGTGGCGGGTGCCCGTCTCCTTCCCGAACGGGATGCGCCTCGACCAGCTCGACGAGCCGCTCGTCGCGGCGATGCGGCGGGCCGGGGTCCACGCCGTCACCTTCGGGGTTGACTTCGGGAGCGACCGGATGCTCGCGCGCACCGGGCGCGGGATGGACGTGGCGGCGATCCGGTCTCGGCTGGAACTCATGACCCGGACGTCCGGAATCCGGCTGACCGGGAACTTCATCCTCGGTCACTTCGATGACACCCGGGAGGGCATGGAACAGACCGTGCGCCTGGCCGGGGAGCTTCCGCTCGATCGGGCGCACTTCTCGGCGTACATCCCCATCCCGGGAACGCCGGACTGGCGACGGCTGGAGCGGGGGGGATTGCTCGACGGCATCGACCTGGGGACGTCGGACTTCAGCACGTTCCAGCTTCCCCATCCGCAGATGACCCGCACGGAGCTGGCACGTCTGAAACGGCGCGCCTACGTGGAGTTCTACGCCCGCCCGTCGCGCCTGCTGCGCCTCATCGCCGACGTGCGCTCCCCCGGCAATCTGGCGCACCTCGTGCGCAAGGCGGTCTACCACCGCTGACGGGTGGCTCTGCCAGCCCGCGTCGGGGAGCTTGCAGCGCGGACGCCCACCGGCGAAGCTCGGCGCCATCGCGAACGCCACGAGCTCTACAGACCCGACGACGATGATCGACGAGGCAGCCGAGACGCGTGACTCGGAACGGCTCGACGAAGCCGCACTCGAAATCTACTTGCGGATGCGGCTTCCAGGATTCGACGGCCCACTCTCGGTGCGGCAGTTCCGGAAGGGCCACTCGAACCTCACGTACCTCGTGTCCGATGGGCGTCGGGAGTGGGTGTTGCGACGCCCGCCCTTCGGAACCCACGTGGCGACAGCGCACGACATGGGGCGGGAGTACCGGATTCTCAGCGGCCTGTACCGCGCCTACCCGCTGGCGCCGCGCGCGGAGTTCTACTGTGAGGACCCATCGATCATCGGTGCGCCGTTCTACGTGATGCAGCGTGTGCGTGGCGTGGTCCTCCGGGACCGGCCGCCGAAGGGATTCCCCTGGAACGAGCGGTTCGGGGCGCGGCTCTCCGAGTCGTTCGTCGACAACTTCGCCCGCGTTCATGCGGTCGACCTGGAGGAGGCGGGGATCGCCGACCTGGGTCGGCCGGACGGCTACGTCGAGCGTCAGATCTCCGGGTGGACGCAGCGCTATGAGAAGAGCCGCACCGACGACGTGCGCGAGGTCGAGGCGGTGGCCGAGTGGTTGGCCGAGAAGCAGCCGCCATCCGGGCCCGGTGCCCTGATCCACAACGACTACAAATACGACAATATCGTGCTCGATCCGGACGATCCGGCCCGGATCGTCGGCGTGCTCGATTGGGAGATGGCCACCGTCGGTGACCCGCTCATGGACCTCGGCACGACCCTCGGCTATTGGGTCACGAGCGACGACCACGAGGAGCTGCGGCAGCTGCCCTTCGGGGTCGTCGCCTTCCCCGGAACCCTGTCGCGCGAGCGGCTGGTCGGTCGCTACGAGGCGCTGACCGAACGGGACTGCTCGGCGGTTGACTTCTTCCACGTGTACGGCCTGTTCAAGATCGCCATCGTCGCCCAGCAGATCTACTACCGATTCGCGACCGGGAAGACCGACGATCGGCGCTTCGAGGTGATGATCCTCGGCGTGCGGCTCCTCTCTCGCTTCGCCGCTCGCGTCGTCGACAGGTCGCCGCTGTGAGCGGAGAGGACGTGTTCCGCGATTCGCGGCGGTCGTCCGGGCCTCTCCCGCCGGTCGTCGCGGCGGGGCTCGTGTGCCTGCTCGCCACGACCGTGTGCGGTGTGGAGGCTCGGGCGAGTGCGTTCGAGCTCTTCGGCGCCGGCGGGCGATCGGCCGCGCTCGGAGGCGTCGCGGCAGCGTCGTCCGGCGGCTACGCGGCGATCTACGGGAACCCGGCCGGCATGAACCTGCGGCGGTCGACCGCCGGGGCAGGCCTGATGGTCACCTTCGACAACGCCCGCATCAGGCTCTCCGACCGTCCGCCGGGATACGACTCGCCGGATCTCGGCACCAATTCACCGGCGATCCCCGCCGAATTCCGGCTCCGCGATCGCACCGACACCCAGGGTCTCGATCGACTCGTCGGGGTGGTCGTCGGCGCGACCTCCGACCTGGGGACCGAACGTCTGCGCCTCGGGACGCTCGCGTTCATTCCCGTCAACGGCGTCGGGACCCAAAGGACCTGGTTCGTCGACGAGCGCGAGCAGTACTTCTCCAATCGCCTGCACTTCGACCTGTTGGGGAATCGGAACCAGCACCAGGTGATCCTGGTGGCAGCCAGCTACGGGGTCCTGGAGTGGCTCAGTGTCGGCGCCGGCCTGAGCTTCATGCCGAAGGTCGACGGCGTGAACCGGGTGTACATCGACAACATCGCCGACCTCGGGCGGACAGACCTCGTTGTCGACATCGACCAGAGCGCGCGCTGGCGGCCGACGCTCGGCCTGCTCGCCACGCCCGACCCGCAGGTCGCGATCGGGCTCGTCTTCCGTGACGCACAGTTCCTGTCGATGGCGACCGTCAGCGAGATCCAGCCACGCGGTCTGCACGATGACGAGGGGTTTCCCTTCGTCCAGGAACAGAACATCACGACGAACTACGCACCGAGGCAGTTCGTCCTCGGCGCGAATTGGACGCAGCAACGCATCTCGACCGCGCTCGATCTCGCATACCTCGTGTGGTCGGACTTCCCCGACGCCGACGGGGGCGAAGCCGGATTCCGCGATACGATCTCGACCCGACTCGGCGTCGAGGTGGACGCGGTCGACGGGCACGAGGTGCGCCTGGGCCTCGCCTGGGAGCCGACGCCCGTCCCGCCGCAGCCCGGGCGCACCAACCACGTGGACAACGACCGCCTCGTCACGTCGACCGGCATGGGCCACCAGGTCTCGGTTCGGGGTTCGACGCTGCGGTTCGACTGGTATCTGCAGGTCCATTGGCTCGTTCCGCAACACCAGCGAAAGCGGGCGCTCGATACGTATCCCGCCTGCGCTCCCGGCGTGAGCGACTTGTGCGACGAGGTGCGGGACGGCGCGTCGGATCCTTCGACCGGCGAGCCGTGGCCGGAGGCGGCCGGGTTGCAGACCGGCAACCCGGGATTTCCGGGATTTTCCAGCGGGGGCTGGGTCGCCGCGGCCGGCGTGGAGGCGAGATGGGAGTTCTGAAGCGGTCCTTCGCCGAGCGATACGCCGCCTTGAAGGCCAGCATAGACAACGGCAGGTGGGCACTCCGGGCGCGCCTCAGCGGCCGTTGGCTCCTTCCCGCGATCGTCGCCGGTCTGTCCGTCGCCGCGAGTGCGTGCGAGGTGGTGGCCCCCGAAGACGTCGAGTTCGGGGCACAGGACGTCGGCCTGACCGAGGTCACCGCGCACGTGGGGTCGCTGGACCGATCCCTGGCGACGTACGTGGACGACATCGAGGGAACGTGGCTCGTGTACTCGGAGATCTCGACCTGCGTGGCGATCATCGCGGTCGAAGAGATGCTCCAGCACTCGGTCTACATCGTCGAGACCCGACAGCCCGAGCCGCCTCGCATCGACGAGGTGTTCACCGCCTGCGACATCCGGCTGTCGCCGATACTCAGCCTGGAGTCGATCATCACCGACGCCCTGCTCGCCACGAGCTACCCGGTGCAGGTCGAAGACGGCCTCGTCGCTGGGTCCTCGGCGGCGTCCGGATATACGTCCGGAGCCTTTGTCGAGCTCTGGGGCCTCGACATGGCGGACCCGCTTCGCGAGCCATTCCCCACCGAAGCCGACGACCCCCGGATCGTCGACTCCGACCGCGACGACCACCCGGCGGCGACACTGCCCGTGGGCGGCGGCGTGTGTGACACCTACCTGATTCAGCGAAGCATCACGCGCATGCAGGGGAGCTTCGTCGCTCCGGACGAGATCGCCGGTTCGCTCTTCTCGACGACCCAGCAGTTCCGCATCGACGCCACACAGGCGTTGTGTCGAAGTGGCTACGACACGCGCTCCAACTTCGACCGGAGTCGGTTCCGCCGCATTCGGATCGACGGCCGCGGAGGGAGCATCGACCTCGACCTCGACGGCGACGGTGCGATCACGTGCGACGAGGTGTTGCCGGCGGTCTCCGAGCTCGTCCGATACACTCCGGCCGACCACGAGGTCTGCCGGAGCCTCGCGGAGTAGGGCGGGCGGTGTCTCCGTCGCTTCGGCGGCTCGCTCGACCCTCGGGCATGCCCGATCAGCCTCCGGTGGTCTTCCGGATCCAGCCCTCGGCGTCGGACATCGCGCCGCCGCCCATCGCTGCCGCCATCTGGAGCATCGGATAGCCTGCGTCCCGCTCCGCGGCGAAGCGCCGGGCGAACTCGCCGCGGTCGATCTCGCCGAGCACCCGGCGAAACTGCTCCACCATGCCGGCGCGGTCGGCATCGAGCGTTCGGATCATGCCCCCGAAGAGCGCGGTCGGACCGTGCACAGCCGATGCCTCGTAGAAGCCTTGCTCCCGGAAGCTCTGGAAGACGGTCTCGAACTCGCCCGACATGTACATCTCCAGTACGAGTGCCGGTGCGGGAATACCCGACTCGAC
>CAZFPM010000006.1:0-35606 GCA_964520965.1 uncultured Myxococcales bacterium
GCCGCACCGCTCGTCCTCGAAGCAGTCGCTGGGCTCGCCCTCGCACGACCATCCGTCTTCGATCTCGCAGAGGCTGGAGCACCCGTCGTCGTCGTCGAGGTTGGCGTCGTCGCACTCTTCGTCGCCGAGGATGAACCCGTCGCCGCAGATCGGCGCGCACTCGCTCGACTCGCCCGCCGTGTCGAAGCACTCCCAACCCTCTTCGACCTCGCACGATGCCGAGCATCCGTCGCCATCGTCGAGGTTGGCGTCGTCGCAGGTCTCGTCGCCGAGCACGAGCCCGTCACCGCACTCCGCGGTGCACTCGCTGGGACCGTCGTCGACGTGGTCGCACGACCATCCGTCCTCGACCTGGCAGTCTTCAGCACATCCGTCACCAGCGTCGGTGTTCGCGTCGTCGCACGTCTCGCCGTCCGTCACGATCCCGTCGCCACAGACCTCGGCGCAGACGAAGTGGCCGAGTCCGTCGTCGAACTCGCAGAACCAGCCGATCTCCAGGTCGCAGGTGTCGGAGCATCCATCGCCGGCGTCGGTGTTTCCGTCGTCGCAGGCCTCTGCTCCGACCGTCATCCCGTCGCCGCAGACGGCCAGGCAGGGGCCGTCGAGGCAGATCCATCCGTCTTCGACCTCGCACGCATCGGAGCATCCGTCGCCGGCGTCGAGGTTGGCGTCGTCACACGCTTCCGCCCCGATCACGAGGCCGTCGCCGCATATCTCGGAGCAACCTCCTTCGTCGCAGGTCCAACCGTCTTCGAGCACGCAGACATCGGAGCATCCGTCGCCGACATCGATGTTTCCGTCGTCACAGGTCTCACCACGGTCGCCGTCCACGACGGTGTCTCCGCAGCCGACGAACGAGGTGTCCAGCGCGAACTCGCCGCAGGAACCTGCGAAGCCCGACACGTAGACCACGATCGTCTCCTCGGCGCCCAACTCGAGCGAGATCGTGGAGCCGAGGGTGCCGCTGGCGTCGTCGTTGCAGGCGAGCTCGGTGCCGCCGCAAGCGTCGCGGGCGTAGATGGCGGTGTCGAAACCGAGCCCGTCGTTGACGGTGCTGAAGGTGTAGAGCCCCGCGAGGCCGGAGGTGTAGGCGACCGCGTAGTCGCCGCCGGTGTTCGTGCCGCCGCAGGTGGCGGGAGCGTCGTTGTCGCCGGCGCCGCACGAGTCACCGCTCGCCAGCGCCTCGCCGACCCCGGTCACCTCGTCGAGCGTCGGGCAGACCTCGAGCCCGCAGGTCGAGGAGCATCCGTCGTAGGGCTCGGTGTTTCCGTCGTCACAGGTCTCGCCGGTCTCGACCTCGCCGTCACCGCAGACGAAGAGCGGTACGCAGGGCTCCCCGGCGATCGCGCACTCCCAGCCCTCTTCGATGCCACAGAGGTCGTTGCAGCCGTCGCCGGCGTCGGCGTTCCCGTCGTCGCAGGTCTCGCCGCGGCCTTCTTCCAAGACCCCGTCGCCACAGCCGACGAACGACACGTCGAGGGCGAACTCACCGCAGGCGCTGCTGAAGCCGGTCACGTAGATGACCACGGTCTCGTCGGCGAGCAGCTCGAGCTCGATCGCGGATCCAAGAGACCCATCCGTGTCGTCGTTGCAGGCGAGCTCGGTGCCGCCGCAGGCGTCGCGGGCATAGATGGCGGTGTCGTAATCGCGCGTTTCGTTGTCGGTGCCGAAGGTGTAGAGCCCGTCGTCGCCGGCCGTGTAGACGACGGCGAAGTCGCCGCCGGTGTTGGTGCTACCGCAGGTCGCCGCCACGTCGTTGTCGCCGGCGTCGCACGAGTTGCCGACGACGAGTCCCTCGCCGACTCCGGTCACCTCGTCGAGGGTCGGGCAGATCTCGAGCTGGCAAGCGGCCGAGCATCCGTCGTAGGACTCGGTGTTCCCGTCGTCGCACGTTTCGCCGACCTCGACCGCGCCGTCGCCGCAGACGAAGAGCGGCGTGCAGGGGTCGCCGGCGGTCAGGCATTCCCAGCCGACTTCGATCTCGCACACATCGGAGCATCCGTCACCAGCGGCGCCGTTTCCGTCGTCGCATGTCTCGCCGCGGTCTTCGTCGACGACACCGTCGCCGCACCCGCGGCCGGCGACGTTCAGCACGTAGTCGCCGCACGCTGTCCCGAAGCCGGACACGTAGATGACGACGGATTCCCCCGCGACGAGGTCGAGCGTGATCTCGGACAGGAGACCCGAGAACGGGTTCGTCGTGTCGTCGTTGCATGCGAGCACGGCCTCTTCGCCGCAGCCAGGGCGGGCGTAGAGCGCAGTGTCGTAGCTGGGGGTGTCGGTGAACGTGTCGAAGGTGAACGTGCCCGTGTAGGGCGCCGTGAACGCGTAGGCGACATCGAAGGCGTTGCCGGCGATGCAGTCCGGCGCCGGGTCGTTCTCCTTGTCACAGGTGTTTCCGGTCGCAGAGGCTCCGACCGTCAGCGGGGTCTCCTCGGGGCAGACCTCGATGGTGCAGATCGGGCTGCAGCCGTCGAAGGGGTCGGTGTTCCCGTCGTCGCAGGCCTCGCTGCCGACGAGGAGCCCGTCGCCGCAGACCTCGTCACAGGCGTCGCCCGGGGCTGGGCACGCCCAGCCGTCTTCGAGGGCGCAGACGTCGGAGCATCCGTCTCCGGCCTCGATGTTTCCGTCGTCGCACGTCTCGTCTCCGGCGAGCATGCTGTCGCCGCAGATCTCCTCGCAGGGCTCCCCGAGGGTGGTGCAGCTCCAGCCGAGCTCGATCACGCAGACGTCGGAGCATCCGTCTCCGGTCTCGGCGTTTCCGTCGTCGCATGTCTCGTCTCCGGCGAGCATGCTGTCGCCGCAGACCTCGTCGCAGGCGTCGCCCGGGATGGGGCACGCCCAGCCGTCTTCGAGGACGCAGGTGTCGGAGCATCCGTCTCCGGCGGTCTCGTTTCCGTCGTCGCAGGTCTCGGCACCGGTCAGCAGTCCATCACCACAGTCCACGTTGCAGGGCGCGCCGGGGGTCGGGCACTCCCAGCCGAGGTCGATCGCGCAGATCTCCGAGCAACCGTCGCCGTTGGTCAGGTTGCCGTCGTCACACTCCTCGCCCTCGTCGGCCTGCAACGCGCCGTCGCCGCAATCGTTGAAGCAGGTGTCGCCGGGGGGCGGGCAGGTCCAGCCGGGCTCGACCCCGCAGAGCGTCGAGCATCCGTCGTCGGCTGTGGTGTTTCCGTCGTCGCAGGCCTCGCCAGCGTCGAGCACGGTGTCGCCGCACGAGTTGACGATCAGGTAGAGGAAGCTGCCGTTGTCGCACTCGCTGGCGTGGTTGCTCGGCGTCGTATCGATATCGACGACCTCGGCCGTGCGGGACAGCGCGTGGGAGACGTAGGTCAGTCCGTCGCCGGCGTCGAAACCGATCTGGGCGGGCGTCCCGCCGAATCCCCCGGTGCCCCCCGAGGCATCGCCGGTCGTCCAGTTGATCGCGTCGTAACGGAACTCGACGTCGAAATCGCCCACGCCGCGGACACTCCGGTCGGTGAGGATCATCTGGAACGTGTTCGTTCCGGGGTCCGCCGACCGGCTGAAGTAATCGACGCGGTACCAGGTGATGAGCAGGCGTGCCGGCACCGACGTGGTGTCGAGCTCGTAGTAGATCAGGTTCTCGTCGCCCTGGTCTCGGCGCGTGTCTACGTCGGCGAAGTAGGGTGCGATCATGCGCGTCGCGCCCGGGAACGCGAAAGGGGTGTAGATCGACAGCGCCGCGTCGAACGTGATGTTCCCGTTCGTGTTGATGTAGATGGCCGTGTAGTTGGTGCCGAAGAAGTCGATTCCGCCCGGCCCGAAGACCGCCGTGATGTCGACCGGCCCTACGCTGCCGTCATCGTTGCGTGGCGCTACGTTGGTCCCGAGATCGACGGCGCCGCCGAGTTCGGCCACCGGCGGGCATTGGGCCCGCGCCATGGTTGGCGCGACGAGCCCGAGCGCCGCGATGGCGGCCGAGATGACGATGAACCGATGTACTGGGTACTTCATGAAGACTCCTCACCGCGGTGCCTGCGGGTCGGTGCGAGCGAATCGGAAGGCGATTGGAATCACCTAGCCCTAGACGGGTGGATCACCGATCTCAAGGTCCCGGTGCGAGCCTCGCTGCGTGCCGGGATGGCGCGCGATCGAATCTGGGGTTCGCACGGGAGGCGCAAACGGTGTGCCAGGTCGGAGTGTGTGAGGCCGTGGTGTGTGACGCCCACACTCTTCACACACCGGTCGCCGGCCCTTCGGGATCCGGTTTCTCGCCGGGTCGGCACGGTAACTCGCTGTAAACGCTTGGCAAAGCCCGCGAGGATCTTCGTGTCGGACATCGTGCGACAAGTGGCACTCGTCTTGCTCCTGTAAGTGGACGTAACCCCTCGTCACACACCCCCCTGGTGAGACAGTGAACGTCCAAGGCAACATCAACGGTCTCTCGGCACACCTCAGAGACACTGCGGTACAACGACGCGTGCGCAGAAGCGACGCCGCGCGGCAACTCGTGATGAAGCTCTCCCTGATCGCGACCGCATGCTTCGCTGTCCACGTGCTCGTAGGCGCGTTGTGATGGACACGCTGCCGCCCGAAGTCTCCCCGTTGATCCGTGCCTGGATCAGCAACGCGAAGCGCATGCTGGGGGAGCGCATGCCTCCCGTGCGCCTGTCTGCGCCTCCCGAGATGGACTCGAGCGGCGCCCTGATCCTGCACCAGCCGCTTCCCCTCCCGCCGGCCCCGACGGCGACCGATCGCTTCGTCGGACTGCCGGTCAGCCGGGATTGGCTCGCCCAGGTGCGCGGCGGTCGTTGACTCGCGCCCGCGCCGGTCGGAGACTGGCGGTTCGCTCACGAGCGTGAGCATCGACCGGACCGCCCCCGACCGCCCCGATGAAGATCGTCACCTGGAACGTGAACTCCCTCAAGGCGCGGCACGACTACGTCGAGGGATACCTGGACACCGCGAAGCCGGACGTCCTCTGTCTCCAAGAGCTGAAGCTCCAGACCGACGCGGTGCCGCGCGAGCTCTTCGAGTCGCGTGGTTACCACCTCGCGATCCACGGCCAGAAGCAATGGAACGGCGTCCTCATCGCCTCGAAGTCGCCGCTCACCGATGTCGTCTGTGGGCTCCCCGGGGGTGACGAGGGCGAGTCCCGACTGGTCGCGGCGACCGTCGATGGCATCCGGATCGTCGATCTCTACTGCCCCCAGGGCCAGACGGAGGACTCGCCGAAGTTCGCATTCAAGCTCCGCTTCTACGCGGCGCTGCAGAGCTGGCTGGCGGAGCACCTCGACCCGGCCTCCCCGTGGATCGTCCTCGGCGACCTGAACATCGCCCCCAACGAGGACGACGTCTGGAGTCCCGAGGCGTTCGAGAACGTGCCGACGTTCCACCCCAAGGAGCACGAGGCCTGGGCGCGGCTGTGCGCGCTCGGTCTCGTCGACGTGGTTCGACCCCACCTGACGACCGGTCGGCACTTCAGCTTCTGGGATTACCGGGGCGCCGCGTTCCGATTCAACCAGGGGATGCGCATCGACCACATCCTGGTGACGGAGCCGGTGCGGGCCCGCGTGCGCAGCGGCTGGATCGACCGGGACTTCCGAAAGAAGCGCGACGGGTCGAAGGCGTCGGACCACGCGCCGGTGGGCATCGAGCTCGAGTGAGCCCGACCGCTGGGTGCGCGGGACGACCGGTCGTCCGTCGGGGCTACTCCGCCGGAGCCCGAATGCTGGTCGCGAGCAATACGAGCGTGGCCACCATGGTCGTGCGACCGGCCCATCTCATGCCGGCCAACCCCACGCCTTCGCCGTCTCCCAACGCCAGGGGCAGGAAGAGGAGGATCAGGGTTCCGAAGAGCAGCGCCGCGGCGCCCTGGGCTCTGACGCGGGCGTTGTCCCTTGCGGCCAGCAGGCGTCGGAGTCCACTCCAGACCCCTTCCCGAAGCGTCGCCGGATCGAGCTCGCGGCTGAAGGTGTCGCGTCGCCCGAGCGCGAGGATGACTCCGATCATCGGGAGTATCAGCAGGTCGCGCGACGCCCGGCGTAAGGCTTCGTAGTCGCGCACCGTCTGCGGCTCGTAGGGGTTCACGACGACGAACTGGCTCGCGATCCACCCGACGAACGCGCCGAGCACGACGAGGATCACCAGGATCGCGGCGCTCGCCTCCGGTGCGTATTTCAGCCGAGCAGCCAGCGGGATGATCGCGGCGATCGCGCCCGCCGAATACAACGTCGTGAAGAGTGGCGCGCCGGGTCGCGGATGACCGTCGGAGGCGGCGAACCCGAACACGATCGCCGCGACGATGGGCACCGAGAGCCAGCAGAGCAGCGCCAGCGACGGTGCGCGGTCACGGATCTCGTCCATGACGCGGGTCTGTTTGTCGGGGGTTACACGCATCGTGGCTCCGTGGCTCAGAGGCGTCGTCGCCGAGTGGCGGCGAGGCCGAGGAGCAGCCCGGCGAGGGCCCAAGCGGTCGAGGGCTGTCCGCTCGACATCGCGCATAGGCCCCCCCCTCCACGGACACGTCCGCCCGCGCTGCCACTGCCGCCGGTGTCGACGTCGGCGTCACCGACGTCGGACCCCGCGTCCGGCTCCGCAGAGGGGACCAGGCAATCGAATCCGCAGTCGTCGCCGCCGTTGAGCACGCCGAGATCGCAGGCCTCGCCGATGTCGGTCACGCCGTCACCACAGACCGGCGCGTCGCAGTCGAGGCGGCAGGCGTCCGGTTCGTCGTCGGAGTTGTCCTCACCGTCGTCGCACTCCTCGCCGGTGTCGACGACGCCGTCTCCGCACCAGGCGAACGCGCAATGCGAGCGGCAGGCGTCGGGCTCGTCGTCGGCGTTGTCTTCACCGTCGTCACACTCCTCACCGGTGTCTGTCTCGCCGTCGCCGCACCAGGCGGTCACGCATGTCGTGCGGCAGGCGTCGGGCCGGTCGTCGGAGTTGTCCTCGCCGTCATCGCACTCCTCGCCGTCGTCGACCGTCGCGTCGCCGCAGGTGGCCACGGCGCAGTTCGTGCGACAGGCATCGGGTCGGTCGTCTGCGTTGTCTTCGCCGTCGTCGCAGCTCTCACCGGGGTCGACGATCCCGTCGCCACAGGCCGGGGCGACGCAGTCGAGGCGGCAGGCGTTCGGCTCGTCTGCGTTGTCTTCGCCGTGGTCGCACTCCTCGCCGTCGTCGACGACATCGTCGCCGCAAGACGGGAAGACGCACGCGGTGCGGCAGGCGTCGGGCACGTCATCGGCGTTTTCCTCGCCGTCGTCGCATTCCTCGCCGGTGTCGGTCACTCCGTCTCCGCAGAACGAGGCGGCGCAGTCGGTGCGACAGGCGTCAGGGGCGGTGTCGGAGAGTGCCTCGCCGGTGTCGCAGGTTTCGCCTGAATCGACGACGGCGTCGCCGCAGGTGGCGGCAACACAGGTGGTGCGGCAGGCGTCAGGGGCCAGGTCGGAGTTCGCGGCCCCCTCATCGCACTCCTCGCCGGTGTCCACGGCGCCGTCACCGCAGACCGGGACCTCGCAGGTGGTGCGGCAGGCATCGGGCGCCTCGTCGGAGTTGGCCCCGCCGTCGTCGCACTCCTCGTCCGGATCGATCACCCCGTCGCCGCAGAAGGACGCGGTGCAATCGAGGCGGCAGAGCCCGCCGAGATCGGTGTTCCGTGTTCCATCGTCACACGCTTCGCCGTCGACGACGACATCGTCGCCGCAGCCCGCGGGCACGCAGGTGGTGCGGCAGGCGTCGGGCGCGAGGTTGGAGTTGAGCGGTCCGTCGTCGCATCCCTCGGCGTCGTCGACGACGCCATCGCCGCACCAGGCCGACACACACGTGGTTCGGCAGGCGTCGGCGACCTCGTTCGAGTTGCCGTCGCCGTCGTCGCAGATCTCGCCGGGCTCCAGCACGCCATTTCCGCAGACCGACGGGGTCATCCCATCGCAGAGATCCGAGCAACCGAAGGGGCTTCCGTTGTCGTCGCCTTCGTCGCACGCCTCGCCCGGATCGACGACTCCGTCGCCGCAAGCTTGCGCGACGCATCCGGGTCGACAGGCACCGGGTTCCTCGCTGTTGTCGACGCCTTCGTCGCACTCCTCTCCGGCTTCGACCACGCGGTTGCCACAACCGGTGAAACGCAGGTCGTTCACCCACACCGGCCCGCCGAAGCCCGGTACCACATGGACCTCGGCGATTCCGCCGACAGTGAACTCGGCGAGGGCTCCCGGAGCCGACACGATCGGGATCAGCTCCAGCTCGACGCCGTCGGCGTCGTACGCGATCGCGCCGCCTCCGAACCCCAGCAGGTCGTACGCCACGATCGAGACACCGTCGCTCGGCTCCGCCAAGGAGAGCACGAGTCCCTCCCCCGTCACCCATCGGTCGCCACCCCCGACATCCGTGATCGTGGCGTCGCCGGCCTCGGTGCCGATCATGGAGAGTCCGAACGCTGCGAAGTGGTCGCTGACGGTGTCACCGACGACGGTCGGGCTCCCGTCGGGGTAGGCCTGGAAGTCGACGAGCCTCTCGGCGAACGCGTCGATGGGGCTGACCAGGACGGCGGTCACGAGCAGGGCATGAAGGGTACGCATGGGGTCTCCCGGGAGGGGCACCGACGGGTCGGGTGGAGTTGGTTCTGGCTGGTGGCTCGGGTGTCGCCAGGGTTGTCGGGAGGCACTATCCGCAGATGGTGTCCTGCTCGCCGGTGTGGAGCTCGATGCGGCGGTCGAGCGCCCGCCCCCGCCGATCGTCGTCGTCGCGGTCGGAGGACCCCGCGTTCCCGTAGGAGATGGCGACGAAGCCGCGCCAATTCGGCGTCCCGAGACCGGGCAGGATGCCGAGTCCGCCGCCGAGCTGCATCATCAGTCCGTTGTCGTGGATGTAGCGGGCACCGGCGATGGCCTCCATCGGCAGATCTTCGTCGGAAAGGCCCTCGGCCCGGACGGCGATATCGCCGGTGAGCTCGGCCAGCGCGTGCACGGCCCGAGCCGCCCCGATGGGGATGTCCACGGCAGCGCCCCAGGTGAGGGCGTCGTCGACCACCAGGTTGACGATCCGGGTTCGCGGCCGGACCTGGTAACCGGCGTTCGCCGTCAGGCGCGTCCCGCCGGGCAACACGCCGTCGAAGAGGAGCTTCGGCTCGAGTCGGAGCGCGCCGTCGCTCCGATAGTCGTCGTCGTTCCCGGTCGGGAAGTAGACGGGGACTGCGAACGAGAGAGCCGTGCCGCCGGGGCTGTCTTCGGTGTCGCCGTCGAAGAAGTTGGCCGTCGGCACGAAGCGGAGATCGCCGAGCCCGAACCCCGGATTCGGTGCGTCGGCATCGCCGATTTCTTCGGACTCGTCCCCGTTCTGGAGAAGCACGAGGGGTATGCCGACGCCGAGCTCCACGACTCCGCCGAGGCCGATCGCGCCGGTGAGATCGGCGGTGAGTTGGCTGGCGACGATGTAGTCGAGCCGGTCTTCTTCGGGGGGCTCGAACAAGAGCGGCGCGTCGGCCACGTGCACGAAGAGGCCGAACTCCCAGGCGCCATCGCCGAGGATGCGGGCCTGGGAGACGTCGAAGGCATTCGTCCGTTGACTCGGGCCCGGGTGCAGCTGCTGTACGTCGAACCCCTGCGCCCCAGCCCTCGGTGCGGCGGCGACGACGGCCAGCGCGAACGCGAACGCGATGCACCCGGTCGAGAGAGGGCGATTGCCGATCATCGAGTCTCCTGGCTCCTCGGCCGATTCGGGCTCGGATTGCGACCGTTCTCCGGGCACCGGTGCGCCGTCGTCGGCGTCCGGGATCACGCTGTGGGATTCGTGCAGGTTCCCGATCAGCGATGATCGATCGGCCCGGCCGCGGTCAAGTGCCGTGGCTCAGGTGACCCGGCCGCCGAGACGTTCGATGCAACGCTCGAGCGCGGTCGCGATCCGTGTCTGATCGCGGACGATCGCCAGCGCGGGCCAGGCTGCACGCTCGCCCTCGACGATGAAGTCCAGGAGCTGGCGCTCGGTCGGGTTTCGCATCGCCCGTGCGTACATGCGGACGTCGAACGTGGGGTGGATGTTGATGTCCCCGAGGTAGCGCTGGTCCGTGAGGGCGTGGGCGTAGTCGAGGAAGGGTCGCAGGCGATCCCCATGGACGTGCCGCCGCACCTCGTCGAGTACGGCCGCGGACTGGGCGCGGAGCAACTGACCGCCGATGCGGGCTCCGGCGCGGACAGCGCCCCGCCGTCGGCCCGACGCCACGAAGGGCACGACGAAGGGGTTGGTCTGGCTGACGATGAAGTGGTTGACGTTGTGCAGGCGCCCGACCCGCGACATCGGAAGATCGCCGCGCAGGGTCCCGTCGACCCAGCGCTCTGTCGGCACATAGGGGACGACGGTGCCATCGGCGTGACGTGCGCGGAGACTCGCGGGCGGGAACAGCCCGGGAATGGCGCAAGAGGCGACCGTCGCGTCGACGACCAGGACGTCCGGGGCGGTGCGGTAGCTCAACACCCGCGGCTTCTGCCTGGCTCGCGTCGGGGAAACCGACACGTTCAGGACGCGTCCCGACCGGTCGAACGCCTCCCGGAAGGTGAGATCTCCGGAGTTCGCCCGCACGTGCTCGGCGAGCTGCTCCGGGTCCATCAAGGCGCGCGTCTGCACCATCTGACGCAGGGGGAGGAGCCTCAGCGCCGCCCGGTGGATGTCGGCGGGCGTGGCGAAGAGGTCGTGGAGCTCGGCGTCCGCGCGCGTGCTGACCCCGGCGGCGACGATGGCGCCCATGCTCGATCCGCAGATCACACGGGGCAGCAGCTCGTGGGCCAGCAGTGCCCGCACGACGCCGAGGTGGTAGAGCCCCCACGTCGCGCCCCCGGACAGCATCAGCGTCGACCGCCCGAAGTTCTCGTAGGCGCGCACGAACTCGGCCCGCTTCGTCTCTTCGTCGAGGCCGGGGACACGGGCGTCGCAGAGCCAGGCGAGCGCATGCTCTGCCTCGTCGAGATAAGACCGGACGATGGCCTTCGTCTCCCGTGTGTGCGTCGCGCCGTAGAGGTCCGGGGCCGAGATGTCGGGGAGAACGCGGTAGAGGCTCTCGGTCAGCGTCGTCGCGAGCCCCTCGAAATCGCGGGCGGCGCGCAGCGATTGCAGCTCTCGGATGTGCCGCCGGATCAGTGCATCGTCGTAGAAGGGCGACGCGTCATCGGCCTGCCATTCGTCGTTGCCCATGAGCGCGTCGAGCGCCGCCGCTGCGCCGTGCCAGGCTTCGTAGCTCGTGGCGCGTCGCAGTTCGCGGTTCAGCTCGCGGACTGCTTTTCGCTGCTCTCTCGTCATCGTCGCCCGATACGCGTTCGCCCCTGTCGCCGCAAGCCCGGAGCCGGTCTGGGGTCGTGTCGCCGACGCCGCTCCACCGGCGATCCGAGGAGGTCGTCGGGCCGCCCCTGTCCGGTGAGGGCCTTGACGTGTGCGCCAGTCGATCCACAATCGAGAGGACCCGTATCGCGCGGTGTTCACAGATGATCCAGGAAGCCGCCAACACCGTCTCGCCCGCCACCGGCGCCGACTCTGCGTCGCGGTCGTCCCGCCGCCGTCGGGCGGGGAGGGCGGCCGTTTGACCCGATCCGGTGCGTCCATCGATACGACGCGACTCGGCGATGTCCTCGATCGCCCCGACTGGAAGGGCGCTCGCATCGCGGTCATCGGAGACGTTCACGGCAACGCGCACGCCTTCCGCGCGGCTCTGCAGGACATCGAGAAGTCAGGCGTCGAGCGCATCGTCAACCAGGGAGACCTGCTGACTTACGGGTGCGCACCGCGAGAGTGCCTGGAGCTCCTCGACGACATGGTCGACCGTTTCGACACGGTGCAGTTGTCCGGCAACCACGATTTCTTCTACTTCGGCGGCCAGCAGGGAGACGAGCAGATCTTCAGCACGAAGCAGCCCTTCGTCGTCGAATCGGTTCGCTGGACGCTCGACCGAATGGAAGACATCGACTTCGCGGTGCGCTACCGCTGGCATGACGCGGTGTGCGTCGGCGACCTGCTCGTCACCCACGCCAACCCGTTCGAACACGGCGACTGGCGGTACGTCGGGCGGTCCGACGACGAGCGCGCCGCCGCCCTCGACGTGGCGAGGCGCGGCATTCGTGTCCTCTGCGTCGGTCATACGCATCGGGCGCGCGCGGTCTCGGTGCAGGGCGGCCTCGTGCTGCCCATGCGCGTCGGGGCGAAGATCGACTTCCGGGGCGAGGGCATCTGGCTGCTCAACGCTGGCTCCGTCGGGCAGCCACGCGGAGTCGGCTCGACCTGGTTGGAGTTGGACCTCGGAACCGGGACGGCGCAGCACCACGGCATCGACTACGACGTCGAGGCGCACATGGCTGCCATCGAGGAGTCCGGTTTGTCGGCGCCGACGATCTCGCGTCTGCGACGGT
Source organism: uncultured Myxococcales bacterium (assembly GCA_964520965.1). GTDB lineage: Bacteria > Myxococcota_A > Bradymonadia > REDH01 > REDH01 > CAZFPM01. The sequence goes on from CAZFPM010000006.1 coordinate 12,351, forward strand.
TCTTCGAGGAGTGACGTCTGGCGCCTCGCGTCTGCGCGGGCCGACCCGACGAGTCCCCGACCGACGGTCGACGCGCAGGCGTCAGCTCTTGCGCGGTCGCCTGCCCGGTGCCAAGGAAGTTCGGCGTACCTCGCCGCCCGGGAGCCTCCCCGCCGGCACAGCAACCGACCGGGCCGACCACCATGGACCACCTCATCACCAGCCTCGCTCTCGCGACGCTGGTGTTGCTCGTCGCCCCGGCGCTCTTCCGGATGAGCCGCGCCAAGGACTGGCTGGTCGACGCGCTCGACGGGTTCGTGGTCGGCTCGCTCACGGTTCTGGTTGCGGTCCACCTCGTGCCCGACGCGATCGAAGAGGCCGGCCTCGTTGCGCTCGCGGCCGCGCTGGCGGGGCTGGCGGCTCCGTTGTTGTTGGAGCGGTTGAGTCACGTCGGGGCCCGTCGCGCACACGGACTGGCACTCGTGATCGGCATCGTGGCGCTGGTGTTGCACGCTGGCGTCGACGGCATCGCCCTGGCGACGGCCGGACCCGAGCACAACGCCGGTCACTACGAGTCGGGGCTCGCACTCGGCGTGATGCTGCATCGGCTACCGGTCGGGTTGGCGTTGTGGTGGCTCGTCGAGCCGCGCTTCGGCCGTGTCGGGGGCTGGGCGGCACTGCTCGGCGTCTCCGCGGCCACCGTGGTCGGCGCGTTGCTCGGTACGGCGTGGATCGCCGATGCGTCGCACGCGTCGCTGGCCACGTTCCAGGCGTTCGTGTCGGGCATGCTGCTCCACGTCGCCTTCCACTCTCACGAGCACGGCGGAGGCGATGCGTGCGGTGGTGCCTGTTGCGGCGATCAGAAGTCGTTCACCGAGTGGCGCTGGGCAGAGCTGGCGGGTGCGGTGCTCGGCGTCGGGGTCGTGTTCCTCGCGCCGCTCCTCGCGCTCGACCACAGCCACGGCGCGTCGTCGTTCGCGCACCGCTTCATCGACATCTCGCTGGAGACCGCGCCGCCGTTGCTGCTCGGATTCCTCCTCGCCGGGGTCGCCGCCGTCGCGCTGCCGATGGCGTCGCTTCGATGGTTGCGTCGCGGGGGTCCCGTCTCGCAAGCGGGGCACGGTGTGCTCTTCGGACTGCCGCTCCCGATCTGCTCCTGCGGGGTCGTGCCCCTGTACCAGTCTCTGGTATCCCGGGGCGTGCCAGCGGCAGCGGCAATGGCGTTCCTCGTCGCGACTCCGGAGATCGGGATCGAGGCGATCGTCCTCTCCGTGCCCTTTCTCGGATGGAAGTTGACCGGCGCTCGCGTGGTGGCGGCGGCGGTGGTGGCACTGCTCGTCGGTGTCGTCGTCGGGCGCCTGCAGCAGGTGCGCACCGGCGCCGAGAGCGACGTGATCGGCGGCATCACCCGGGCAGAGGGGACGCTCGGGCAGCGGGTGCGCGAGGGGTTGCGCTTCTCGTTCGGCGAGGTCGTCGACGAGACGGCGGCCTGGTTGCTCGCCGGTGTGGCACTCGCCGCGGCCTTCGACCCCGAAGTCATGACGGGGACGCTGCACGGGCTGCCGCCGGGTGTCGATGTCGTCGGCTTCGCCCTGCTCGGTCTCCCGATGTACGTCTGCGCGTCGGGCGCGACGCCGGTCGCCGCGGCGCTGATACTCGTCGGCGCCTCGCCCGGCGCCGCGATCGCGTTCCTGCTCGCGGGGCCGGCGACCAACGTCACGACCTACGGCGTCCTGCAGAAACTGCACGGGCCTCGAACCGCCGTCGGCTTCGGCACCGTGGTCTTCCTCGGCGCCGTCGGGTCCGGCCTGGTGGTCAACATGATCTTCGGCAGCGGGGTCCCAGCCGGGGTACTCGGGACCCATGCGGACGACGCGTCGTGGCTGCACTGGACCGCGTTCATCATTCTCGGCATCGCCTTCATGGCCGCCGTGGCCCGCCAGGGACCACGGGCATTCGTCGCCACGATCGTCAGCTTCGGCGGCGAGGACGAGCACGACCACGAGGGGCACGACCACGGTTCGTCGGGCGGCTGTGGTGGCGGCCACGAAGGCCACGACCACTGACCCGACGGCTCTCGGAGAGCGCGCGAGCTCCGACCTCGCCGCGTGTGCGGCCCGGTCCGGCTCTTGGACGGCGCCTTACTCGACGGCGACGCCCCCGCAGTCGGGGCCGTAGGTCGCGGTGACCGAGCTGTCGCCGGTCGGCAGCCCGCTGTCCGAGGTCACCGTCAAGGTTCCGCCGGTCGGGCAGCGGTCGGTCAGCGAGATGTCGAAGTCACCGCTGAGGCTGTTCGTCTGCGTCGCGGTCGTCTCCCCGCCCTCACCGGTCACTCCGGGAATGCCCCCGCCACCCATCGCGCCGAGGTCGATCGTCACGGTCGTGTCGATGTCGAAGTTCATGACGCCGACGATCGCGTCACCGGCGAAGTCCAGGGACCCGTGCTCGTGGACACTGACTGCGTCGATGGTGACGGCCGATGCCGGCGTTCCGGCCGGAGCGTAGGCGCCGGCGTCGTACGCGGACGTGTCGACATCGACCCGGAGGTCGATGGTCACGGTGTCGCCGGAGTGGCCGACCGTCCCGTTGACGGTGACGGAGCTGATCTCGCAACCCGCGTACGTGGTGGTGTCGCCGTCGGTCGACACGCAATCGGGGGAGAAGACGGCCTGCTGCACCGCGACGAACGCAGACTTGCCGGCGGGCAGGGCACTCGACGCCGACATGGTCTGCAGGTGCGCGTGCATCTGCGACACAGACCCGAGGGCCACCTCGTCGGCGGGTGTGTCGGCGAGCGTTTGTATGTCGAGTGCGGCCTCGGCGGAGCTCGTCGCCGCCCCCTCCGGGCTCGCGACACTGCCGGATCCGTCTCCGCCATCATCGTCCCCGCAGGCCGCGATCGCGACGCAGGAGAGCAGGAGGGCGAGAATGGTGATAGTGGAGTTCGTTCGGATTCGCATGCAGAGACCTCCCCGTCCCGACGACACGTCGGGCTCGATCGACGACAGATGATGATTGGAGCGCCGCCGAGCCTAACAAAGGCGGCATTCTGACGCCAAGGGCGAAGATCGCCACCGGAACGGAGCCACATGGAAGTCGACGCGCTCAGAGACCATTGCCTGTCGAAGCCCGAGGTGACCGAGGGCTTCCCGTTCGGGCCCGAGGTGCTGGTGTTCAAGGTCGCCGGCAAGATGTTCGCGACCCTGTCCATCGACGCGATCCCGCCGCGCATGAACCTGAAGTGCGACCCCGACGAGGCCGTGGCCCGGCGCGCCCGATGGGCGTCGGTCGAGCCCGGCTACCACATGAACAAGCGACACTGGAACACGATCATCAGCGACGGCTCGATCCCCGACGAAGAGGTGCGGTCGTGGATCGACGACTCGTATCGGCTCGTCGTCCGGACGCTGCGAAAGGCCGATCGCGAACGACTCCAGACCTGAACCGCCCGGATCCCATCATGGACGACGTTGCGATCGCGACCGCCGCCTCCCCGCCTCCCCTCATCGATACGGCCGCCCTCTTCGGGCTCGACGAGCGATGCCTGATTCCCTACGGGCGCGACAAGGCGAAGGTCTCGCTCACCGTCCTGCAGCGCCCCCGCGTGTCCTCGACGCGGCCCCGGCTGGTGCTGGTCTCCGCGGTTACGCCGACCCCGGCCGGCGAGGGCAAGACGACGACTTCGATCGGGCTCGGCCAGGGCCTGGCGGCGCTCGGCGAATCGGTCTGCATCGCGCTTCGCGAGCCGAGCCTCGGCCCGTGCATGGGCATGAAGGGCGGGGCGACGGGGGGCGGATACGCGCAGATCACACCGGCGGAGGAGATCAACCTCCATTTTACCGGCGACATGCACGCCGTCACGTCGGCGCACAACCTGCTCGCCGCCGTCCTCGACAACCACCTCCATCACGGCAACCCGCTCGACATCGAGCCGAACCGGGTGCTCTGGCGGCGCGTCATCGACATGAACGACCGGTCGCTGCGAAACGTGATCGTCGGCCTGGGCGGGGTGAACCAGGGCATCCCTCGCGAGAGCGGCTTCGACATCACGGCGGCGAGCGAGATCATGGCGATGCTCTGCCTCGCCGAGGACATCGACGACCTGCGTTCCCGCATCGACCGGACGCTGGTCGCCTACACCCGTAGCGGGGCGCCGGTGACCGCCGGTCAGCTCGGGGTCACCGGGGCGATGCTGGCGCTGCTGCGCGATGCTCTGCTCCCGAATCTCGTCCAGACGCTCGACGGGGTCCCGACGCTTGTCCACGGCGGCCCCTTCGCCAACATCGCCCACGGCTGCAGCTCGGTCGTGGCCACCCGTGTCGCTCTTCACCTGGCCGATTGGTGCGTCACCGAGGCCGGTTTCGGCTTCGATCTCGGGGCGGAGAAGTTCTTCGACATCAAGTGCCGCTCGGCGGAGCTCGATGTCGACGCCGTGGTGCTGGTCGCCACCGTCCGAGCCTTGAAGATGCACGGCGGCGCGCAACACGACGACCTCGAGACTCCGGACCCGGATGCCGTGCGGCGCGGGCTGCCCAACCTGGACAAGCATATCGAGAACATCCGGTGGTTCGAGCGACCGCTCGTCGTGGCACTCAACCGCTTCTCGACCGACTCCGCCGAGGAGCTGGCAACGGTCCTCGATTACTGCCGGACGGCGGGAATCCCGTGCGAAATCGCGGAGCATTACGCGCAGGGTGCCACCGGAGCCACCGCACTCGCGCAGCGCGTCATCGAGGTCTCCGCGGGCGCCAGGCACCCGTTCCCGACGCTCTACACGGACGAGACCCCGGTGGTGGAGAAGATCGAGGCCATCGCGCACAAGATGTACGGAGCCATCGGCGTCCGGTTGACCGGGACCGCCGAGCATGACCTCGCCGACGTACAGCGACTCGGCTACACCCACCTGCCGGTGTGCGTCGCCAAGACCCACAGCTCCCTGGCCGACGATCCGAAGCTCCACGGCCGACCGCAGGGGTTCTCGGTGACGATCAGTCGCATACTCGTCAACGCGGGCGCCGGATTCCTCGTCGTGATCACCGGTGGAATCCTGCGCATGCCCGGCCTGCCGAGCTCGCCGCAGGCCGAGCGGGTCGATGTCGTAGACGGGGAGATCGTCGGACTCCCGTGACCCTCGCCGGGCCCACTCCCGCTTCCGATCAGAGGTCGGCCGCCATCGTCAGATAGGGCTCGATCCAGGGGTCTCCCGGCTCGAACTCGGCCCAGGTCGGGAGCTGGCTGTCGAAAGACCTGCATTCGTCGCTGATCGTCACGACCAGCCGGCCTTCGGCTCGCCCGCCGAGCAGCTCGATGCGCTTGGCCGGCAGCTCGCCCACGTAGTCTACGCCGGTCACGGCGACGATCTGCGGGTCGCAGTCGACCCAGTATCCGTCGGGTACGAACATCGCGATCACACGCGATTCTCCGCGCCGGCCCGCCCGCACGGGAAACTCGAAGCGCTCCGGGTCGTATCCCTCGGCGGTCCCCCGAATGATGGTCCCGAGCGTGATCGCCGGGCTCAGGTACCGGAGGCGCTGCTGGTCGCGCAGTCGCAACGTTTCGACCGGGAGACAGCTCGGTTCGCTGTCGGCCGTAGCTCCACACACCACGGCGTCGCGTCGTCGAACCCACGGCTCGTATGCATGGACGAGGGCGTGGCGGCTTCCGTAGGAGACGGCCTCCCAGTCTGACGGGACGTCTGGCGCGGTGCCCTCGCCGAAGAGAATGGTGACCGCGTTGTCTGGAGGAGTCGCCGGGCGCGAGGGGAAGTGGAGCGCACCTTCCATGGCCGCGAGGAGTCGCGGCGTTAGGGAGTGGGTTCCCAACAGGAGATCGGCTCCGCCGCCGACCCGGTCCAGGACCTCCATCAGCGGTTCGACGCCCCGCAGGGTGAGTTGCCATGGTTCGACGACGTTGCGCCTCAACCCAGGGATCGCCGCCAGGATCACAGCCGCGGCGATGATGTTCAGGTGCTTCGATGCCGGCCGCTGTCGCCGCCAGACCGTGACCGCTTCGGCGAGCGCCGCCGCTCCGATGCCGACCAGCGGTCCCAGGTATCGGGGGGCCATGAAGAACCCGAGCACCGCCATCGCCCCGATGACGACCACCGCTTCGCTGGCGAGGATCAACGCCAGCCCGGTCGCCGGTCCCGGGCTCCAGCGGCGAGCGTAGGCGCCGGCGGCGAGCCCGAGTACCACCGCCGCGACGAGCGGCCAGGTGAGCCCGTGTTCCACGATCGCCACGATCTCCCGTGTGGCGGCCAGCGGCGACAGAATCCAGTGCAGTGCCCAGGTCGTCGCGGTTGCGGCAGCGAGTGTCCTCGCCGGCTGGTGGCTGGTCATGACGACGCTGATCGCCCAGGGAAACGCCAGCGCGGCAGCGACGATGTGCGACTCGATCAGCATCGCCATCGCCGCACCCGCGACCATGGCCGACGACACCGAACGATTGTCCATCGCTGCGGTGCTCGCGATGGCGAAGGCGACGCCGGTCAGCGGGACGATCGACGGATTCCACGGCAGGCGGAGCGACTCGGTGACGATGACCAGGGCGACCCACACCAGGGTGATCGCCAACGCCGGGAGCGCCCCGCCCGAGCGATGCCAACACCAGGCGAAGAGAAGTCCGGCGGCGATCCCGTCGAGGGTGACGAGCACGTGGGGAAGGTCCGCCAATGTGTACCCCGCACCAAACAGGCCGGCCAGGAACCGGGGCCAGAGCGTACCCTGCGCCATCAACGCCTGCGCGGTGCCCGGTCCGGCACGACACTCGAGTCCGTGCACGCATTCCCACCCGATGCGAATGTCCCGGAACGTGTCCCAGTCGACCGCGATCTCCGGCGTCAGCCACCGGAACAACCCGAGGAACGCGACGGCGGCGACAGCGCAGATCGCCAGGTTCCGTCGGGGTCGCGGTGAGCGGCGCCAGACCTGCAGCACCGATCGCGCCACCGCCGAGGCGCCCAGTGGAGCGGCGAGCAGGAGCCAGAGAACGGAAACCCAGGTCACCAGTTGGTAGTACGACACGCCCATGATCCGGGCGTCGTTGGACGCCCAGAACAGGGGCGGCGCGCGCACCTCCGCGAAGCGGACTCCGTAGTCCGGTGGTGCTTCGAACAGCACCGGCGCAGCTCCGGACTCGAGGCGGCCCCGCAGCGCCTCGATCAGTTCCGGCGGCGGGGAATGACCGGGTGCCGGCTGCACGAGGAACACCGCGTCGTCGTCGCCAGCGATGCTGCCGAGGGTCACCTCGAGCGCGTGGGAGGCCCCGCCGGGGCCCGTGACCGTCATCCGTTGGAACTCAGGATGCGTGAGCACGTCGGAGACGGTCCAATCGGGGAGCAGCTCGTCGCCGACTTCGACCGCGCCCGGCTCGGCCGCGCCCACGCGAGGCGCGAGCCCCACGGCCAGCGAGATCGCCCAGGCGAGCGCGAGCGACCCGATCCGTCGAAACAGAGCGTGGGGCACGACGGGACATGCCAGCGTCGACGCCCGCAGAGGCCTCGGGCCAGCGCGCCTGTTGGCGGACCCCTCGGTCACGCTCCGGTCGCCTCGTCCTCTCCGGCCGTGGGGACGTTGTCCAACGCGGGGGGGCGGTACTCGATCGGAGATGCGCGCTCGAGGTCGAAGGCGGCGCGAGACATGGCGACGTAGTGATGGCCGATCTCGACCTGTTCGCCGGAGAAGACCCGGTTTCCGTCAGCGTCGAGACGGGCGTTCATCGTCGCCTTCTTGCCCGTCTCGCAGATGGTCTTGATCTCCATGAGCTCTTCGGACCAGGCCAGCAGATACTGGCTCCCCTCGAAGGGCTCACCCCGGAAGTCGGTCCGGAGGCCGTAGCACAACACGGGGATGCGGAGCCGGTCGCACACGAAGGTCAGCTGCATTACCTGGACCCGGGTCAGGAACTGCGCTTCGTCGACCAGGACGCAGTGCAGCGGGTCGTGGGCGTGCTCGGCGGACACGTGGGCGTAGACATCGAAGTCTCGCGTGAACGGAAACGCCTCGGCGGAGAGGCCGATGCGCGACGTGATCTGCCCCTCGCCGTAACGGTCGTCGAGCCGCGGCGCCATCAGCAATGCCCGCATGCCGCGCTCGCGGTAGTTGTGCGCCGATTGGAGCAGGGTGGTGCTCTTTCCGGCGTTCATCGCGGAGTAGTAGAAGTAGAGCTTCGCCATCGAGAAGAGCCGGGTCAGCGGTGCCAGACCCGGAGACCGCCACCGAAGCTGGTGGACCAGATCTCGTCCGGGTCGTCGGGATTGAAGAACACCCGCATGGGGTGCTCGAACGGATAGCTCTCGACCTCGGTGAAACGAGGCGCCTCCGCGGTCAGATCACTGGTCTGCCACAGGCCCCGGGTCTCCGTCGAGACGAACGCGACGTTCGGGTAGGTGGGATCGATCGTGATCGACTCCACCCGGTAGAGGTCGCTGATGCGCATCCAGGTCTCCCCGCGGTCACGGGTCCGGAACAGCCCTCCGACCTCGTTCGGGGGCGCACCCCAATGGCTGAACACGCCGACGTACCAGGTGCTCTCGCTCCGGTCGTGGGGGTCGATCACGACGTCTTTCGTCCACCGGTGCATGTCCGGATGACTGCGGTCCTCCCAAGACTCGCCGCCGTCGACGGAGACGAAGATGCCCGAGCTCGTCGTGAACTGCTCCGCATCGTCGCGGCGCCCGGACCAGCTGGTGACCAGCGTGCCGTCCGAGAGCAACCGCACGTTGTACGGATGGCCTTCGGTTCGCTCCGGCGGCGGCAGTCGCCGCCAGTGGGCCTCGACCCCGGCCGAGAGGTCGTTGGTCACCCAGATGCCTCCGCGCTCCGTGTCGATGACGCTCGCGTACATCCGGTCAGGCGCGTCAGGGTCGAGCGCCAGCCACACGACCGGATGACCCATTTCGGTCATCGGTGTCCACGTCGCGCCGAGGTCCGTCGACATCAAGACCTGCCCCATCGCGGGGTCGAGCACCTCGTCCGTCAGGAACGTGCTCTGGTAGGCATCGTGGACAGACGATGTCGCGGCGTAGAGGACGCCGGCCTGTTCGTGTTCGACGACGTGGTAGGTCGAGTTGAGGGACAGGCCGGCATGGAATCCCACCGACCACCGCTCTCCGCCGTCATCGCTCCTGATGCCGCGGATGTCGCTGAATGCCGCGAAGATCTCGGTGGGGCTCGCCCAATGCAGCCACCACGACGACGTGTTCTCCAGCCCCACACTCCGATAGGTCCTTCGCCGCGGCGTGTGTCGTCCGGCCGGGGTCTGATCGTCGACGTGCACGTATGCCTGTTGCCAGGTGTCGCCGCCGTCGGCGGACACGTGCACGAAGCCCAGGTCGCCCATGATCAGGTAGCGCGGATCGGACGGCGACACGGCGAAGGTCAGGGGGGCGAGCGACCACCAGAAGTCGATGTCTCCCCGCGAGCCAGTCCAGCCGGTCGCGATGTTGTCGTTGCCGTCGGTCAGGAACGTCGACGTCCAGGTGCGGCCGCCGTCCACGCTTCGGTAGACCGCCGGCATCTGTGTCTCGGTGTCGGCGCCGGCGATGTAGACGCGGTCGATGTCGTGGCGCGCGGCCGTCACGGTGTAGCCCAAGAACTCGTCGTCGATGCCTCGGCTCGACCGGACCCACGGTCCGTGCCCCCAATCCGCCGTCCACAGGCCCCGGTAGCCGAAGACCTGGTCGCTGCCGACGCCCGGCCAGGTAGACTCCGGTGCGCGCGTGACCGCCCAGAGACGCAACGTGTCTCCGTCTCGCGCTCCAGCAAGGCATCCGACCACCTCGCCGTCCGGGAGCCCCTCGTGCGGCACCGGTGCGAAGGTGTCACCGCCGTCGGTCGAGACGAGGAGCTGTTCGCGCAGACCGATGATGATCCGTTCATCGTCCCAGACGATCCCGGCGACGTGCACGCCCTCTTCCTGGATGCGGGCTCGATGGATCTCGCGGTAAGTCGCCCCGCCGTCGACCGTCAGGTGCACGCTCGCCCAGTCGCCGACCAGAAGACGTTCGGTCGAATCGGGATCGGGGTCGATCCACATCGCCTCGTCGTCCGTCGGGTCGGCGAGGAGGGGCGCCCACTCGCGGCCGCCGTCGAGGCTGCGTACAGGCATCGACCCCTGCCATCCGCGCCAATCGATCGCGTAGATCACCTCCGGATCGGCGGTGAATCGGTGGGTCGAGCGGTCGGTGCCGCGAATCGTCGAATGGTGCAGGCCGACCCAGCTCCGCCCGAAGTCGAGGCTGCGGAAGACCATGCCCATGTCGGTGGCGATCGACAGGTCGTTCGGGTCGTGCGGATTGATCGCGGCCGACAGGAACGCACCACCGCCGCCGACTCCCCGCGACTCCCACGCCCAATCGCCGCCGCCGAACCCGAACGCGCCGTCGTCGCTGGCGCCGGACTCGCCGGCGCTCTCCGAGGTCCCGGACCGCTCGCCATCGCAACGACATCCGGGTAGGGCCGCCACCGAAAAGGCCACGACCAGAGCCAGAACCGGGAGGCGAGGGGGCGTCATCGGAGTTGGGGGAACGCGCGTCGCTGACGAGAGTAATCCCATATACCTGTCCCACCTCCGTCGCCAAGCGCGGTGGCCGTTCCCTGTGCATCTGGGGTCTGCGGGCACACATTTCGTGGTGCGGTGCCTCGCGCTGGCATCGCGGCGCCCCGTGCCTACGGTTGGTCGTCCCCATTCCCCCCTGATCATGTCCCCCGAGTGGATCGTCGCGATCGTGGTGTTCGCCGCTCTGGCGGGCCTGTACCTGTTCGCGGTTCTGGTCTCGCTGCTGTCGATCGTCATCCCGAATCCGGTGCGGCAGCTCCAGCACCATGGCCCCCCCGAGAAGTGGGGGCTGTCGCCAGAACGGGTGGTCGTCGGCGACGGCTCGGCTGCGTGGTTCTTTCCCCGTCCCGGGCGCACCGCCGTGCTGATCTGCCACGGCCGCTCACGGAGCAAGGCCTGGATGTTGCCCTTGATCTCGCGGCTCGCGCCTGAGCGGGCAGTGCTCGCCATCGACTTTCCGTCGCACGGCGAGAACCGTTATGGAACGACGACGGTCGGACCCCGCGAGAGCGAGACCGTCAGCGCCGCTCTCGATTGGCTCGACCGCGCCGGACACGAGGCCGTGCTCGTCTACGGCGTCTCGATGGGGGGTGCCGCCGCGATCATCGCGCTCGGCGAGCGCCCCCACGGCGGCGTGGTCGGGCTCGTCACGGACGGCGCCTTCGACGAGCTGTCCCGCGTGTTCGACAACATCGCCCGCCGGCTTCCCATCCCGCCGCATTTCCGGAGGCTCGTCTTCGCGCTGGCCCGATGGACCGTCGGTTCGGACCCCGAGCGCGTGCGGCCGATTCTGGTCGCCCCCGAGCTGTCGATGCCCGCTCTGTTCATCCACGGCGAGCGCGACCCCCTCGTCCCGCCGGACGCGGCCCTGAACCTCGCCAACGCCACCGGGAACAACGGGCGCTACATGCTCTACGACGGCTACCACGACGAGTCCGACAATCCCGCCATGCACGCCCTCGTCTGCGATTTCTTCGATGAGGTCGACCCGGTGGCGCCAGTAACGACGTCAGCGGCAGACTGAGGCTCCCCCCTGCTCCGCTTTGCTCCGCTGTCCCCCACGAGTGGGGGACGGCTGTGTTTCCACCGCCGGCGTTGGAGTTTCGGTCGCCGTTGCCTGCACGTGCTCTGTAGACTGCGGCTCCCGCCCTGCTCCGCTTCGCTCCGCTGTCCCCCGCTGCGCTCAGCGCCCCCCCGCGGGTCGGGGCGCGGCATAGCCCGTCGACGTGGCTACGACACGGCCCTCGGCCTCGAGCTTGAGCAGGTGGGCGTGCACCGCCCCTTCCGCAAGAGGGTGAAACACCGCCGGGACGTCGTCGTAGGCCACCGCTGTGATCGCGCCCAGACTCCGCGGCTCCTCGGCGTCGAGCGCCGCGACCACCTTTGCCTCCCGCGCCAGGCGGTGGGCCTTGTACGCCTCGAGTCGCGCCACCGCGTCGGTCGTCGCCGGTCCGTGCGAGGGGAGGAGCACCGTCGGTGCGAGTGCGATCATCCGATCCAATGACGCCAGGTACGCCGCCATGTCACCGCGCGGCGGTTGGACGATGATCGTGCCGATACCCGCGACCAGGTCGCCCGCCGCCAGTGCGCCGTCCGGCGCTTGCACCGCCAGATGCCCCGGCGCATGCCCTGGAGTCGCCCAGATGCGCAAACCGTCGAGTACATCACCGTCGCAGACCTCCTGGTCCCCCTGCTCTCTCCGCGCAGCCGACTCCGACAACAGCGGCCATGTCGACGGATGCGCGAACACCGGCTCACCCCGATGACGCCGCCACCAGGTGACGCCGTCGACGTGGTCCGGATGGTGGTGCGTGAGGACCAGGCCGCCGACTTCCATCGTCCACCCGGTCGTCCACTCGAAGAGCGCCGAGTCGAAGCGACCGAGTTCGTCCGTCGCCGCCGTGCCGAGATCGACCACCCATAGCTTCGTCGTTCCCCGTACGAGGTACGTGTTCGTGCGTGTCGCCGGCGGGATCGTGTTCGAGCGCAACGGCACCCGCACGACCGCGTCGGTGACGCTCTCGATCGTCGTCGGCTCGACGCCTGTCTCCTCGTTCAGCTTCATCGGGTCCGGTCCTCCGGGAGCGCTTCGTGGGCGAAACGACCCGTCGGCACGCCGAGCCGCAGGTCGACGTCAGGCGGTTGCGCGTCGCGCATGTGATCGCGGATAGCGCGCTTCCACGCCGAGAAACCGCCGCCGGCTCGCCACGCGGCCTCGGCGGCGTCGGCCATGTCGAAGCCTCCCTGGGCCAGGCACCACTCGACCCACGCCCATCGTGCAGAGGTAGCCCGCAGATCGACGTGCTTACCGAGCTCCTGCCGCAGTCGTTTGAGCGTCGCGTCGACTTCGCGGACTCCCGCGAACGGACGCCGGTCGAGCGGTGTGTTCCGCTTGGACACGAAGGGCGCGATGCCGAACGCCACCCGGCAGATGCCCGACACCTCGCGGCCGAACGCGATCAGTTCGTCGATGTCGTCGTCGGTCTCCCCGGGAACGCCGACCATCATGTAGATCTTCAGCTGTTTCAGCCCGTGGCGGGCCACCAACTCCGCCGCGCGCAACTGGTGCCGCGCCCGGATCGACTTCTGCAGCTCGGTCCGCAATCGCTCCGAAGCACCGTCCGAAGCGACGGTCACCGTGCGGTACCCCGCGCGCCCGAGGAGCTCGACCAGCTCGTCGTCGAGACGGTCGGCCCGTAGGCTCGAAAGGCCGACCTCGTACTCCCCGTCGATCAATGCTTGCAGGATCTCCCGCAGCTTCGGGTGGTCGGTGACCGCGGCACCCACCAGGCCGACCCGTCGGGCGTCTTCGGGGATCGACGCCAGGATCGCTTCCGGCTCGGCGACGCGCATCCCGTCGTTCATGCTCCGCCGCATCACGCAGAAGGTGCACCGCCGGTGGCAACCTCGCTCGGCTTCGACCAGGTGCATGTCGGCGAGCTCGGTGTGCGGCGTTCTGATCTGGCTGAACGCCGGCAACACCACGTCGTCGGCCTTGGCCACCGGCAGCAGGCGCTCCCCGTGGATCGCCGGCACGTGAACGTGCGGCAGCGAGGCGAGCTTCGTCAGCACGCCGTCCCGATCCGCCTCGCTCTCCACGGCGTCGAGCACCGCGTCGATCGCTCCCTCGCCCTCGCCCATGACGATCGCGTCAACGAAGGGCGCGACCGGCAGCGGGTTCGAGTAGGTCAGCGGCCCTCCGAGCACGACCAGGGGATGCGCCGTCGTCCTGTCGGCCGCGCGCACCGGCATTCCGGCGAGGTCGAGACACTCGAGCAGACCGGTGATCTCGAGCTCGTACGCCAACGAGACCGCCACGACCTCGACCTCGTCGACCGGCGTCTCCGACTCGTAGGTGAACAGCGGCGTCTTCGTCTCCCGGTAGGCCTGCGGGTCGTCCGGCAGGAACGCGCGCTCGGCCACGTGGTCACCGCGCCGGTTGATCTCCCGGTACATCAGCTGAAAGCCCAGACTGCTCATGCCCGCTCGGTACGGGCTCGGGTAGAGCAGCGCCACCCGCCGCAACCCCTGCTTGCGGATCGTCCCCCGCTCGTCGGCGAGCCGATCGCGAACCTGTTGCCGTAGGTCGTGTGTGGTGGCCATCATGCTCCCGGGTCCGCCCCACCGTTACGACACGCCCCGCCGCGCGCGCAAGCGCAGGAGACCACCGCGGTGACGTCACCGACCGTCGAGTCCGTCGCCTTGTCGCTGACCCGGGCCCGCTTGGCCGAGGTCGCCCGCGAGCCACCGCCTCCGTTGGGGGGGACACACAAGGCGCGCCCTCAGGGCCGCCATACGTACCGAAGTGGCAGAGGCAGCGAGAGGAGCTCGTCCATGCCCATCTCGTCGACGGCGCCATGCACGAGCGCGCGCAATTCTTCGATGTCGCCGGTGTCGTCCGCGGCCGAATCCGCCGGTTGTGGCGGCCTCGCGCGGTGTCCGCCCCCGTGCAGACCGCGTCGCCGATCGACACGTTGCGCGTCGGCCCACTCGGACCAGTGCTCGGCGACGAGGCGTTGGTGCTCGACGAGCCACAGCGGACGAACATCAGCGGGCAGCGCGCGGACGAAGTCGGGGAACCAACGCTTCGGGTCCAGCGCCAGCACCCGCTCCGCCGCTTCTTCGTTCCCGGCATCGCGGGCGAAGGCTGCGGCCCAACCCTGCATCTCCTCTTGCGGAATCGCCGGTACGGCGACGAAGCGGGCCTCGTCGTGGTCCGCGCCGTCCGGCGTGCTGCCGACGTCCGTGTACACGACGCGGCCGGTCGCCAGATCGACGTACGCGTCGTGCTTCGGCGTTGCGGCGACCAGGGCGTTCCAGAGTTGCCGGTGGAGCCGCGTCGCCCGCGCCCGACCGCGGTCGGGGGCGCTCGCCACGCCGGCCAGGACGAAGAGTACGTCCTCGTCCCGCGCGCCGCGCTCGACACGCCCGACCGCCGGAACCGATTCGAGAAGCTCGACGAGACGCGCGGCGCCGTACGTGGCGGCGTCGAACTCCGGGTCGACCTGCCGCAGCAGATTCCCGAGAGCCGCGCCCACCACACGTCCGCCGCGGGCGCGGATCAACGGCTCCACACGGTGCATCAGCTCCTCGAAACCCCGAATGGACTCTGAATTCGAGCACATGAGGGTCCTCCGAACAAAGATGTCGAACATGAAAAGGGGATGGCCTGAAAAGGCCATCCCCTGGTTGACCATTACGGTCTCTCTGCGAGAACACAGAGGCGACTGAAGGGGCTCGCCGAGACGAGTACGCTCATCAGCAACGCCGCAGATCCTATGCCCGGACGCCGGACATGTCAAACCACGAAAAGCCCCGGACACTCACCCTCCGGGACCGCCTGGACCTCGATGCGATGTGGGAAGGCGCGTTCGTCGAAGGCTGGCCGGCGCCCGCCTCAGCGGTCCATTTCGTCAGGGCGACACCCGGAACCCATCACTACGAACCCGCTCCGCTGACCATGCTCTCCGCGTGGGCCGACGACGTGCGCCAGGCAGGCGGGAGCGTCGAGGTCGACCCCTCGCTTCGAACGCCCTACGCCTATCGCACGGGTCTCCTCTCCGCGCTCCTGGACACGCCGATTCCCACGAACCCGATCCGGCACCACGCATCCCCGATCCGCGTTGTGGAAGAGACGGCCAAGAAGCGGGCGTTCTCCCATCTCGCCGACGGAATCGACGTCGAATCGGTCGGCGAGCTCGCGGCGTTCTCCAAGACCCTCAGCGAAGCCCTCAACAACGTCTTCGAGCACGCCGAGACGCCGCTCGGTTGCGTCGTCTCGGCCAGTCGTTTCGACGGCGCCGACCGCGTCACCCTCGCCGTCGCCGATCGGGGCTGTACCATTCCCGGCCACATTCGCCGACGTCACGGGCACGACCTCTCTGACGCGGCGGCCCTCCGCCGCGCGGTCGAGCCCGGCGTGACCGGAACCGCTGCCCCCGGCGCGAAGCGCAAGGCCCGCGTCACGAGCACCAATGCCGGCCTCGGGCTCTTCGTCATGCGGCAGATCGCCGCCCTCACGACCGGCCGCTTCGCGGTCGTCTCCGGCACCGCGGGCCTCTTCGGCAACGGGGACACCGTCCACGACATCGACGTCCTGGCGCCATGGGCCGGCACTGTCGTTTGCGTCTCCTATCTGGGCCGCGACAGCGACCGTGCTGTCGAGGCCGTCACCGAGGCCATCACCACCGGCATGGCCGACGACCGCAAGCGCCAGCCCTTCTCGTTCGACCCCCTCGCCGGCGACGGGCTCCGCATTCCCGTCACGCCGACGTTCCGCGGCCTCATCGAGGACAAAGCCGAGGCCCACCGGCTCCGCGAAAAACAGCTCCTGCCCGCGATCCGCGCTGGCCGACCCGTCGAGATCGACCTCTCCGAGGGCACCCTCATCGCTCACTCCTACGCCCACGCCCTCCTGTATTCCGTCATCTGCGCCGCCGGCGACGAAGCTCGGCGGCTCGTCCACATCCGCACGAAGTCACGTCAGATCAGGGCTGTGGTCCGGTCGATCGGCTTCACCGCCCTCCAACAGCCGGATGACGAATGAGCGACGTCGAGCGCCGCTTCCACAAATCTGGCTCGGCATGGTCCTGCCGATCGGCGGGCACATAGGCGATCGCTTTCGATTCAGACCCGACAACGAGCACCGATGCGGACATCACCCCCGACCCAGAAGCAGATCGACGCCGCGCTCGCGGCCGTGCGGCGGCACTTCGAACCGTCACCACTGGAGACCGTCGACGGGGCGTTGTGCAAGCTGGAGAGCGAGCTTCCGACGGCGTCGTTCAAGGTGCGAGGCGCGCTCGCGGCCCTGGCCGCAGCCCGGGCGTCGGGGGTCACGCGGGTCGTCGCCGCCTCGGCCGGCAACCACGGGTCGGGGGTCGGCTTCGCCGCGGCCGCCGAAGGCGTCGCAGCGACGATCGTCGTGCCGCGGGATTGCCCGGGGGTGAAGCTGGAGAAGATGCGGAAGAACGCCGAGGTGATCGTGGCCGATGTCGCCGGTTACGACGCGGCCGAGGTTCAGGCGCGCGCGCTTGCCGCGTCGCTCGGGGTGCCGTTCGTCAGTCCCTTCGATGATCCGCTCGTGATGGCGGGCAACGGTGGCACCATCGGTCGCGAGGTCCTCGCGCAGTGTCCGGAGGTCGGGTCGGTGGTCGTCCCGATCGGCGGCGGGGGCTTGCTCTCGGGCCTGCTGGTGGCACTCGAACGCGCGGCGCGGCCGGTCCAGGTCGTCGCCGTTCAATCCCAGGCCTGCCCGTCGTTCGTCGCCAGCCTGCGCGACGGCCGGGTCTACGAGACGTGGGAAGGCGAGCCGACCCTCGCCGAGGGCCTCGAAGGCGGCACCGGCGCGACCGGGGTCGCGCTGGCTCGGGAGCGGGGCGTGATCGCCCACGCCGTGCCGGAGTCGGCGATCGGCGCGGCGATGTCCCGCGTCTGGGCCGCCGATCGCCGCCCCATCGAGGGCAGCGCCGCGGTGATTCTCGCCGCGCGCGATCTCGGCCTGCTGGCGGACCTGCCGGAGCCGGTCGTCCTGGTCATCACGGGCGGCAACGTGGCGCAGTCGACGATCGAGCGTCTCGCGACCGCGGCACGATAGTCGGAGCGCGTCGGCCGGCACGTCGTGGAGTACCTACGCGAAGAAGCCGAAGCATTGGACGACGAAGGGCTGCGAGCGGAGACGGCAATTGCCGAAGCGCTCGCAGCCGAGATGTGGAGCGTCGATCGTCGCCCCCCCTCGAGCGACGGGACGACGATCGAACAGCTCTCTACCGCCCGTCGAACTCCGCCGACTCCGGCGTGACGTCCGCGCGCAGCTCCGCACCGTTGGTGAAGATCCACAGCCGGTCCGCGGTCTTCGAGCCCCCGAGGACAGGGGGCATCGGATGCAGCTCGATGGAATACAGGCCCCAGGTTCGCGGTCCGATCGGCAGGTTGTTCACGTCGAAGTGCACCGCGATGTGGTTCCGGGAGCCGGAGCCGTCCTGCCGGATGCGGACCCGGTCGGTGATGTCGAAGCGGCGACCCCGGTACGCGAGGGTGACGCGCGTGAACTCCGAGAAGAAGTCGGACTCGAGGAAGATCGCGCTGCGTCCGGCCAGGGTGATCCGGGCGTGGCGCTGGTCCGGGCGAATGACCTCACACATGTCGCCGCTGCAGACCGAGGTGATCTCCGTCGCACCAGGTCGGACCCACCGCGCATCGGCCCCGCCGTCGCGTTGCAGCGCGCGCGCCGTCACGAGGTACACGCCGGGAACGCGCGGTCGCCGATGCTGGTCGAGCGTGCAGAACCCGACGCCGGGTCCGAGGGTCACGGCGCGATCCCGCCGCAGGATCTTCACGTGGTGGCTGGGGGTGATCACGTCGAGGTAGAGGTCGCCGGTCCAGCGCTGTCGCGTCCGGTTCTGCCACTCGGTGATCGCGTCGACGTGACGGGGGTACGTCCGGAGACGAAGGTCCGTGTCGATGGCGGGGCGATCTGCGTCGCTGCACGCGAGGAGGTCGCGGCCGTCGCCGCGCGGCGGCACGTCGTCGATCTGCGCGTCGAGCACCTCGTCGGCGGTCACCAGCTCACCTCGGCTCAGATCCACCGGCCATGGGCAGGCCCTCGAGTCGACCTCGCCGATGGCGCCGACCGCGCTCAGCCGGCAGTTCACCCAGCGCTCCTTGTCTCCGCCGTCCCATTGGAAGGCCCGCGCCGAGAAGACGTGCGTGCCGACCGCATCGGGTTGGCGCAGCACGACGGTCCCGCTGACCGTCGCTCCTCCCCGAATCGCGACCCCGTAGCGCCGCGCGACGTGGAAGACGCGCCCGTCGGGCCCCTCTCGTTCGAGGAAGAGGTCGCCCCGCCAGGGGCATCGGTAGGGGTTGTGGAAGCGGACGGAGAGAAACACGCGGTCGCCTTCGGTACGCACCGCGAGGCTCGTCTCGATGCGCTCGCGCTCGGGCACGCGGACCTCGTCGGGCCTCGTGGGAGTGCGCGTGGCGGCTCCATCGGTCGGGAGCGAGTCGACGGGGCCGATGGTGCACATCGTGGGGGCCTCTGCGACGACACCGTCGGTTCGGGCGTCGGTGGCGCTCAACGCGGCCTCCGTCGTCTCGATGTCGTCGAAGCTCTCGTCTCCGCACGCGGTCAGCGAGAGCGAGAGCAGGCCGATGCAGATCAGGATCGTGCGTTTCATCATTTTTCTCCGTGTCGTAGGCGTTCGTCGCCCGTGGTTGCCGGTGAGAGGGAGGGGGCGGGAGCCGGAGCGGGCGGTAGCTCGACCACACGCAAGCAGGGTGGGCGGGTTCGAACGCAGCCTCGTCGCGCTCCCCTGGGCGTTGCTGCTCCTCGCCGAACCTATCTCACCCTAACGACCGGGGCCGCGCGCACTAGCGACAAAAACGCCGCCACCGTGTCGTGCCAGTTTGGACGCCGCCAGCGCTCCTGGAACCAAACGTGGGCGGAATCCGGGTCGGCCGCAGAGCCAAACACGAGCGCGGCTCGGGCAGGTCGGCGGCGAGTAGACTCAGCGGAGAATCGCCTCAAGCATCGAAGCGATCGTCACCCACGTGGCCGCCGAACCAGCTGTAGACGGCGGGCAGCACGAGCAGCGTCAGGAACGTCGCCGAGATCAACCCGCCGATGACGACCGTCGCCAGCGGACGTTGCACCTCGGCGCCCGCGGTCTGCGAGAGCGCCATCGGCAGGAAGCCGAGCGAGGCGACCAGGGCTGTCATCAACACCGGACGCAACCGCGTGATCGCCCCCTCGACGCACGCCTTCATCCGCTCCGTGCCCGCCGCCTGGAGCTGGCGGATGTGCGAGACCATCACGACGCCGTTCATCACCGCCACGCCGAAGAGCGCGATGAACCCCACCGCCGCCGAGATCGAAAACGGCAGTCCTCGGATCCAGAGGGCCATGATGCCGCCGATCGCCGCGAAGGGGACGTTGAGATAGATGATCAGCGCCGGGCGGGCCGAGCCGTAGGTCATGAAGAGGAGCAGGAAGATGGCGATCAGGGCCGCCGGGACGGCAACCGCCAGGCGCGCCGACGCCTCTTGCAGCTTCTGGAACTGCCCACCCCAGCGAACGAAGTACCCCGGCGGGATGCCGGCCTCGTCGGCGAGGGTGCGCCGAGCATCGGCGACGAACCCGGCGAGATCGCGACCGCGGACGTTCGCCGAGATCGTCACCCGGCGCTGGACGTTCTCGCGACTGATCTGCGCCGGCCCCTCCTCGAGCGCGATCGTGGCGACCTGGCCGAGGGGGACGCGAGTGCCGTTGGGCGCGGTGATCAACAGGTTGCGAATTGCCGCGAGATCGTCGCGCGAGTCGGGTACGAAGCGCACCTGTAGCGGGAACCGCCGCTGGCCTTCGAAGACCTCGCCGACCTCGTAGCCGCCGATTGCGGACACGGCTTCGAGCACGTCACCGGCCGCCAACCCGTACCGGGCGATCGCCTCCTGGTCGGCCTTGACCCGCACGTACGGCAGCCCCGAGACCTGCTCGGCGGTGACGTCGGCGGCGCCGGGTACGCGATTCAGCGTAGTGACGATCCGGTCGCTGATCTCGGCCAGGCGCTCGAGATCCTCGCCGTAGACATACACCGCGACGTCGGTCCGGACGCCGCTGATCAGCTCGTTGGTCCGCAGCTCGATCGGCTGCGAGAACACGTAGTTCTGGCCCGGAAGCTGCTCGTTCAACAAGGCGGAGATCACCTCGACCAGGCCCGCCTGGTCCCGCGCCCGTGTCCACTCGCGGGTCGGGTGCAGCATGAGGAAGACGTCGGAGATCTCCACGCCCATCGGATCGGTCGCAATCTCGGCGCGGCCGGTGCGCGAGATCACGGTGTCGATCTCGTCCGGGAAAGCCTCGAGCAAGAGCCGCTCCGTGCGCGTGGACATCTCGACCGACTCCTCCAGCGAAACCGAGGGCAGCCTGATGGTCTGCATCGCGATCGCACCCTCGTCGAGGCGCGGCACGAACACGGCACCCAACGAGGTGGCGAGGAGCCCCGCCCCGCCGAGCAGCACCAGGGCTGCACCGACCGTGGCGAGTCGGAAGCGGAGGGCGAGGTTCAGGACCGGGCGGTACACCGCCTTGGCGACCCGGATGAGCCACGTGTCCTTCTCCGACACTCCCTTGCGGAACACCATCGTCGCCGCGGCCGGTACCCAGGTGAGCGCGAGGATGAGCGAAAAGCCGAGCGCGAAGAGCACAGTGATCGCCATCGGCTTGAACATCTTCCCCTCGATGCCCTGCAGCGTGAGGATGGGCACGTAGACGATCATGATGATGCCGACGGCGAAGACGACCGGCCGCGCGACCTCGTGGGCCGCCCGTCGAACCGCTCGCGTCGTGTCGCGGCCGCTCGTTCTCTCGTGGGACATCATCCGGACGACGTTCTCCACCAGCACGACCGAGCCGTCGACGATGAGCCCGAAGTCGATCGCGCCGAGGCTCATCAGGTTGCCCGACACCCCGAACGCGTTCATCGCGATGAAGGCGCAGAGCATGCTCAGCGGGATCACGCTGGCGACCAGCAGGCCGCCGCGCAGGTTCCCGAGCAGGAGCAGGAGCACGACGATCACGAGGACGCCGCCCTCGGTGAGGTTCGTCGCCACCGTCCGAATCGTGCGGTCGACGAGCTCGGTGCGGTCGTAGAAGACCTCGATCGTGACCCCTTCCGGCAATGTCGGGGCCAGCTCCAGGACCCGCGCGTGGACGTCGCTGGCCACCTGCCGTGAGTTCCCTCCCATCAGCATCATCACGATGCCGGTGACGACCTCCCCTCGCCCGTCACGGGTGACGGCGCCCTGTCGGACCATGGGCGCGTTCGACACCCGCGCCACGTCGCCGATGGTGATGGGGACCCCGTCGTCGCTGTGGATCACGACGTGCCGGATGTCGTCGAGGGAGGTCAGCAACGCCTCGCCGCGGATCAGCCGTTGCTCCGCCCCGTGCACCAGGTACGCGCCGCCGGCGTTGCCGTTGTTGCGCTCCAGCGCCTCGAAGACCTCGGCGAGTGTGATGTTCATCGCGTTGAGCAGGCCCGGGTCGACCTGCACCTCGAAGGTCTTCAGCTCGCCGCCGAACGCGTTGATCTCGACCACGCCGTCGATCGGACGCAGCTGGTAGGCGATGTACCACTCGAGGAGCGTGCGAAGCTCCATCGCCGTGTAGCACTCCTCGGTGTCGGGGCCGCCCGCCGGGCACATCGGGTCACCGCGGACCTCGAACTGGTAGATCTCTCCGAGCCCCGTCGAGATCGGTCCCATCTCGGGGGTGCCATATCCTTCGGGGATGGCGTCGCGCGCCGCGGCCAATCGCTCCTGGATCAGCTGGCGGGCGAAGTAGATGTCGGTGCCCTCCTCGAAGACGATCGTCACCACCGAGAGGCCGAAGCGCGAGAGGCTCCGGACCTCTTCGAGACTCGGAAGGCCGCTCATCGCGGCTTCCACCGGAAAGGTGATGAACTGCTCGACCTCCAGCGGCCCGAGCGCCGGTGCGCTCGTCAACACCTGGACCTGCACGTTCGTCACGTCCGGGACGGCGTCGATCGGGAGCGTGCCGAGGGCGCGCACGCCGATCGATCCGACGAGGAGCACGCCGAAGATGACGAGCGTGCGATTCCGGATCGAGAAGTCGATGACCTGGGGAATCATCCGACCCCTCAATGCGCGTGGCCGTGACCGAGCTCACCGGCGAGCAGGGTCGACTTGAGGGCGAACGCGCCGAGCGCGACGAATTGATCGCCCGGAGCCAGCCCGCCGAGCACCTCGACCATGCCGTCGGCGGCGCGGCCGACGACGACGGGGTGCGCCGCGAACTCTCCGGGGTGATCCGCCGGCACGAAGATCACGCTGCGGCCCTCCAGGGTCTGGACCGCCGACTCGGGGATCACGGCAGTCGTGCCGCCGGACTCCGGCTGCAGGCGCATCTGGCCGAACATGCCGGGCCGAAGCTCTCCTGACGCGTTGTCCATCTCCACGCGGACCGACAGGGTCCGCGGCTCCTCCTCCAACACCGGTGAGACGAAGTCGATGCGACCCGGCCAGGTGCGGCCGGGGTAGGCGCGCATGGTCACCACGACCTCGTCGCCGACGGAGACGAACCGGAGGTCCTGCTCGTAGACGCGTCCGATCAGCCACACGTGCGAGAGGTCGGCGATCACGAAGAGCGACGCGTCCGTCCCGACGGCCTCTCCCGTCGTCGCGTGCTGCTCGATTACGGTG
>CAZFPM010000006.1:35616-40410 GCA_964520965.1 uncultured Myxococcales bacterium
AGCACCCCCGCCTTGCTTGAGAGCACCAGCCGGTGGCAACTGCGCCCGTCCCCGGCAGCGGCTCGAGCAGTTCGAGCCTCGTCCCGCCGCCAACGCCGGTCGCGTTGGCCTCTCCCGTCGTCGCGAGCTGCTCGATGACGGTGCCGGCGAGCGGGCTCGCGAGTGTCATGGATGCGCCGCTCTGTCGCCCCCCGCCGTAGACCTCGAGGGTCGACCGCGCGGCGGTGACACGGGCCTCGGCCTCGCGGAGGTCGCCCTCGGAGTCGATCAGCTCGCGCTCCGACGTGATCCCGTCGCCGCGAAGCCGTTGCTGGCGGTCGAAGTGCGCCTGGGCCACCTCCCGGAGCGCGCGCGCCTCGGAGAGTGAAGCCCGGGCGAGCCCCAGCTCCACGCTCTCGAGCACCGCCAGGGCGTCGCCGGACTCGACCGTGTCACCGAGCTGCACGTGGACCGTGGACAGGCGCCCAGGGACCAGCGGCACGACGTGTGCGACACGCAGCGGATCGACCTGCACCTCCGCCGGCACCGACGCGCCGTCGCTCAGCGTGCCCGCGGTCGCCGTCGCCACCTCGATCCCGAGCCGGGCCACCGCGTCGGCACCTACGGCGACGATGTCTTCCTCGTCCTCGTCGTGTTCGTCGTGTTCGTCGTGTCCTTCGTGCTCGTCGTGACCCTCGTGCTCATCGTGACCCTCGTGCTCGTCGTGACCCTCTTCGTGGGTCTCGTCGTCATCGTGGCTCTCGTGCTCCGCGGGCTCGTCGGCCGCACCGGCCGAGACACCAGGTCGGTCGCATCCGCTCGCGATCGACACGAGAGCGGCCACGGCGATCGTGCGGAGAGCGGCTGCGGCATCGCGCCGAAGAGACCTGCGTCCTTGGCTCGTCATTCCATGACCTCGGTACCCGCGGCGAGCTCGAGCGCGGCCAAGGCTGCGTAGTAGTCCCGCGTGGCCTCGATCGCCCCCATCTGTTGCTCCAGCAGCCTCTCCTCGGCGAGGAGCAAGCCGAGCAGGTCGATCTCTCCTTCCTCGAACGCGCGTTGAACGAGCGTGAGGTTGCTCTCCCAGCGCGGCAACAGATCGCTCTCGTACAGCCGAAGACGATTCCACGCGCTGTCCAGGACCCGCCACGCGGCGCGCACCTCGGCCAGCGCCGTCGCGGCCATCGCGTCGGCCTCGAGTCCCGCGCGGTCACGCTCCGCCTCGGCACCAGCCGAGTCGCTGCGTCGCCGCGCTTCGGAGCCGAGTCCGACCTCGACCACGAAGAGCAGCCGGTGGTCGCTCGCTCCGTTCACGACGTCGACCTCGTACTCCCCGCCGATCGCGGGATCCGTGCGGCTCTCCTGGTCGGCGAGTGACACCTCGGCGTCGAGGCGGGCGAGTCGCTGCGCCTGGAGCCGCAGGTCGGGTCGGTGTTCCACCGCCGCCGCAAGCAGCGCGTTGAGGTCTGGCGCCGGCCGGGGTGGCGCGGGTTCGCCGATCGGGGTCGGCAGGACTTCACGCGTCCAGCCGGTCGCCGTCGCCAGGTCGGCGAGCGCTTCGACGTAGTCTGCGCGGGCGTCCATCTGGAGTTGCCGTGCAGCCGCGAGATCCGCCTCCGCCAACGCGAGGTCGAGATCGGAGTCCTCGCCGGCGTCGACGCGCCGAATCACGACGTCGCGCACCGATCGGGCGAAGCCGACGAGGGTGGACAGCGACTCCCACCGTCGCCGCGCCGCCAGCGCGTCGGTGTAGCGTCCGTGCACCTCGGCGTGGACGATCCACGAGGCTTCGGCGAGCGCCTGCGCATGCTCGTCCGCCCACCGCGTCGCCACTTCGGATCGCAGCGTGCGTTCGCCGTGGACCTCGAGCTCTTGCATCAGCCCGACCGTGCCGCTGAACCCGGTCGCGGCGGCGCCCAAGACGGGCCCGGCGCCGACGCTCAGCTCCCGGGCGGCGCGCCGGGCCGGCGCGGCGTATGCCGCGGCGGCGGCGATGTCGCCGGCGCCGGCCCGGGCTGCCAGGATCCGGGGCGCGTGGTCTGCGGCGTGCGCGGCGATGTCGTCGAGGCTGATCGGCACGCCGTCGACCGGCGCGCCGGCCGGGTCGATCGCGTCGCCGGGCTCGCTGTCCGGTGCCTGAGCGGCCGCCGGCGCGGCGGTTGCGATCAGGAGGCCGATCAGCGCGAGGCACCTCATCCAACTATCGCGAGTAGTAATTGCGGGAGCGTGCATCCGTCTTCCGTCGGGATCGGTTGGAGCGAGGGAAAGCGCCGGGAGTCGCGGCGAACGCGCGACGGCCGTACGACGCTTCGCCGGTCAGCCGTGCAGGTGGAGCAGCGGGGCGAGCGCGTGCTCGGCGAGGCAGTGGATCGCCAAGGTTGCGCCGAGGAGGTGCGGAGCGGCGGCCACGGCAAGGGCGCCGATGACGAGCGCGCGGACCGGGGTGCGCTCGACGGGTGAGTCCGCTGCGCCGCCGGTCGTGTACGTGGTCAGGAACTCGACCCGGGCGCGCAGCTCCGCGGGCGAGGAGTCGGCGACGGCAGCGCAGCAGGTCGCCCGCCGTGTGGTCTGCCGCGCGGCTGTGACGAGCGCGCCGGCGAGGGCGAGCGGGTCGGCGCCGTCGCGAACGGCGGACCGGTCGCATTGGAGCTCCCGGGCGAAGCGCCATTGGTGCAGAAACGGCCGGAGCCAGGCGCCGAACGGGTTGAGCCCGAGGGCGACCGCGCTCAGAACGAGGCGCGCGGGGTCTCGGTCGCGCAGGTGGGCGACCTCGTGGAGCAACACGGCGCGGAGCTCGTCGTCGTCGAGCCGTGCGACGAGCGCGTGGTCGATCTCGACCCGCGGCCGGATCAGGCCACGGGTCGCCGCGGCCTGCCCGAGCCCCTCGACGACGCTCAGTCGGTCCGTCAGCGCGCCGAGTCGCGTGTCGGCGCCGCAGAGCGCGGCCAAGCGATCGGCACACGCCCGGCCGAGCGCGAGGTCGCGCACCGAATGCCGATGGGACAGGACGTCCTTCGCGACCAGTACGCCGCCGAACGCGATCGTCGCCGCCATGACGGCGGTCACGAACTCGCCGATGCCGAGCTCGGCCGCCAGTGGGAGGCAGCAATCGCGGAGCACGCGGCCGGGCTCGAGCTCGTGGATGATGGCGGAGCCGACCCACAGCGCCGCGAAGGCCGTCGGCGCTACGAGCAGCGCGACGCTGACGGGGTCCGCGAATCGAATCGACGACCGCATCCGCTGGCGCCGTGTCAGCATCGCGCGCGCACCGAGCGTGAGCACGGCGGCGGCGAGCGCATAGACCGCGGTGGCGGCGAGGCCGACGTGGATCAGGTCAGCCATCGGCAACCGGCGTGCGGCGCGGCGTGTCGTGGACGCGCTCAGCCATTGTCGAGGGACTCCCGTCGTCGTCGGATCAGCGCCTCGAGCGCGTCGAGCTCGCTGACATCGCCGGCCTCGATCGCGTCGACCAGCAGGGCCATCGCGGCTGTCCGACCGCGCTTCGGCAGTGACGCCATCACCTCGCGTGCCATCGACTCGGCAAACGCCTCGCGACTCATCGTCGGCGAGTAGACGTACTTGCGCCCCTCCTTGTGTCGGTCGAGCAACCCTTTGTCGAAAAGTCGGCTCACGGTGGTCATGACCGTGGTGTAGGCGATCTCCCGCTGCGCTTCGAGCGCCCGGTGAACGTCGCCGACGCTGAAGGTGTTCCACCCCTCGCCCCACACGACATCCATGATCGCCGCCTCGAGGTCGAAGAGTGTCGCGGCGAGCCCCTGCTTTTCGGGTCGGATCCGAACGCCCTTCATGCCGTCCTTCGCTATCTACGACCGACGATAGTAGATGTGCTGGCGGGGATCGTCAAGCGACGGACAGGGTTCGCGCAAAGCCGCAAAGCTCGCAAAGGGGGTTTCGTTCTTCGCGCCTTTGCGTGATTCCGGCTGCTCCTCCGCGTCTCTCCGATCACGACGGCGGGTGGACGAGCACGTATGATTCGTGTTGGAGCACTCATCCGAAACGCGGACCTGTCACCCGCCCGCACGGAGGTCGGGGACAAGGGTTCCGAGGTTGCCAAATTCTGCTGCGTCCTCTGCGACCGCCCGCGTGCCGACGAAACCCGCCCAACCCCGCTTCGAGCACGGCCATCGACTCGGCCGCTACGAGTTGATCGAGTGCATTGGCGGAGGTGGGTTCGGCGAGGTGTACCGGGCGCGACAGCTCGGTGATCTGGAGCACGACGTGGCGGTCAAGGTGCTGCTGCCCCGGGAGACTCCGGCGGCTTTCGACGCTGCCGAGCGTTTCGGGCAGGAGGCGCGGGTCATCAGCCGCCTGGAGCATCCGAACACGGTCAAGATCAGGGACTTCGGGGCGACACACGATGGGGTCCGGTACCTGGTGACCGAGTTGGTGTCGGGCAACAACCTGCGGCGGCTACTGCGCATGGGACCGATCAGGCCGGAGCGCGCGGTGAAGATCGGACTCCAGGTGCTCGGTTCCCTCGACGAAGCGCACCGGCGGGGGATCGTCCACCGTGACCTCAAACCCGGCAACATCCAGGTCTTCGACGTCGGGAGCTCGACCGACGTGGTCAAAGTGTTGGACTTCGGCCTCGCCAAGGTCTCCGGGGACAGCGGCGGGCTGGACACCCTGGTGCCGATGGAGGCCGGCACGCCCTGGTACATGTCGCCGGAGCAGGCGAGAGGCCAGGCCGATCTCGATGGCCGGTCTGACCTGTACAGCTTGGGGCTCATCCTCTCGGAGTGCGTCTCGGGGTCGCGCGTCGTGGGCTCGAGCGGCGCGTCGGCGGCGCTGCAC
>CAZFPM010000006.1:40420-60394 GCA_964520965.1 uncultured Myxococcales bacterium
CTGCACGCGCACTCCCGGACGGAGGAGCTCGAGTTCGACCCGCGCGCGACCCGCAGCCCGCTGTGGCCGATCATCCACCAGGCCACGCGCAAGGACCGGGCCGCCCGCTTCCCCAACGCGGCCGCGATGGCACGCGCACTCGAAAGCGTGCTCCGCGAAGGTGGAGGCCGAAACCCGGTCCCGTCGTGGGTGTCGGACCAGACCGAAGGCAACCTCGATCTCCCGGAGGGGTCGGGACACGGCGGCGACTCGCACCCCTCCTGGGTGCTCGACGACACGCGCGCCCTGGCCGGTGAGGACCTCGTCGGCGCGGCGACGCAGACGGCCCCTGGTGGAGTGACGACCGCGGCGGTAGTCGCTGTGGCGGCGACTGAGGTGGCGTTGCCGTCGCGGCCGATCGGCTCCGCGTTTCGGTCGGAGAGCGAATCCATCGATGAGCTCGTATTGGGGGGCGGTACCTCGGCGACGCCCCATCCGGGGCGCGGTCGTCTTCGCGTCGTCGCTGTGGCCGTGTTGGCCGCCGCGATCGCCGTGGCCGCCGTGTGGGCCGCCCGCGTGGACCGCCGGACTCCCGCAGGGGTCGAGTCGGCGGTAGCCGAGGGGACCGAGACGCGGTCTGGCGAAGGACCGGGTGGGGCAGCGGTCCCCGACCCGGCCGTCGATGGGCAGGCCGCGACCGCCGCGGCCGCGGCGCCGTCCGTGGCGGAACACCCGTTGGGCTTCCGCGAGCCAGTCGGACCGACTCCGTCTCGGGCCGTCGAAACTGCGCAGGGCCGGATCGACGCGGCGGTCCCCGTTCTGCGCCAGATTCGCCTGTCCGGGCAGGAACGCGTCTCCGTCCGGCTGCCCGGTGGCCGCGAAGTCTGTCGCACACCTTGCGATCTCGATCGATTGCCGCGAGTCTCTGGCTCCTACGGGCCGACGGGTACGAGGATCTCTCGTTGTCGATCGAGGCGACCGAACCGGGCACGACCGTGCGCCTCGGACCCGTGGAGCTCCAGGCGGTCGTGGTCGCGTCGGGCGACGACCACCGCCCGGAGCCCGTCGAGTGGGCACTCTGGGGTACGGGCGTCGTGACGATGGCGGCCGGGATCGGCCTCTTGGTGAACGCAGGCAACGTAGAGTCAGAACTCGAAGAGGGCGTGCGCACCGTTGGCGTCGTGAACGAAGCTCGGATCCGGGACGAGATCGGGCTCAAGCGCGGTCTCGGCGCGTCGTCGCTCGGCGTCGGTGTCGCCTCGACCGTCGTCGGGACGTTGCTCTATCTCAGGGATGACGCAGACCCCGAAGGCGAGTCCCGCGCCCGTTGGCGCGTCGTCCCGCAAGGCCTTGGCGTCGGCGTGCACGCGAGCTTTTGAACCGCATTCGTCTTCAACGATGGGCACGAGTCCGGCGCGTTGACCTCGCGTCGACCTCGGTCCACACTGGCCCGTGCGAACACCCTCGCGCCCGAGTTCCGACGACAGTGCGACGTTCCCGCCCGGTTCTGTGGCTGCTCCTGCTGCTCTGTGCCGCGTGCTCGGACATCATCCTGGCGGAGCCCGACGCTGACGTCGATCGCGATGCCGACGCCGACTTCGAGACGTCGCCCGCGGACTCCGAAGACGGGGTGGGCGCCGACGATGCAGATCTGGCGGGAGTCGACGAAGCAGACGCGCCCGACGACGGAACGCCGGACTGCGGACCGACCGCCGTGCTCGACGACGCCGGCGCGGATTGTCGGCCGCGGGCGGTGGGCGACGCCTGCGCCGATGACCCGGAGTGCCCCGAGGGGCTCTACTGCGCGAACGGAATCTGCCAGGCCGGACAGCCGGGGGACTTCTGCGATGCGACGGCGGATTGCGTCGAGCGGGACAGCGCGTGTTTCGGCCCCGAGGCGCCGACGTGTAGACCGGACATGCTACTCGTGGCCGCGGGCGGTTTCGCGATGGGGTCACCGGTCGACGATCTCGTCGCCGGCGACGACGAGCTCCACCACGAGGTCACGTTGACCGGCGCGTTCTGGTTACAGACCCACGAGGTGACGCAGGGCGAGTGGACGGAGAGGTTTGCGTCGAACCCGGCGTCCTTCCCTGCTTGCGGCCCGGGCTGCCCGGTCGAGACGGTCACGTGGTGGGAAGCCGCGGCCTTCGCAAACGCCCGGTCGCAGGCCGCGGAGCTCGAGTCCTGCTACCTGCTGAGCGGGTGTGCCGGGGTGCCGGGATCGGGCATGACCTGCGCCGACGTCCTCGTGCGCGGCGCCGACCGGAGCCCTTACAACTGCCAGGGCTACCGCCTGCCGTCCGAGGCCGAGTGGGAGTACGCCGCGCGGGCGGGGACGACGACCGCTACCCAGCTCGGGGAGCTGCGCCTGCCGGCGCAATGCGAGGCACAGCCGAACCTCGACCCCATCGGGTGGTTCTGCGGCAACAGCGAGGCCGCATACGACGGCTGCGAAGAGCTGCCGGCGGCGGAGATCTGCGCCGGCACCCACCCCGCGGCGGCCCGCGAGGCGAACCCCTGGGGGCTCTACGACATGTTCGGCAATGTCGGGGAGTGGACCGGGGACCTCTACGGCCCCTACGCCGTGAGCGCGGACGACCCCCTGGGCGCGAGCGAGGGTGACGGGCGCGTGTGGCGGGGTGGTGCGTGGCGGAGCGTCGCCGCCCTGGTTCGGTCGGCCGCCCGCGGGTGGGCGCCCGCGGAAGAAGCGTCGAACGCGATCGGCCTCCGGATCGCGCGGTCGCAGGGCGTGCTCGGCCACGCCTGCGACGACGACGGCGACTGTCGGCCAACGTTCCGGTGCGTGATGACCGGCGACGACGAGTCGACATGCCAATTGGCCGGTGAGGGCGCAGACTGCGAGAGCGACTCGGAGTGCCCGGAGCGCCATTGCGTCGACCGCGGCTGCCACGACGGCTCCGCATGGGATCCCTGCAACGACGATGAGGACTGTCCTCTCGCCGGGTTCTGCGACGAGGAGACGGGGCGGTGCATCCCGGACGACCTCGTGCGGATCGAGGCAGGGACCTTCACGATGGGATCGGGGATCGCCTCCAACGAGGTCCTGCACGAAGTGACGCTGACCCGGCCCTTCTACATCCAGGCAACGGAGACGACGCAGCGGCAGTGGACGCGCCTCTTCGACGACAACCCGGCATGGCTCGACCACTGTGGACTCGAGTGTCCCGTCGAGTGGGTCTACTGGTGGGAGACGTTGGCGTACGCGAACGCCCGGAGCGAAGCGGAGGGGCTGGCCCCGTGCTTCGTGCTCGAGGGCTGCGAGCGTTGGCCGGGGGCAGGCTTGCAGTGCACCGGATTTTCGGTGACGGCGCCAGAGGGCAATCCCTACGACTGTGAGGGGTACCGCCTGCCGACCGAGGCGGAGTGGGAGTACGCGGCCGGAGCGGGCACGACGACGGACACCTATCTCGGTGATCTCGACGAGCCGACGAACGAATGTGGCCCGCAGCCGAGCCTGGAGCCGATCGCCTGGTACTGCCACAACAGCGCGGTCGAGTACCCGAACTGCGACGACATCACCGGCCGCGGGGGGCCTGCGTGCGCAGGCACCCACCCGGTAGCCATGCTGGCGCCGAACGTCTGGGGCCTCTACGACATGCTGGGGAACGTGGCCGAGTGGACTTGGGACTCTCGGCAGGATGTGCTGGTCGACGAGACGGATCCACGGGGCCCGCCGCCGAGCTCGCGGCGTGTGATCCGCGGAGGCTCGTGGCTGCAGAACCCGGACGTGTCGCGGACCGCCGAACGGGGCACTTCGCTGCTCAGCCACCGTGACCCCTCGCTTGGCTTCAGGGTAGTGCGGACTGCGCGATAGACGACGTTGCCCGCTGAGGGGGATAGCGAAGCGCAGCGGCCCAGCGGGAGAGCCTCACTCTGCCGCCATTACTCCGCCGCCGCGGATCACCGACGGCACCTCCGGTGCGCGTCACCGATGTCCGCGCGTGTCATTGTGACACTCGTGCGTCACACCGCAGACCCGTGCAAATCGGGAGGATCCACCGCGCGCGACGACTTGCAAGACCGGGTCCGTAGTCGCTACTCTGTCTGCGTCCGAGGTCCGAACTCAACGCCGTGTCCCAAGTGCCCGAGAGCATCGTCACCGCTCCGACGAACGACCGCCGTGGTCCAGATCCCCCGCCGACGCGGCTCGTGGTCTACTCACCGGACGCGCCGCCCCGCGCCGTGTTGCTCGTCGGCCGTGCCCGGCTCGATCGCGAAGACGGCGCCGGTGGACCGATCCGAGACTCCCGGCTGTCGCGTCGCCACGCTGCGTTCCGGCAGCTCGCCAACGGCGGATGGGAGGTCACCGATCGCGGGTCGCGCAACGGCACCGCGGTCAACGGCCGGTCGATCAAGCGGCGCCTGCTCGCCCACGGCGACATCGTTCGCGCGGGAGACACGATCGCCATCTTCGAGGTCCTGATGCCGGGCGTCGACGTGACGAACGCTGCCGAGTCCGCCGAAGTCCGAACACCGACCCGCAGACCACGCCATCGTCAGCGCCCGAGCGAAACTCGCCGACGCGTTGTCAGCCCTGGTGAGCGCAGCCGACGCTGACGGCGCGCTCGCGGTCGCGTTCAGCGAAAACGAGATTGGCGCCGTCGCGCCTGCCATGGTCCTGACCGACACCGACCCGGTAGATGCCTGCGCCGAGGGAGGCAACGGCGACCCCTGGCCGACCCCGTGCGACTCCCTCGAGCAGTCGTCGCTGGCCGCCAGCCTGGCCGCCACGTGGCAGCCGGTGGAGGCGCCGTGGATTCCGGCGCAATGGCAGCACGAGCTCCAGCGCCGCGGCGTCGCTTCCGTCGCCTGGACCACGGCCTCTGACGAGGACGGTCTCTGGGGCGCGACCGTCGTCGTGTCGACCGGCGATCGGCCTGGGCGGTTCGCCGACGCGCCGGCGCTGCGCGCCGCGGCGTCGCTCGTGGCCTACCGGCGGGCCGTGATCGCGAGCCTCGCGCAACGCTCAGCGATCCTCATCGTGAGCGAGTCCGGTTCGCCGAGAGGCATCTCGGTTGCGGCCTCGACGTGGCTTCGACACCAACCTGCCGGCCGCCTCCAGCAGCTCTTTGCGCATTGGCGAGCGCGAGGTAGCGCCGACTTCATCGACCACATTGCGGGTGTGCGCGCGGAATTCCTGGGGACGCCCCACGACGGTGGCGTGATCATCGTCCTCGGAGTCGCGTCGCCCGTTCCGCTCGTCGTCGACCATCGCGGCGAACACTTCGAGCGGCTACCCTCGTGACACTCCCGCTCTGCCGCCCATCGCGACGATGACGCCGTCCACGACGCACCGGCCCTGCCGGCGTGCCCTGGACGTGCGTGGTGCTTGGGGTCGATGCCCAACGCAAGTCCGCCCAGCCGGGTCGTCGACGATCCCCCTGCCTGCCCAACCAGAGCCCTTGCCCTCTTTGCGCCTTTGCGGCTTTGCGCGAGCTTGTCCGGAAAGGGTTCGCGCAAAGGCGCAAAGGCGCAAAGGGCTGCACAGGTGGGGTTCGTGTAGGGTATTGCAGGACCGTTGCGCCGGTGCTCTTCACACCGGCCGGGCTCAGCGCCCGGGCATTCCCGTCGAACCCTGCATCCATGCGTTACGAAGGACGTCTGTATCGACCGCCGTCGGAGCACGATGCGTATATCGTGCAGGCGACGATCGGGTGCTCGCACAACAAGTGCGTGTATTGCGCGATGTACCGGGACAAGGAGTACCGGGTGCGGGCGTTGGAGGAGACGCTGGCCGACATCGCCGAGGCAAGGCGGGGCGCAGGGGCGCGGGTAGAGAAATTCTTCGTGGCCGACGGGGATGCGTTGGCGATGGATGTCGACACCTGGATGCCGATTCTGGCGGCCGCGCAGGAGGTGTTTCCGCGGCTGCGGCGGACGTCGTGTTACGCGACCGCCGAGAACATCCTGGAGAAGACGGCCGAGGAGCTGAGCACGCTGCGGGAGGCGGGGCTCGAGCTTCTCTACCTCGGCCCGGAGTCCGGCGACGACGTGACGTTGAAGCGGATCGTGAAGGGGTCGACGGCCGACGAGCACGTCGAGGCCGCGCGGCGCGCGCACGCCGCCGGCTTCCGCATCAGCGTCATCGCGATGCTGGGCGTCGGCGGGGTCGAGCGGAGCGAGGAGCACGCCCGGGCGACGGGCGAGCTCGTCACGCGCATGGACCCCGCTTTCTTCTCGGCGCTCACCACGACGGTCGTGCCGGACACGCCCCTCGCCCGCTGGCAGGACAAGGGTGGCTTCGAGCTCCCGTCGGTCGAGGCGATGCTCGGTGAGCTCCGCACGATGGTCGAAGAGACCCGCCCGACGGCCGCGCTCTTCCGCACCAACCACGCCTCCAACTACCTCCCCCTCGGCGGCCGACTGCCGCAGGATCGAGAGGAGATCGTCGCCGCGATCGACAGCGCGTTGGAGGGGAAGGTGCGACTCCGCCCAGAGTTCCTGAGGGGGCTGTAACACAGCCGTCCCCCACTCGTGGGGGACCGCGTAGCGTAACGGAGCAGGGGGGAGCCTCAGTCTACCATGCACGTGGGTTCGAGTGCCGCCGCGTCGTACGTGCATGGCATACTGCGGCTCCCCCCTCCGCCCGCCGTTGGCGGGCACCTCCCCGCTCGCGGGGAGGGGCTGTGTGCCGCACGTCGGAGATGGATACACGGCTGTCCCCCACTTGTGGGGGACCGCGTAGCGTAGCGGAGCAGGGGGGGAGCCTCAGTCTACCGCTGCCGTTGCTTCGACGGCTGCCCCCCAACCACCCCCACTACCGCGCTTCGCGCAACGCTTCCTCGTACTGGTCGCGTCGATGCTCCAGCCGCACGAGATTCGACCCGATGAGGTAGTCCTCCTCCTCCGGGTCGAGCAGGCTGCAGCCCACCGGCTCCAGCCAATGCACCCGACCCCGCGCCTGGGTCGGCGGCGTGCGACGGGGGAGCAGGACCGTGTCCGCGTCGAACACGTGGATGCGCGCGTCTTCGTCCAGACGAGCGACGACCGTCATCACCTCTCCCTCGCCGCCGTAGAAGTTCGTGATGTCGAAGACCGCGAAGCAGCGGCCGCCGCCGACGTTGTAGAAGACCGGGGTTCGGGCATCGACCTCGACTTCTTCGACCACCGTGCCGTCGTCGCGACGGGGGGCGATGGTGAACCGCCCCTCCAAGGTCGCGAGGGCCTCCATGGTGCCCGCGGGCACCGGACGGTCGGCGGCCACCGGGAGCTCGATGTGCACGTCATCGCCCGACAGGTTCAACACGTGAACCTCGATCTCGGCGCTGGTCAGCAGGCGTATCGCGAAGGGGCCGAAGCCGAACGCCCACGGCAGGATCGCGACGACGGCGACCAGCGCGATGACCGCGGCCAGGGCGTACCAGGCAGCGCGCCCGGACTCGGGGATCTCGAAGCCCTCGATCGCGTCGTCGTCCGGCACGACCTCGCTGTCCGGAGGCGTCGCGCTCATCACCAGGAAGAGGCCAGGGCCCGGGCGTAGATCCCCTCCGCCTCGGTCAGCGACGCTACGTGGAAGCTCGGGTTGGGCAGGTAGATCGGGTCCCGATCCTGGCTGCCGAGATAGCGACCGAGCGTCATCTCGGAGAGCTGGGCGCGTACGGCCTCGGACTCGAACGTCTCGCCGTGCAGGATGCCCGGAAGCCGCCCGCAGAAGTCCCGTGACGCCTGGTCGAGCGGCCCGAGCTGGGCGCGCAGGCTCTCCAGATTGCCCCCCGCCACGTCGCGGACGATGCGCCATGGATCCGGACACTCCTCGACCGCGGCGACCAGCTGGAGCGCCGACCAGGGAGGCAGGGTCGAAGCGCGGAACGGGATCGCCGGCGCCCAGTCACTCAGATGCCACGTCGTGCGCATCGCCGGCTCGTCGTAGACCGTGCCGCCGTCGATGGTCGCCTGCAGGCCCAGCGGCCGCTGCGACCAGTCCACCGCGATGCGCCCCGAGCTCACATTCGCAGCGAAGAGACCGAGCGCATGCGTAGGCAGCTCCAGGAAGACCCGCCCGAGGCTGTCGATCGTGCCCGCCGCGCGTCCGCTGATGCGAACGGTGACCTCTTCTAACGGTCCGAAGTCCACGTCGATCCGACGGGCGAGCTGGTAGACATGGCTCCGGAGGTCGGGATCGTGGCCGAGCGTCAGCTCCCGCAACGAGACCGGCACACCCCGAACGGACACCTCCCAATCGTCCGTGAACGCCGGATCGACGGGGATGGCGAACGGGACCCGGACGTCGGCGTCGCGGTTGTTCCGGACCAGCAGCTCGATGTCGACCCACCACTCCGTGCCACCGCTGTGACCGGGCTGCTGCTCGGCGTCTACGATCGCGGCGACGAGCTGCACGCCGTCGGTCTCGACCGGAAACCACCGCCCTTCGAGCTCGGCGATCGGCAACAGGTTTGCGGATGCCGGCCCGACCGGACCGACGACTCCGACGATGGCGAGCGCGCACGCGCAGAGGACTTGGTTCCAGCGGGTCATGTCTCTCTTCGAGATGGCAGCGACCGGGGCAGCGGAGCTGCCGTCGTACCACGAGGCGGGCGAAGCATGCTACGTGCCTGGAGTCAGCCCGTGGAGACCGAGCGACGCTGGCAGCATCGGCCCGAGCAAGCCAGAACTCCGGGGAGTCGATGGACCTTGGGTTCAGACCCTTGCGGCTCGGCGTCTATTCCCGGCAACCGTCCGACAGCGCATGATCGAAGACCTTCAGACCCTGCTCCGCTTCGACACGACGAACCCGCCGGGCGACGAAGGGCCGGCGATCGAATTCCTCGCCGGACGGCTCCGCGACGCGGGCATCGAACCCACGATCCTGGAGTCGGACGGACGCCCGAACCTCGTCGCCCGCATCTCGGGCGACGGCAGCGGCGGCGGCCCCCTGTTGCTCGCTGGACACGTCGATGTCGTGCCGGTCGACCGGGAGCAGTGGACAACCGACCCCTTCGGCGGCGAGATCCGTGACGGCTACCTCTACGGCCGCGGCGCGATCGACATGAAGTACATGGTCGCGCACTGTCTCACCGCGATGCGCGCCGTGAAGGCGACCGGCCGCACGCCCACCCGCGACCTGATCTTCGCCGCGGTGTCCGACGAGGAGGAGGGCTGCCGCCACGGCTCCCGCTTCCTCGTCGAGGAGCACCCCGACCTCGTGCGCGCCGACTACATGCTCGGCGAGTTCGGCGGCTTCTCGCTCGATATGAAGGGGGTCCGCTACTACCCGGTGCAGATCGCCGAGAAGGGCGCCTGCCAGTTCCGGCTC
The DNA here is from genome assembly GCA_964520965.1 of uncultured Myxococcales bacterium. Lineage (GTDB taxonomy): Bacteria > Myxococcota_A > Bradymonadia > REDH01 > REDH01 > CAZFPM01. The sequence continues at coordinate 49,677 of CAZFPM010000006.1, forward strand.
ACCGTCTCCGGCGATCCGGGCCACGGCTCGATCCCCCACGACAACAACGCCGTAGTAAGACTCTCGGCGGCGCTGCACGCACTCGGGACACGGCGGCTTCCCCCGCACACCTGCCGCTCGGTGGAGCTCTTCTTCCGCGAAATGGCGCGGCACCAGGGCGCGCCGAACAAGTGGGTGATCCCGCTGCTCACGAACCCCCTCTTCGCCAGCGTGATTCTCGACAAGCTGATGCCAGACCGGTCGATCGTCCAGACGATGGCCGCGAACCTGGCCAACACGGTGTCCCCCACCGGGCTGAGCGCCGGCAAGAAGCTCAACGTGATCCCCGGAGAGGCCTCGGCCCTCGTCGACGGCCGCCTCGTCCCCGGCCAGACCCGGGACGAGTTCCTGGGCGAGATCCGCGACGTGATCGGCGAGGGCTTCGAGATCGAAGTCCTCAACTACTTTCCCGGTCGGGAAAACGACGATGTCGCCGGCGATCCGCTCTACGAAGCGATCTGCGAAAACGTCCGTCAACACGATCCCAACGGCGTCCCCCTGCCCTACATGGTCACCGGCTTCACCGACGCCCAGTACTTCGGCCGCATCGTCGGCAAATGCTTCGGCTACGCCCCCGTCCAGTTCCCCGCCGAAGACGACATCAAGTTCGCCAAGCTCGTCCACGGCCACGACGAACGCATCCACGTCGCCGGCTACGAATGGGGCTCCAACGCCTTCGTCGACCTCGTCAGCACCTTCGTCGGCGTCTCCGACTGAGGGGGCGCCCACGTTGGCGACACCCTGCCCCCTCGACACCCTGCCCTCCCTTTGCGCCCTTGCGCCTTTGCGCTCCTTTGCGCTCCTTTGCGCTCCTTTGCGCCTTTGCGTGAAACTGTCCGAAAGGGGTTCACGCAAAGCCGCCAAGCCGCAAAGGCGCAACTTGGGCCGGCGCTTGCTTCGGATCGGACACCTGACTACGGATAGCAGCACGGTCTGACAGCAACACGGCCAGTCGCCTCCGGGGGACCGATGGACCGCACTGCCAGTTCTTGCGCGCCTGCCCCGTTCCAGCAAACTCCCAGTCGTTCTCCGCCAGCGCGGGTTCCGCGTCTTCTGGCGTCGATCACCGCCGCTTGTTTCGTCGCGGTCATGGGTCGTGCGGCGCCGGCGGAAGCCTCCGAGGGCGCCGTGCTCGCCGTCGGCGAGGACGAGCTGATCGTCGAGCTCGGCGAAGCAGATGGCGTGGCCGAGGGGGAGAGCGTGCGGATCTACCGCCGGGTGGCCCTCGAGCACCCCCTCAGCGGGGAGCTGGTCGAGGATCGGTTCCCGATCGGGGAGGTCGTTCTGGACACGGTCGGCGAGCATATGTCGCTCGTGCACGACTGGAGCGCGCTGACGCGCCAGCCGGCGCCCGGCGACGCAGCGGTTACCGACCGGCGCCCGGCCGCACCGGAGCCGGGAGAGCTCACCTCCGTCGAGGACTCGGCCGACTCCGCTTACGCGCAACCACCACCGGAACCGACCGTCTGCGACGATGCCGACCCAGATGCGGCGTCTGTCGCGGCGCTCTTCGATTCGCTGATCGGACAGCCGCTCACGGAACGCGTGGTCGTGCTCAGCTCGTGGCTCGCCGACAACCCGGACAACGACCACCGCGATGGTGTCGGCGACCAACTCGACTAGGTAGCCGAGCTCGTCTCCGATGCGCGGCTGCACCCCGAGCCTGCGCCCGCGTCCGGCCCGAATGCGTTCGCCAGAGGTCCGGCGACCATCGACGAGGGTGTCCCTGTGGTCATCGTCGCGACCATCGACGAGCCCGAGCAGGTCCGGCAGATTCGCGTACTCGCCCAGATTCCCGGCGACGTGCAGTGGGAGACCGTCGTCATGGAGCGGACGGGCGATTTCGCGTGGAGCGCGTCGTTGCCGGACGAGGTGCTGACCGGCTGGACCGTCGCGTGGTTCGTCGAGTGGGTAAACCTCGACGGCGACATCGCGCCGATCCGCGGCTCCGGCACAGCTCCCCGCGCTACGGTGATCCGCGAGTCCCCGGCCCCTGGGGATCCGGCCGGACGTTCGAGTCTCGTCCTGTCGACGGAGTGGGTGGACTTCGCGTCGGATTCGCTGGTCGATCACTACTTCGTGTCCGAAGCGATGCTCCGCTACCGCGTCGAACGCCGGAATCTCCTCTTCGTTCGGACCGGGGTCGGGTTCCTCGACGGGCGGGGAACCTCTCTGCACGGGTACGCCACCGACGCGTCCGTCGAGCACCAACAGGCGGCGTACGGCGTGCTGGAGCTCGAGGTGGGCGGGGACCTCGTCGGCCTCGGGGGCGGGGTCGCGCTCGGGCGGCTCGCCAACGACGAGTCCTCGTACTTCGGGCAGTTCGTCAGCCCGCGCCTCCGACTCCGGATCGGCGGTACGGACGACACGAACCTGGAGCTCGGCACCTCGTGGGCCGAGGACGTGGGCTACGAAGGGTGGGCGCGCGTCGCGATCGCCGCGCTTCCCCGGGTTCCGATCACCGCCGATATCGGCGTCTCCAGCCTCCCCGTCGGCGAAGACGTCGGGGTCAGGCTTGGCGGAAGTGTGGGGTATCGGTTCAACCCGCGGTTCACCCTCATCGCCAGGTTCAGCATGAACGCGCGCACGATCTACCACGTGGGTGTCTCCGGAGGCGCCGCCATTCGACTCGACTGGTAGGGGGGGCACGATGAGCACACCGACCTTGTCGTCCACCGGACTCGCCTGGCTCTCGGGGGCGCTCCTCTTCGCCGCGATCGGCGGGGACGGACTGGCGGCGGAGCCGCCGGTCGAGGAAGGCTCGCCGACGGAAGAGACGTCCACCGCGACGGTTCGTATCGAGCACACGCCGATCGCATCTGCGCGGCGGGACCGCGATCTGCACGTGACGGTCCGGATCGCGGCGGACTGGGACGTAGCGCTCGCGTGGGTCTCGTACCGGGCGGCGGGGACCGACGACGACTACGCCGAAGCCGAGCTGCGACGCGGGCTCGGCACCGACTACGTCGCGATCCTCCCGCGAGCGGCCCTGAACGCGCCAGCGATCGAGTACTTCATCTCGACGCGCGACCTCGGGGGTGTGGTCCGAAGCCACTTCGGATCGGCAGAGCGACCCCACGTGGTCGCCGTCCTGCGCGACGAGGCCGACCACCAGCTGGTCGGCAGCCTCGCGCGCCACGCCGGCTTTGCGTCGGACCTCACGCTGTCTGGCTCCGTCACGACGTTCGCGCCCCATGCGCTCAGCGGCGGGCGGGAGACGTTGGACACGACGCTGATGTGGTCGACAGGGGCGGAGTTCCGCCACCGGCTCTATCGTCCGGTCTACGACATCCACTTCGCCATCGAGATCATGCGGGGCGAGTTCGACCGCGTCGTCGACGACGACGGCGAGACCGTCAACCTGTGCGCGGCTTCGTCGTTCAGATCCTCCACCAGTCGCCGCTGCCAGCGCCGACCGGGGGTGAACCTGGGTCGCGCCGGGATCACGCACCAGTTCCATCGCTTCTTCTCGACCGAGCTCGACATCACTCTCGGAGCGACGCACGCCGGGTTCGTCGCGGGGGCCGGCACTCTCTGGCGGATCGGGGAGATCGAGGGTACGCGCTTCGAGGTCGGCGGGGACTACGTCGGGTCGATCGGGGGGAGGGGCTCCTTCCGCTTCTGGTGGGACACGGTGCCCTCGGTGCCGATGGCGCTGGGGTTCCAGTTCACCCAATGGCCGGCCGGCAACGACGGCGGGAGCATGGGCAGCCTGCTGCACTACCGGGCCGTCTGGGAGGCGAGCGCGAGGTGGGCCGTCGGGCTCGACATCGGGTTGGCGTTACGCGAGCGAGCCAGGTCGGCCATGCCCTCGGGGGCCGTCGTCCTGCGCACCCGCTTCTGAGACCGACGAAACACGTCTACGGGCAGGAGACGGCCGGCTCGACGGAGCGGCCCGCGCCTTCATCGACCTCGTCACCACCTTCGTCGGCGTCGCTGACTGAGGAGGGCGTTGGGTGGAGGTTGGGAGGTACTGCGCACTCCCCCCTGCGTCGCTTCGCTCCGCTGTCCCCCACGAGTGGGGGACGGCTGTGTGTCCACCGCTGACGTGGGGCATTCAGCCCCTCCCCAATCTTGGGGAGGTGGCCGCCGCAGGCGGTCGGAGGGGAAGTGCATGTTGGCGGAAGCCTTCACTCCCGAGCCCGACTCCCGGCAACCCTAGTCGAGCTCGCCCTGGAGCCATTTGGGGAGGACGCCGGCGGTGATCGGGGTCACGGCTTCGGCGATGGCGCGGGGGGTCCAGCCTTCGGCGGCGAGTGCGCCGAGCTTCGCCTCGGCGAAGTCGATGACGGGGGGATCCCCTTCTACGCCTGCGGTGTCGAAGAGGTCACGGGCGATCATGGGGAGCACGGGCCACTCTAGCTCGAGCTTCTGGCCGGAGAACTTTCCGAGCGGCTCTTCGGAGGGGTACCTGAACCCCTCGTCGATGTCGGTGCCGAGGATAGCGACGAACTCGTGCCAGCGTCTCCAGGGGACGATCGCGAGCTTGTCGAACACGGAGAACTCGGCCTTGGCGAGCGCCTTGAGCAGCTTCTTGGTGGGCTTGGCCAGCTCGACGACACTGAGTCCCTGGGCGACGACGACTTTGCCGAGATGGCGGAGCGCGTCGTCGAGCAGGGCGCGGAAGGTCGGGGGGATTTCGGTGCGACTGCGGTCGATGAGTCGGCCCTGCAGCACGTCGGGATCCAGGCCGGTTTCGAGGGCGCGTCGCACGCTGTCCGGCGTCGCGTGGTAGGTCGCGACCGGCTCGGCCCAATCGGGACAGAGCAGGTCGGACGCGATGCGTCGGACGAGGTACTCGTCGCCGATCTCACTCTCGTTGCGGTAGAAGACGATGTCGCCGTTCGGCTGGATGACGAAGGGCTCCTCGGCGACCTCGGAGATCAGCTCCTTCGGAACGTTCGAGGGGGTCCCGGCGAGGATCCACCGGCCGAGGGGCGTGATCCGGAACACGCGCTGCCCGGCCGCGTCTTCGTCGGCGGGCGTCCGCGCGAGGTCGACCCACCCGAAGCGTGCGGCGAGGACCAGCCAGTAGCCGACGAGCCGCGCCACCTCGGTGTCCGCCTCGCCTTCCGGTGTGACCGGGACGTCGTCGTCTTCGGAGATCAGCAGGTCCGGGTACGCGACGGTCGTGGCGACCGCGAGATCCTCGGCGAGGGTCCACTTCTTGGCGTGGGCCTTCTGGAGACCGTCGATCACCGAATCCCGCACCTCGCGTGTGGAGCGGAGGAAGTCGCGCCGGAAGGTCTGGCCGAAGTTGTGTCGGTGGCCGTGATCGTTTCGCGCATCGCACCGCTCGTCCCAATCGGTGACGTCGAGGTACGCGCGAAGGAGCATCGCCGATCGGGCGTGAGGCGCGGCGAGGTAGAACTGGTCGGCGCCGGGGCCGACATCGAGGACACGCTCATCGTTCGGCTGCACGAGGCAGAGCTCCATCGCGAGCGAGTAGATGAACCTGACCTGGTCGACCTCGTCCCAGTCGTAGAGGATCGACTTCGGGTCCTTCCAGAGCAGCCGTTCGTTGACCGCGCCCCACAGGGGTTTGGGCGGGATCCCCGACTTGGTCAGCCGGATGCTCTTGTCCTGGGCAGCCTCGATGACGCCGACCAGCTCCTGGAGGATCTCCTCGGCGTTCGACCGAAGGACGCCTTCGACTTCTCCCTCGTAGACGGGCAGCTCGCTCATCGGATCGTGGGTACGGGAAGGGGAGGACTCACTCGGGCAGTGTGTCGCTGAAGCGCGGCGCGTGGCCGAGGGTTTTGAGCCGCGAGATCAGGAGCTGCAGTCGTTCGCTGTCGACGACCGCATGCCGTTCGTCGAGACGTTTCCACACCAGCGCGCGAATCTCCGCGCGGCCGAGCATGGCATCCATGGTCGTGCCGTCCTCAGCGGTGAGTACGGCGACGTTGTGATGGGCGACGTGTCCGGGTTGCTCCGCGCTCACGGGCGACTCCTTCGCGTTACGGACCTGACTGGGGGGGCCCCCAACGGCGACCCGCAATCTAAGGAGCGGAACGCCTTTGTGTCAACGAAGGGCGCCTGCGCCGACCTCGAGGGCGGTCTCGATGCGCTCCAAAACGAGGTCGTCGATCTCGGCTCGCGCGGCGAATTCGAGCGCTTGGAGCGCCGCCGGCGTGCCCAGGCCTTCGAGGGCGGAGACCGCCGTCAAGCGGAACTGGAGATCGGACGACGAGAGGTACGGCTCGATGAGTGGCAGAGCGTCATCACCGAACGCGACCGAGAGGTGGCCGATCACGCGGTGCTTCACCATCTCGCCGACGTCCTCGGACGCGAGCAGGTCCACGTAGAGGGTCTCCACGCGCTCGCTCGGCCAGTACGCCATCGCGCCGATCGCCCGATCGCGATGAATGGACGAGACCTCGGGGTCGGTCGCGATCGCGAAGAGCACGTCGGCCGCGTCGGGGATCGCGGATTCGAACTGCTCGCGGGTCGGAATCCCGTGGTAGGCGCTCAGCAAGAGCAGGGCGGTCTCGTGGGGTTCCGTGACGACGTCCTCGACCTCGGCGGCCGGCGGGTCGAGCGGGTCCGGCGTGACGGACTCCACCTGGGCGTGCACGGGCACTGCGAGCAGCGAGAGCGAGAGCAGGTGCGCGATCATGATGTCTCTCGGGGTCTGAAAGCGGTTCGGTGTGGGCCGGGCACGTCGAGGCAGACGCCCCTCGCGCGCGGATCATTCATGGCGCCGTGCCGTCCATCATGGCTCGGCTTCGGGCTTCGTCAACGGGTTCGCGCGGATGATCGACGCCTGGCCGGTCGAGATCTCCGCCAGTCCGTCCCATGCGGCGACCGGGAACATCAGGTTCGACAGGTCGGGGCAATCGGCCATCGCGTCGGAGATCTCTTCGCAGATCGGCGTGTCGTCGAGCTGGTCCGTCCCTCCGCCCATGCGCTCGGTCGTGTGGAAGAGCCCGACGAAGTGCCCGAGTTCGTGCGCCATGGTCTGGCCGACCATCCGGTTGTTCCGTGAGTTGCCGAGCGGGCCCGCGGAGAAAACCAGTCCGGTGCCCGGGCTGCCATGGATACCGGGCGCTCCGGGGATGCCGGCCGACACGCCAAGCACGCCGCTCATCGCGCCTCCGAAGCCACGGTTGAAGAAGACGTTGGCGCTCAGCAGGTCGTCTCGGTCGGGTCCGGGCTGGCGACTGAGCGTCACGAGCTCGAAGACCTCTTCCTGGCTGTGGATGATCTCGTACCGATCGGCGACATCGCCGAGCACGTCGAGATAGCGGATGCTGCCGAGCTGCACGCCGGCTTGCGCGTACGCATCGTCGAACTGGGACAGCATCTCCTGGAAGTCCGCGTCGTCCGAGGCGGTGTTCGAGTTCAGGCCCGGTGTGCCGACGAAGTAGAAGTTCAGATCGACGATCAGTGGCTCGTCTTCGGGCGTGAGCCCCACGGTCTCCTCGAGCACGACGAAGCAGACGTCGTCGGCCTCCTCGCCGTCGTATCCGAACTCGGCGGTGTAGCGACCGGCGCCCATCGCGGGGATGAACTGCGGCCCGGCCGGGTAGAGCACCGGTGACACGGTCTCGAACGTGACCGGGCTGAACAGGTAGCCGGCGTACTCCTCCATCTCCAGGGTGGTTCCGTCGGGGAAGTGGATGCGTTCCGGGAAGAGCCGTCGCCGCAGGTCCCACGCCACCAGCGTGAACGCCGTCGCGTCGTCGGAGACATCGAAGCTGATCTCGTGCCGGTTCATCGACCCCCCACCGCTGAAGACGAAGGGCGAGGGGACGACGCCGGCGGCGAGCTGCTCCGATGCGCAGGTCGGGTCGAGGGCGTCGCCAGCGAACCCAGGGAAACAATACGCGCCATTACCGGCCCCGCGGCACTGGTAGCCCGGTCGGCACTCGATGTCCGCGGTGCACAGCTCGACGCAGAGGTTCCCGTTGAACTCGCCGCGCAGGCACGCGGTGCCGACGCCGAAGCAGTCCCGGCGAGACTCGCAACCCATCACCGAACAGAGCCCGTCGGGGAATCCGTCGACGGGGCCGAGGCAGGTTCCGCTCGCGCATTGGATGTCGCTGACGCACGGCGCGCCGTCGCCACGGTCGTCGGGCTCGATCACGTCGACCTCGGCCGCGTCGGGGTCGAGGGCGTCGGGGTCGTCGGCGCCGGAACCGTCGACGATCACGTCGGCGGCGCCGACATCTCCGCTGACGTCGGCGATCTCGGCGTCGCCGCTCTTGCCGTCGTTGCAGGCCACGGCGAGCGCGATCGCGACGGCGAGCAGGCCCCACACGAGCCGTCTCACGGCTTCGTCAGGGGGTTGACGCCGATCTGCCAGGACTGACCGGCGCTGACGTCTTGGTGATCGATACCGGCAAGCGGGAACATCAGGTTCTGCAGGTCGGGGCATCCGTTCGGGAAGTTGCGGAGACACTCGGGCGTGTCGTCCAGGGGATCGAATCCGGCGCTGAACTGCTCGGTGGTGTGGAACAAGCCGAGGTAGTGGCCGATCTCGTGCGCGAGGACGACTCCCGTGTAACGGTTGCCGTTTCCCTGTCCAGGAATCTCACCGCCGAGGAACTCGGTCGTGAACGCGACCCCGCTGGATCGGGTTCCGTGTAGCCCGGCCGTTCCGGGAAGTCCGAGTGAGATGCCGATCACACCGGATCCGTCGCGAAACGAGAACCCGCGCACGAAGAAGACGTTGAGGGTCAGCGCTCCCCCCAAAGTCTCGGGCACCTGCGATGTCGACACCAGCTCCTCGGCGTCGTACTGGCTGCGAATGACCTGGTACGCGGACGTCGTGTCGTCGTCTGCATCGATGTACCGGATATTACCGAGGAGGATTCCGGCGGGGGCGTAGATCGTCTCGAACTCCTGGAACATCTCCTGGAAGGTCGGGTCACTCGGCGCCGTGGCTGCGGTGACGCCGGGAACCCCGACGAGGTGCACGTTCAGATCGAGTGTCGTGCCCGTGGAGCTCTCGGTGAGCAGGTACGAGCAGATCTGCCCCGAGTTGGCGTCGACGACGAGCTGGTGTGGGCCCGCGCGGACCTGATCGGCGAAGTCCGCGATGGCAGGGACTATGATCGGGTTGACGAACCCGAAGAGGATCGACGGCGCGAGCTGGAAGTCGTTCGCGTCGTGAAGGTCGATGAGCAGCTCGTCAGGTCCCTCGATGTGAAGTGGGCTGAGCGTCCCCAGGTCGGCGGCCAGCGGCGTGATCATATAGGCCGTCGTCCCCTCTGGGATCTCGTACTCGATGGTGTACTCCCCGGGTGTTCCGGTCTGGCAGACGAGGTCGAAAGGGTGTTCGCCGACCGGTGTGGGCTCGGGACGTTCCGTGCGGCCGTCCGGCGCGCAGAACCCCACTCCGCCGCCGATCGCCTGGCAGAAGTAGCCCTCGCGACAGAGTTCGTGGGCGTTGCAGATCCGGACGCAGAAGTTCATGGACGTCGGCTGCACGAGGCACCGGTTGTCCTCCTCGCCTCGCGCGCAATCCTCGAAGGTCACGCAACCCGTCGAGGTGCAGTATCCGCTCGGCCAGTCTGGCTCCCGCAGGCAGGTGCCTCCGAGACAGTCGGCGTCTTCGATGCACGCCTCGCCATCGACCGCTCCGACCGGATCGGTGCCCGGCAGACAGACCCGCTCGGCGCGGCCGGTCGCGGGCACGCAACGGTAACCCTCCCGGCAAGCGTCGGCCTCGTCGCACAGCATGGCGCAGAGGGAGACCCCGTCGTGCGCGGCGCAGATCGTGTCGCCGACCGAGCAGTCGGTGTCGAGGCTGCAAGGGCTCGTCGAGCAATAGCCGTCGGGCCAGTTGGGGTCGGGGAGACAGGAACCGCCGATGCACTCGGCGTCTTCGGCACATGGCTCGCCGTCGTCCGAGCCCACGAAAGCGGGCTCCTCCGGCCGTGAGTCATGGCCGGTGTCGATCACGATCGGCTCGTCGGCGGTGTCGGGTTCGCGGATATCCGGCAAGCGGACGTCCGTGCCTCCCGCGCCCGCATCGTCCGAACCACCGGAGTCGCTACACGCGGACAAGAAGGTGATGAGCGCGAGAGCTGCCGCTCGGAATCGCAATTCGGCTCCTCGATGGACGCTCAGGGATCGATACCGGTAGCTCCCAGGGCGTCGAGCCCGGCGCCGTACGTCGGCAGGCCGTCCTCGTCACGCGACGTCTGGATCCAGGACAGCCCCTCGCCGACCGGAGGACTCAACAAGTCGGGGCGACTGTAGGCATCGGTTCCGTCGCTGTCCACGAAGAGACCCCACGTACCGATCTCCCGCCGCGGATTGTCGGACGGCTCCGAGCCGAAAATGGTGAGGACCGCTCGGCCGAGCGTGTCGTTGGAGCTCGCGTCGTAGGCGTCGTCACCTTCCTGATCGAGGAAGACCCCCGCACCGTTCAGGCGCCCGAGACCGACCGAGAAGGTGCCGGCCAGGTACACATCGTCGCCCTCGATGTCGACGAAGACGCCGCCGCCGAAGTCCGCGCCGTGTCCGAGGGAATCCGCCGGTCGGACGTCAGCCGTGCCGTAGCGGTCAGCGCCGGCCCGATCGACGAGCGTTCCGTTGCCGAAGCGGTTGGCCGCGCCCATTGCGATGCCGTGGGCGTTGTAGGTGTCGGCTCCGGCCTCGTCGCGGAGCATGCCCGCGCCGTGCCAGTGCCCGAAGCCCTGGGCGCCGACGCCGGCTTCGTAGCTGTC
>CAZFPM010000007.1:0-3962 GCA_964520965.1 uncultured Myxococcales bacterium
GGCGAGCTCGGGGGGAACAACGACCTCCTCTGCCTGACACGGCCGGACGTGATCGAGGAGATCCACCGGGAGTACCTCGCCGCCGGCGCCGACATCATCGAGACGAACACGTTCAACGCCCAGGCGATCTCCCAGGCCGACTACGCGCTCGAGGAGCTGAGCCGCGAGATGAACAGGGCCGCCGCGGAGATCGCGCGGCGCGCCGCCGACGCGTTCACCGCCGAGACCCCCGACCGGCCCCGTTTCGTCGCCGGCTCCATGGGACCGACGAACCGCGCGCTCTCGCTCTCGCCCGATGTCGACGACCCCGGCTTCCGCGCCGTCACCTACGACCAGGTGCACGCGGCCTACGCCGACCAGGCCCGCGGCTTGATCGAAGGCGGTGCCGACGTGCTGCTCATCGAGACGATCTTCGACACGCTGAACGCGAAGGCGGCCATCCACGCCTGCCTCGATGTGTTCGACGAGGTCGGGCGACGACTGCCGCTGCTGATCTCGGTCACGATGACCGACCAGTCCGGCCGCACCCTCTCCGGACAGACCCTCGAGGCGTTCCACATCTCCATCGAGCATGCCGAGCCCCTGGCCGTCGGCATCAACTGCGCGCTCGGCGGCGCCGAGATGCGGCCCTTCGTCGAGGAGCTCTCCCGGATCACCCCCTTCTTCGCCAGCTGTTATCCGAACGCCGGTCTTCCGAACGAGTTCGGCGCCTACGACGAGACCCCGGCCGACACCGCCGCGTTCCAGCGCGAGTTCGCCGAAGCCGGCCAGGTGAACCTCGTCGGCGGCTGCTGCGGGACGACGCCAGACCACATCCGCGCGATCGCCGACGCCGTCGCCGACGTGGCGCCTCGCAAGCCGGCGCCACGCTCGACCCTGTCGCGCTACGCTGGGCTCGAGCCCCTCGTGCTGCGGCCCGAGTCGAACTTCACGATGATCGGCGAGCGGACGAACGTGACCGGGTCGCGCCGCTTCGCCCGCCTGATCAAGAGCGAAGACTACGAGACCGCGCTCTCGGTCGCGCGGCAACAGGTCGAGGGCGGAGCGAACGTCATCGACATCAACATGGACGAGGGGTTGCTCGACGCCCCCGCCGCGATGACGAAGTTCCTGAATCTCGTGGCCGCCGAGCCGGACATCGCCCGCGTGCCGATCATGCTCGACAGCTCGGACTTCCGGGTGATCGAGGCCGGGCTGCGCTGCGTGCAGGGCAAGGCGCTGGTCAACTCGATCAGCCTGAAGGAGGGCGAGCACGCGTTCCGCGAGCACGCCAGGGTCGTCCACCGCTTCGGCGCCGCCGTGCTCGTGATGGCCTTCGACGAGGAGGCGCAGGCGACCGGCGTCGAAGACCGCGTCGCGATCGCCGAGCGCGCGTACCGTATTCTGACCGAAGAGGTCGGCTTCCGCGGCGAAGACATCGTGTTCGACCCGAATATCCTCGCGGTGGCGACGGGCATCGAGGAGCACGACCCCTACGCGGCGAACTACATCGAGGCGACGCGCCGGATCAAAGCGCGGATGCCGAACATCAAGATCTCCGGCGGCGTCTCCAACCTGTCGTTCTCCTTCCGCGGCAACAACCGTGTCCGCGAGGCGATGCACGGGGCGTTCCTCTACCACGCGATCGCCGCCGGCATGGACATGGGCATCGTCAACGCCGGCCAGCTCGAGGTGTACGAGGAGATCGACAAGGATCTGCTCGAGCGGGTCGAAGACGTGATCCTGAACCGTCGCCCCGACGCCACCGAGCGGTTGGTCAGCTTCGCCGAGACCGTCAGCGGCGAAGGCAAGGAGCGGGTCGTCGACCTCGCCTGGCGCGACGCCCCGCTCGAAGAACGGCTGAAGCACGCCCTCGTGAAGGGGGTCGTCGACTTCATCGAGGAGGACACCGAGGAGGCCCTGCAGAAGCTCGGCCGCCCGTTGCCGGTGATCGAGGGGCCGCTGATGGCGGGCATGCAGGTGGTCGGCGAGCTCTTCGGCCAGGGCAAGATGTTCCTGCCCCAGGTCGTGAAGTCGGCCCGGGCGATGAAGAAGGCCGTGGCCTGGCTGATCCCCTTCCTGGACGAGGAGAAACGCCGGGCCGGCGACGCGTCGACCAGCCGCGGTCGCATCGTGCTCGCGACGGTCAAGGGTGACGTCCACGACATCGGAAAGAACATCGTCGGCGTCGTCCTCGGCTGTAACAGCTACGACATCATCGACCTCGGCGTGATGGTGCCGGCGAAGGACATCCTCGACGCCGCGGAACGCGAGGGCGCCGACATCGTCGGGCTCTCCGGACTGATCACGCCGTCGCTCGACGAGATGGTGCATGTCGCCGAAGAGATGCAGCGTCGCGGGATGTCGGCGCCGCTGCTCATCGGCGGGGCGACCACCAGCCGCAAGCACACGGCGGTCAAGGTCGCGACGGCCTACGAGCAACCCGTCGTCCACGTGCTCGACGCGTCACGCGCGGTCGGCGTCGTGGGCAAGCTGCTCTCCGACGATCTGCGCGAGGGTTTCCTCGCCGAGAACGTCGACGCCCAGGCCCGCGACCGGGCGCGCTACGCCGATCGCCAGGCGACGAAGCTGCTCTCCTACGCCGACGCGCGGGGCAATCGCTTCGCGCCGGATTGGACCCGTTGCAGCCCGCCGCGCCCCAAGTGGACCGGCGTGCGCGTCCACGACGACGTGCCCCTGGCGACGCTGGCACCGTACATCGACTGGACCCCCTTCTTCACGACCTGGGAGCTCCGCGGCACGTATCCCCGCATTCTCGATCACCCGACCTACGGCGAGACCGCGCGCGAGGTGTACCTGCATGCGCGCGTGATGCTCGACGGCATCGTCGGCGAGGGGCGCCTGAAGGCGCGGGGCGTGCAGGCCTTCCTGCCCGCCAACTCCGACGGCGACGACATCGTGATCTGGGTCGACGAGCGGCGGAAGACCGAGCGGATGCGCTTCCCGATGCTCCGCCAGCAGCGGCAGAAGCCCGGCGAGGAGCAGAAGAACCTGTCGCTCGCCGACTTCGTCGCCCCGATCGACAGTGGCGCCGACGACTGGATCGGCGCGTTCGCGGTCACGGCGGGTCACGGGCTCGAGGAGCTGGTCGCGGCCTTCGAGGCCGACCACGACGACTACCACGCGATCATGGCCAAGGCCCTGGCCGACCGGCTGGCCGAGGCCTTCGCGGAGTGGATGCACGTGCAGGCCCGGACAGCGTGGTATGCCCCGACCGAGACGTTGCCGATGGAGGCGCTCCTGGCCGAGGAGTACCGCGGCATCCGACCGGCGCCGGGCTACCCGGCATGCCCGAACCATACGGACAAGTCCCGCCTTTTCGAGCTCCTCGGCGCCGCCGACATCGGCATGTCGCTGACGGAAAACATGGCGATGTTCCCAGCGGCCTCGGTGAGCGGCTGGTTCTTCTCCCACCTCGACGCCCGCTACTTCACGGTCCGCCCGATCGGCGCCGATCAGGTCGAGGATTGGGCGCGCCGCGAAGGCGTCGGCATTCGCGAAGCCGAGCGGTGGTTGGGGCCGGTGCTCGGCTATGACCCGTGAGCGCGCGATGGACGACGAGCGAGTCCAGCTGACGATCTCCGGCCGCGTCCAGGGTGTGTTCTACCGCGCGAGCACTCAGGCCAAGGCGCAGGAGCTCCGACTCACCGGCTGGGTGCGGAACCTGGTCGACGGCCGGGTCGAGGTGGTGGCCGAGGGTCCACGTCAGGCGCTCGAGGCGCTGGTCGCGTGGTGCGAACAGGGACCGTCGTACGCGCGGGTCGACATGGTCGAGCAGCTCTGGTTGGAGGCGACGGGGGAGTTCGAGGGGTTTCGGGTCAGTCGGTGAGCGAAGTGACTGACCCGCACGCTTCGTCGCGGGCGGGAGACAGCGAAGCGAAGCGAAGCAGGGGGGGAACCTCAGTCTACCGCTGACGTCGACACACAGCCGTCCCCCACTCGTGGGGGACAGCGAAGCGAAG
>CAZFPM010000007.1:4062-28526 GCA_964520965.1 uncultured Myxococcales bacterium
GGACAGCGAAGCGAAGCGAAGCAGGGGGGGAACCTCAGTCTACCGCTGACGTCGATACGACGGCAGCTTCTGACTGCACGTGCGTGGCAGACTGCGGCTCCCCCCTCCGCCTGCCTCTGGCAGGCACCTCCCCGCGAGCGGGGAGGGGCTGTGTGACCCACCGCTGACGTCGACACACAGCCGTCCCCCACTCGTGGGGGACAGCGAAGCGAAGCGAAGCAGGGGGGGAACCTCAGTCTACCGCTGACGTCGTTTCCTGCGCTGCCGACTTCGTCGCTCGCCCACAGGCCTCGGTCAACTCCCGGAGACGAGCGGCGACCGCTGGCGTCAACGCGCCCGGCTCCATGCGCCAGCGCCAGTTTCCGGCCGAGGTGCCTGGCGTGTTCATCCGCGCCTCGGCGCCGAGCGACAGCAGGTCCTGAACCGGAGTGATCGCCAGGTCGGCGGGGCTCTGCCACGCCGCCTCGATCACCTCCCAGGCGATGTCCTCCGCGGCGGTGCTGAGCGCCACGCGCACGAGATGTTGGGTGTGCTCGTCGAGCGACCCGTACCAACCCACGGAGGTGTCGTTGTCGTGCGTTCCCGTATAGGCGACCGCGTGCTCCACGTGGTTGTGCAGGGCGTGCGGATTCGTCGGATCGCCGCTGAATCCGAACTGCACCACCTTCATGCCCGGAAAACCGAGCCCGGCGCGCAGCGCCTCGACCTCCGGCGTAATCGTGCCGAGGTCCTCGGCGATGATCGGCCGCTCCCCGAGCTCCGAGCGGACCGTGTCGAAGAGCTCGCGACCCGGCCCGGGCTGCCAGCACCCGTTGATCGCAGTGTCCTCGTCCGCGGGCACCCGCCAGTACGCCTCGAAGCCGCGGAAGTGGTCGACGCGGACGGCGTCGAAGAGATCGAATGTGCGGCGGAAGCGGTCGATCCACCATTGGTACCCGGCGTCCGCCATCGCGTCCCAGCGGTAGAGCGGGTTGCCCCATCGCTGTCCGGTCTCGCTGAAGTAATCGGGAGGAACACCAGCGACCGCCGTGGGCCGCCCGATGTGGTCGAGCTCGAAGAGTTCCCGGTTCGCCCAGACGTCGGAGCTGTCGTGCGAGACGAAGATCGGCACATCGCCGATCAGCTCGATGCCGCGTCCATTTGCGTACTCCCGCAGCGACTTCCATTGCCGGTCGAGGACCCATTGCTCGAAACGGACGCGGTCGAGGGCCCGCTGGCGGTTCTGCCGGAACGCATCCAGCGCAGCCGGCTCGCGGTCCCGTAGTCCACGCGACCAGAAGGTCCAGGCCCGGCCGTGGTGCGTGCGGAAGAGCACCGAGAAATCGGCGAAGTCGTCGAGCCAGGCCGAGGCTTCGCCACAGAACGCCCGGTAGTCCTCGTCGGCAGCGTCGAACGCTTCGAATGCGGCGGCCAGGATCGACCGGCGGAGGGCCTCCGCGGTGGCGAGGTCGACCGGCCCTCGGAGGTCGAGCTCCAGCATCTCGTCCGGCGCGAGCAATCCTCGGTCGGCAAGCCACACGCGGCTGACCAGCATCGATCCGACCGCGAACGCACCTGTCGCCATGTAGGGGCTGAACCCGAGACCCGTCGGCCCGATCGGCAGCACCTGCCAGACCGACTGCCCCGCCTCGACGAGAAAATCGACGAACTCCCGCGCCGGAGCGCCGAGGGATCCGATCGGGCCACCGGCGAGCGACGTGGGGTGGAGCAGGAGGCCGGAGCGACGCATGAGCGCGGGGGAGAGAGGCGGGGGCGTGATAGCGGGGATCGGAGTGCGAGGGAAGGAGAACGGGCGCGCCTCGCTGCGCGGCAGCCACCTGCAGCGCGGTCAGGCGTGGCGCCTCCAGAAGAAGGTGACCGGAGCGACGACGACGAGCATCAGGAGGCCGTAGATCATGACGGCCATCACGGTGGCGTCGGAGTAGGAGGCGGTGGCGACGAGGAGGCCCAGTCCGAGATTGCGAATGCCGCTGATCGAGGCGAGGGCCCGGCGGTCGGCACGATCGCCGAGCGCGGCGAAGTAACCGCCGGCGACGCTGAGCGCGCAGAGGGTGAGGATCGCGGCGACGGTGCGGGCGCCGAGGTCGAGGACGAGGTGCCATTGGGTGAGCAACATGCCGACAACCAGCATGCCGAGGATGGCCCTGGTCGTCGCATCCGTGGAGCGGAGGGCACGGCGGGCGAACGCTTCGTCGCGGGCGCGGACCACCATGCCGACGGCGAGCGGGACGAGCTGGTAGAGGGCGATGGTCTTGACGAGGTGGCCGACGAAACCGGAGGCGCCGGCCGGTCGGGCGCCGACGAGCTTCAGGGTCAGCGGCGTGCTCACGACGTTGATCGTGCCCATCAAGACGACGAGCGCGACGCCGAGCGCCAGGGTGCCGCGCGCTTGCTGAACGAAGATCGGGCCGATCGGGCCGCCGGGGGTCGCGGCGCAGAGGATGAGCGCGATCCCCTCGGGTGCTCCGAGCCCGAACGCCTGGACGACGCCGAGTGCGACCAACGGCATCGCCAGGTGCTCCCAGGCGAGACACGAGCCGACCAGCCGGGGGCGGCGGAACACCGCCGTGACGTCGCGCAGCCGCAGATCGAGGCCCACCGAGAGCATCACGAAGATGACCAGCAACGCGACGAAGAGATCGCGGAATCCCTCCGGTGTCATGGGACGTCCGGCAGTCCGAAGAGCCCGCGAATATGCGACGCTACCACCTCGGGAGCGTCCAGGTGAACATGGTGCCCACCGGGAACCACGAAGTGCCGAGCCCCCGAGATCTGCTCCACGCGCCAGGCCACGTCGTCAGGCCCGAAGGGCAGGCCCTCGTCGCCCTGGATCACGATGGTGGGGCAGTCGATGCGCCGCAGGAAGCTGATCGCCTGCTCCTCGTCGAGACGGAGCATCGAGGGGGCCTTCAGCCGTCGGTCGTAACGAAACGCATACCCGCCATCGACCGCGTGGGTTCCGCGTTCGACGAGCAGGTGGATCGCCGCGTCGCTCATCGCCGGATGACTCCCGCGGTATCGCTCCACCGCATCTTCGAGGCTCGGGTACACCCGGGCCGGCGTGCTCGCGTAGCGGTGGTTCCCCTCGATCGAGCGGCCTGCGCGCTCGGCGGCCTGGTCGCCGGGGCAGGTCAGGGGCGTGATGCCCTCGATCAGGGCGAGGTGTTCGACGCGCTCGGGGATTGCTCCCGTGGTCAGGGCAGCTGCGGACGCCCCCATCGAGTGGCCCACGAGCGAGAAATGGTCCCAACTCAACGCGTCGACGATGCGCGCGAGCGCGAGGACGTAGTCGACGAAGAGGTATTGGGCGTCGGGGCTGCGATGGTCGGACCAACCGTGGCCCGGCAGGTCGATCGCGACGATGCGCAGCTCCGGCAACAATGGCGCGAGGCGGTCGAACGAGGCGGCGTTGTCGAGCCAGCCGTGCACCGCGAGCACCGGTGGGCCGTCGTCCGGCCCCCACACCCGGGCCGCGATGCTCAGGCCGGGGATCTCGATCCTCGTGTTGGTCGCACTCAACGCGGGCTCTCGCTGGGCGGGGTGTCCGCTCTGTACCCCCGGGGGCGGCGGCGCTCAAGCGCGGTCCGCGCTGCGCGCGAGGAGAAGCACCAGCCCGAGCCTGCTATGCTGCGGCCCACTGTGAGAGGGAGACCGCTCATGCGATGGACCAGAACGACCCCGGCGCTGCTCGCAGCCACGCTCCTCGTCTCGATGGCCGCCTGCAACTCCGAGGAGGAGGAGACAGGGCCCGACGGCTGCTGCGAGGTCCACTCACCGAGCTGCAACTCGGTTCAGATCGGCGGCGCACCGCTTCCCGATGGGCAGTGTCAGATGAGCGGTTACGACATCGTGCCCGTCGACTGGGAGCTCGGCGAGGACGAGTTCGGATGTCCGATCTACGTCGACTTCAACAGCGAGTCCTGCCTCGCCGACTTCGAGGTCGGACTCGACGCCGAGGTCGGGCTCGATGCCGAGGTCGGGCTCGACGCCGAGGTCGGGCTCGATGCCGAGGTCGGGCTCGATGCCGAGGTCGGGCTCGACGCCGAGGTCGGGCTCGATGCCGAGGTCGCCATCGACACCGGCGTCGACCCGGTGCCAGACGCCGACGCCGACGCCGCCGGGCAGTGCCATGGCGACCGCGAGTACAGGTATCCGCCGGACACGCTCGTCGACCCCTGCGGCTGTTGTCCCCTGGGCGAGCCGTCATGCGACGCCCCCTACGCCGGCGGCTCTGCAGACGATGGCGGCGAGTGCCCCAGAGCGCCTGCCGACGCGGTGCCCTCCGGATGGGAGAAGGCGCAGGACGAAAACGGTTGCTGGGAGTGGGTCAGCGTCAGCGACGAGTCGTGCCTCGTCCCGCCGGACGCCGGCTCGGAAGACGGCGCAGACTTCTAGAGAGAGCTGACCAGGAGTCCTCCCGTCGCGCCCGCGGTCCGGCGAAACCACTGGCTGCGTTGCTCATCGTCGACGTGCAACCAGCACGCCTCCTCGTCGCGCCTTGCCATTGATTCCGCCGGATTGCGCTCGCTCGGTCCAGACTCGCGCTCGAAGTACTCTGTGGTGTGGTAGGTCGAGTACATCACCTCGCCGCAGCCGAAGGGGAAGCGGAGCGCGTGGGGCTGGTTCGCACCCTCGGCTTCGGCCTCTTCCCAGTGGTCGGAAGACACGCGCTCGCCCGCGGGACTGGTGCGCGGTCGCGCCGAGCCTGTACCCTGCACGCCGTCGAATCGGGTCGCCCGGCCTTCTCTCCCGCGCGTCGATCGAGGAACGCGATGTCACCACGTCGCCCCGGACCGCTCGTCTCCCTGGTCGCCTGCGCCGTACTCGGCCTCGCCTTCTCCGGGCTCGGCAAGGTGGCGGCCCAGGATGCGCGCGTATTGACCCTCGCCGACGCGCTCGAGCTCGTCGAGCTGCAGAACCACGACGTCGGCACCGCGCGCGAGGCCGTGCACCGAGCCGAGCTGCAAGAGGAGCAGGCGTACGCGACGATCCGTCCCTCGGTGAACCTGACCGGGGGCTATCAGCTCAACGATGAGGAGATCGAGTTCGATTTCGGGGGCGCCATCGCCCCGTTGATGCCCTATCTCGGCGCCGTCTACGCGAATCACGGCGCTGGCGACCCCTCGATTCCCGACCCGGCCCTCTTCGCCGAGGCGAGCGGAGACCCGCAGATCTCGCAATACCGCCATGATTTCCGCGGCTCCCTGACCGTCGAGCAGACGCTCTACACCGCCCGGGCTCGCCCGTTCATCCGGCAGGCGCGCATCCACATCGAGCAGGCGGAGAACGGCGTCGACCAGGTCGCGTTCGAGCTCCGGGGCGCCGTGATCGACACCTACTTCTCGGTCTATCTGCAGCTGCGGCTCGTCGAGGTCGCCGAGCGGAACGCCGAGCTCGCGCGCCTGGCCTGGGAGCGGGCCGTCGCGGCGCTGGAGACCGATGTCGGGAACCGCTTCGAGGTGGTTCGCGCACAGGTCGAGGTCGCCAACGCCGAGCGCGACGTGGAGAACGCGCGTACGGCGTACGAGATCGGCCGCGAGGTGTTGGCGACCCTGCTCGACGAAGGCCCCGACTTCGACGTGGTCGCGCCGCCGACGGTCGAGGGGGCCGGCGCGACGCCGTCGCAGGCGGACGATGCGGCGACGGCGCACCCGACGGTCGAATCGCAGGAGATCGCGACGCGCCTGCACGAGGAGCAGATCCGGGAGGCGCGAGCCCGCTGGTACCCGGCGTTCTTCGCGGTCGCCCAGACGAACCTGCAGCGCGAGAACCCCTTTCTCGGCGACCAGTTCACCTGGATTATCCAGCTCGGTGCGAGCTGGGACCTCTACGACGGTGGCGTCCGCGGTGCGATCCGTCGTCAGCGGGAATCCGACGTCGTGGCGGCCGAGCTCCGACGCGAGCAGGCCGTAGACCAGGCGATGGCGCAGATCCGCATGGCCGAGCTCCAGGTCGAGCAGCTCGAACGAGACGTGGAGAGCGCCCGGGCCCAGGTCGCGCTCGCCGAGGAGAACGTGGCCCTCACGGAGTCGGCGTGGGAGCTCGGCGCCGCGACGGCGCTGGACATCCAATTCGCCCGCGAACAGCGCTACCTGAGCGATCTGGCCCTGGTATCTGCCGAAGTGCGGCTGCAGCAACAGCTCTACGACCAGCGCCGACTGCTCGGCTTGGAGTGATCCGGGTTCCGCCTGGTTCGACGCGATCCGCGGCTGAGACAATCCGCATGCCGCAGGGTCTCTCTCGACCCCATCGCCGGACGGTCAGTAGTCCCAGTGCCAGGTCTCGTTGACGACGGTCAGCTCAGCGATGCCGTGCATGATCTCGACGTAGATCCACCCAAACGCGGTCTCGAAACGGACGCCGGCACGGGCAGGTCCGGCACGCAACGTCCCGATATCCGCCGACCCCTCGGACTGTCGCTCCGGTCCCCAAGCCTCGCGCAGCGCGTCGCGGGTCGCCTCGTAGTCGGCCAACGCCGAGGCGATCTCGCGATAGTGCCGCCGAACGGCGAGCTCCGTGGGCGTTCCGTCGCGCTGGATGTCGACCCTGGCGAAGCCGAGCTCGCCCGCTCCGACCGGGGCGGCGGCCGACGGGGGACGACACTCCACCCGAGTGGCGGTGCTGGCGAGCATCCCGTCGACGCAGGGGATCCCGAGCGCGGCGGTCCAGGCCTCGACGGTCGCGTCAGTGGCGACGCGGCCCAGCGTCAGGCCGTGTGCGTCGACCGGCACCGGCACGTCTGACGAAGCGACGCTGTCGGCACCGACGCTGTCGGCACCGACGGCGTCGGGCGCGGCAGCGGTCACGTCGGCGGCCGCCGTCGGAGGTAGTGCGGCCGGCGGCGCGGCGTCCGGCACGCAGCCTCGGTGGGTGTCGGCGCATCCGATCGCAGCGGCGACGAGGAGGAGCGCGAGCCCGAGTCGGGATCTTTTCGTCGTGAATACATCGTGCGGCGGGGCGTCACAGCCGAGCGACTGCCCTGCCCCCAGACGACGGAAGAGAACCATGAAGCCCACTACGAGACGTTCCGTGAACAAGCTGGCCCTCTTGCTCGGCATCGTGGCTCTCGGCGCGACCGGTTGCACCATCGCCGCGGTTCCGCCGTCGGTCTCGGTGGCCCCGGCCGAGGTCGTTCACACGACCCACGTCGTGCACCATGCGCCGCCGACCCGAGTCTACCACCACGGCCGCTGGCTGCACTACCGCACCGACGGCTACTACTACCGAACCTCGGGCTCCTGGGCCGTCGCCCCGGCCGTTCCGAGCCACGTTCACGCGCACCATCGTCCCGGGCGCCCGACCCACGTGACGACCTCGCGCGGCCACGGGCCGACGCACGTGCGCCGAAGCAGCGGGCCCACCCACGTGCGGCGCTCGTCGCAACCGACCCACGTCAGGCGGACGGTGTCGAACCGGCGGACCTATCGTCGCTAGCCTGGATTCCTCACAGACCTCCAGGCTAGACGCGCCAGCGGGCAGGCACCGGGGTTTGACACCGCGGTCGGTCGTGCGCACCTCTGATCTCGTTGGCGTGACCATCCGAACTCACCATTGCGGCGGCCTCGATTCGAAACCGAGGCCGCCGCTCTGGGTTCGTGGTCAGCGAGGCGGCCTACACGGCGCGGGCGCACCCGCGTGATATGACGTCGCGGGTGCCGTCGATCGACGTCGGCGCGGCGATTCGAAGCGGCTGGGGACGGTGGCCGTCGACGGTCACCTTCGCGGGCCGGTCGACGGGAGCAGACCGTGCTCGATCAGGCGTCGCCGCCCGCAGCGTCACCCGACGTATCGGCGTCATCGCCGCCCGCAGCGTCACCCGACGCACCGGCGTCATCGCCGCCCGCAGCGTCACCCCCGGTCCCCGCGTCGGCTCCGACGGGAATGCACTCGCGCTCCTCGTAGGGGATCTCGTCGTTGTAGTAGACTGGATCGATCGACGCGAAGTCGTCGGCCCGTACACAGGCGAACGTGGACCCGTTCAGGGGGACGACGGTGGGCGAGGTGACCTCGCCGGCCATCGCGCCGAAGGCGACGTCGTTGTTCACGAATTCGCCGGTCAGCTCAAACGTGCCGGCGATGTCGCGGAAGGTGACGGGGTTGGCTTCCCCGATGACGGTCACGTCCGAGAAGGTCACGCCGAAGGCGCCGTCGCCGGCCCACGGGACGACCTGGGGCGGGAGCGGGTCACCGGCGTTCGTCCGGGCGCCGTCCATCGGCGAGCCGTCTTCGTTCACGTCGCGGATCAGTGGCTGTGCGGCGATGGTCAGTTCGCCGTCGCCGAGGGAGATGTCGAAGGCCATGTAGAGGGGCGCCACGGGATTGAGGGTCGCCGACAACGCGCAGAGAAAGATCCCGTTGGGTTCGATCGGCGCGGGCTCGCAGCCCGTGTCGCCGTTCGCATCCGTCGGGTCCGTGTCGGTGGCGACCGTGTCCGTCGGGTCAGTGTCGGTGGCGTCCGCGCTGACGTCGCCCTCCGCGTCGCTGCGCACTCGGTCGCGGAACTGGTCGAGGACTCCCTCGGGGTCGGGCGACTCGCATCCGGAGAGGATGGTCGCGGCGAGCGCGACGCCGAGGAGGGCGAGCGGGAAAGCGAGACGCGACGCGGCGAATCGGATCATCGGGAACACTCCGGCGGAGCGAGACGTGGGATTGCCTCGGTTGGTGAGACTTGACGAATCCACGAACAAGCTGAAAAGGGTGTGGCCGTCAACCACTTGGAGATTCTCGAGGATGAGACCCATGACTTGTATGGCGACGGCGCGCTCGGCCCGCACATTGACGATGCTTGTTCTGCTTGCGGCCTTGCCGGCGACCGCGTTCGCCAGCGGTTTCAGCGTGGCGCGATTCGGCGGCGCTCACGGAAACCCGACCGAGTACAACCCCTACTCGATCTACTACAACCCGGCGGGCGTCGCCGGCGTCGACGGGTATCAGCTCAACCTCGACGTGAACTGGGCGTGGCGGAACGCGACGTACGAGCGCCCCGACAGCGCCGTCGACAGCCTCGACTCGCAATCGGAGGATGCCCTCGCTGCCAACACGGGCACCGGCGAGGTCTCGAATTTCATCTACTCGCCGATGCTCGGCTTCGCTTCCGACTTCAATACGGACATCCCCTTCGGGATCGGCTTCGCCTTCTTCGCGCCTTTCGGCGGACAGTCGGTCTGGGACGAGTCCGGACCGGACTCGACGGTTTACCCCGGCGCGTTCGACGGCGCACAGCGGTGGTACGTGACCGAGGGGACGATCCGGACGCTGGCGTTCAGCCTCGCCGGCGCCTACGAGATCGAGACGATCCGGCTGTCGATCGGCCTTGCGGCGAACCTCTACCTCAGCGAGATCGATACGATTCGCGCCCGGAACGCCACCGGTACGGACGGCCTGTCGGGCGAGGGCCGGTCCTGGCTCGACGTCTCGTCGACCGACCTCGGCGCCGGCATCGGCGTGCTGTGGGAGACCGTCGAGGACACGTTCTGGATCGGCGCCAGCTACCAGACCGCGCCCGCGTTCAATGGCGAACAGGTCTTCGAGGGTGATCTCACGGTTGTCACCCCGACGGGCGACGGTGAGCCGGACGATGTCACGGTTACTGCGCAGCTTCCGGACATCCTGCGCCTCGGCTTCCGTTACCGGCCGATCGAGGACCTCGAGCTGCGCCTCTTCGGCGACCTGACCCGGTGGAGCCGGCTGCAGCAGCACTGCATCATCGGTACGTCTTCACTCGAGGGAAACGACCCGTACGACCACTGCGCGGACAAGCCCGACGGGACGCTGGAGACCGAGGAGAACGTCGTCATCCAGAACCTGGTCCGCCGCTGGGACGACGCGGTGGGCTTCCGCCTGGGCGGCAGCTACTGGCTGAGCGACGCGATCGAGCTGCAGCTCGATGTCGGTTACGACATGAACGCGATCCCCGACGAGGTACTCGAGCCCGCGCTGATGGACTTCAGCAAGGCCACCATCGGCGCTGGCGGGCGCTTCCGGTTGGTCGATTCCGTCCACTTCGGCCTCCTCGCCACCAACGTGTTCTACTTCGAGCGGGACACGACCGACGCCGGCACCGCCGAGGATCTCCGCGCGCCGAGCCGCCAGCCGAGCTCCGAGGGCGTCTACACGCAGAACGTCTTCCTCATCAACACGAACTTCGAGTTCGCGTTCTAGCAGACGCGCTACGGGAGGGAGAAGCCGCCACCGAGTGCCGGTCGCGGTAGCTCGATCGGGCCGCGCTCGACCAGCGTCGAGAGCGCTGGTCCGGCCCAGGTCAGCAAGGCACCCAGCACCGGGGCGGTCGAGCCGGTCACCGAGAATCGGACGACGCCCGGGGAGGTCGTGATCGACACCTCGGCCAGCGCGGCGTCGAGCGCCGAAGACCAGGCGGCGCGACGCACCGGATCTGTCGCACCGTTCAGATTCGCGGCCCCCGCGAGGCCGAACAGGGCGTCGGCGATGCCCGATCTCAACGACTCGGCGTCGACCGGCTCACCCGCGCCCGTGAAGACCACCTCGATGCTCGCATCCGCGGTGAACGACACGCTCGCAGCGTCAGCCCAGCGGAGCAGGCGCCCGAGCACGTCCGCGGGGGGCAGCGGGTCGCTCCACGTGCGCACGATCGCCGGCCCGACGATCATGGCCGCCACGGCCTCGTCGGTCACGGACTCGGCAGCCACTCCCCAGATCGCCGGCAGCGGTCGCCCAGCCCGTTCGGCCAGGTCGAAGCCAGGCGTCGCCCACGTCATCCCGATCATCGGCATGGCCGCCGGGATCATGTCGTCGATGCCGCCCTCATCCGGCACGTGCGCCGCGACGGCGAGCGGCAACACCAGCGCCCGACGATAGGGGGAGCCCGCCGCTTCGCTCCGTTCGAAGACGTACGCACCCCGGGCCTCCGCGTCGTCGAACCCGGACATCCCCAGAGGCGATCGCCCGAGGATCTCCTCGACCGTCTGCGGCGAGTGCGCGAAGGGAAGGAGCCCGAACAGGGTCGGCAGACCGGCCCGGAAGATCGCGCCGTAGTCGAAGAGCACCATCGTCGCCCGCACGTCTCGGCGCTCCGGCCCGAACTGGGCAAAGTGCGTGGGGAGCGCTGGAGGGGGCCCCACGAGCGGCTCGCAGGGTCCGTAGGAGCCGACCATGCTGACGAAGGGCACCGAAGGCGTGCGGGGATCGTGGGCCGCAGCCTCCGCCGCGCCGAACACCAGCCCGACGGCCACGAAGTTCCGGAGCGGCGACCCGCAGTCCGGAGCGGCGACCCGCAGCTCGACGGTCGTGTCTTCCCGGTGCAGGGTCAGCCGTCCGAAGAGCGCCTGCGTGGTCCGATTGAGGTAGGTCACCCATGGAGAGACGCTCGGAGACGCGCTCGCGTTGAGCTGCCCGAGCGCCTGGCTGACGAAGACCTGGCCGCGGCCGAACGCGTGGGATACGGCTTCCGGATCCTCGGCTTCGAGTGCGACGACGACCTCGCCGTCGGCCCGGACCGCGACGGCGACGGTCGACACGCCGGCATCGGCGAGGAAGGCGAGACCCTCTCGCAGCGAAGCCGGGCCGACCGCGACGTCGGACACCCACGCCGTCACCAGCGCGTCGGCCGGCAGTCGGTCGCGGACGAGCGGCGGGAGCACCAACGAAGCTGCGTCTCCCGGGTCCCCGGCTACCCGGGTCGACTCGGACCCGGGGCCGCCGGCCGTCGCGACGAGGTCATCGCCGCGCCATGCGATCGCGAGCGCGTCGGCTGCCGACAGGTCGACGGCCGGCGCGGGCGACGCCCCGCCAGCCAGCCACTCCGCGATCGCGGTGTCCAGGCGGTCGTGCTCGGGCGAGAGATTCCAACCCGTCTGCACGAATCTCCGAGACGCGGCGAGGTCGACGAGGACGACGGTGTCGGCGTCGGCGGGGAGCGTCGGCGCGAGGGCGTCGGGGCGGGTCGCAATGATCGGTGCCGTTGGCTCCTGCTCGACAGCTGAGGCCGGCGACTCGGTCGACACGCCGGGGTCGTCGGCCTCGCCGGCCGAGCCAGCTATGGAACCGATCGCGTTCGCAGAGGCCGGATCGTCGGCGGTGTCTCCACGATCGCACGCGACAAGCCCGGCGCACACGAAGAGCGCGACGCGGAGGGCCGTCGCTGCTCGCTCGCCGCCTGGCCTGGACTTGATCCTCTTCGACACCGACGTCCTCTGCTGACGGAACAGGTTGCGCTTGCGACAACCCAGGGAGCGACTCTACTCTTCCATACCATGCCGATCTACGCGTTGCGGGACGAGTTCGTCTTCCCCGATCCGGCGCTTGCGGAGCCGGACGGCGTGCTCGCCATCGGGGGCGGGCTCGAGCCGGAGCGGATCGTGCTGGCGTACAGCCAGGGGATCTTCCCGTGGCCGATGTCGGATGGGTTCCTGACGTGGTTCTCCCCCGATCCCCGGATGTTGCTGACCTGGGATGCGCTGCGTGTGTCGCGCAGCCTTCGGCGGTCGTTTCGGAGGTCCACATTTTGCCTGACGATGGACGAGGCCTTCACCGAGGTCGTCGAGTGCTGTGCGTCGGCGCCCCGCCACGGTCAGTCTGGGACCTGGATCACGAAGTCGATGCGTGACGCGTACGAGGAGCTCCATCGACTGGGCTTCGCCCACTCCGTCGAGGTCTGGGACGGCGACGAGCTGGTGGGCGGACTCTACGGGATCTCCCTGGGCGGGATGTTCTGCGGCGAGTCGATGTTCCACCGTCGTCGCGACGCTTCGAAGATCGCGTTCGTCGCGCTGGCCCGGCAGCTCGCGGTCTGGGAGTTCGCGTTTCTGGACTGCCAGATCCACACCGAGCATCTCGAGCGGCTGGGCGCCCGAGAGGTGCCGCGCGACGAGTTCCTGCAGATGCTCGACCGCGCGCTGCAACACCCCACGCGCGGCGGTCGATGGTGCTTCGAAGAGGGGGCGGTCGTCGCGGAGCCGTGACACCCCCGCCCGAGCGCCGTTGCGATCTGATTGAAGGGCTGGTCGGCGAATCGCTCGGGTAGTATGAAGAGACCCATTCCACGAGCCACTTCGAGACGTCTCCCCGTGACCGCGGTCCGCCGCGTCGTCTACAATCCGTCGTGTCGTCTATGTCCTCGCCGATCGACAAGAAGCGCCTGGACGCGCTCCGCGCGGTGCTGACCGAGCACCTGCGGCGAGACTACTTCCGGTTGCCGACCGAGAGGCTGTACGAGCTGTTCGCCACCGTCATCGAGATGCACGGCGCCGGACGCGATGCGACCGAGCCTCCGGGGACGAAACCGCCGATCGGCCAATTGGAGGAGCTCGGCCTGCACCTCTGTCAGCGGTTCGGCAGCATCCTGTCGGCCGACTACGCCGACCTCGACGTCGGCGGGCTCAGTGGGCTGCTCGCCGAGTTGGCCCAGGAGATGGACCTCTACCGGCGAGCGGCGGGGTCCTACCTGGCCCAGTCTGCAGACAGGCCGGACGTCGAAGATGAGCCCGGCCAGTTCGACCGAAGCGATGCGAGTGGATCGCACACGAGCTGGCGGCAACTCGACCGTTACGGTTACGCGGTCGAGTGGGATCACACCGAACAGCGCGCTCAGCTCGCCTTCCAGTCGGACGAGGATCTAGCGTCGTTCCTGATCGACGTCACGACGGACGGAAAACTCGATCTGCCGCTGAACCCGGCGCCGTTCGAGCACACGGCGGTCATGGTGTCACTCGCCGTACACGGCTGCGAAGCCATCGCGATGCTCGCCGGCTCCGCCCTGCGCGTGCGCGGAGAGACGACGACGCTCACGTTCGGCACCTTCCCGGAGCATGTCCGAAAGCGCGTCGCGGAGGAACAGGAGCGACGAGCCGGCGCCGACTCGACCCACACCATCAAGACCCGGGCGCGGTCGGCGACCGGACACCCCGAGGTTCGCCCGCCGGAAGCGAGCGGTCCGGTCGCTCCGACGATGCCACGCCGGCGTCTCATCCAGAGCGCGAGCGGAGCGTCGAAACCCGTCGCGCCATCGGCGGCGACCGATGCCAACGCGGCGGCGACCGGCGCGGACGCGGCGACCGATGCCGACGCGGCGGCGACCGACGCGACCGCAGCGTCCGGCGGATCGGACGCTACGCAGGAGCCGGCGAGCTCCGAGGCTGCGCGGGCCGACGCTGCCTCCGACAGCTCCGACGCGCATCCGACCGCGCCGAGCGAAGACACCGACGCGCCACCGGTCGCCGAGGAGTCCGGCGACTTCGACCGGGCGCGCTCGTCATTGCGCGAGTCCTCGGGCTCCGGCGGCTTCGAGGCTGAGGAGTCGACGGTCAGCGCCCGGCGGCGACGCGCCGCGGCGAGGGCGCGCCTGAAAGGCGGCGGCGACGCCGACGACGAATTGAGACGGTTCGCGTCGCGCACCGGACGCGGTCGTGCCGCGAGAGCGCGAGCCCGGGGCGAAACCGGGGATGCCAGCATGGCGACCGAAGCCGTATCCTCGGGCAGCTCCCCGGCGGCACGCTCCAGCGAGTCTGCTGGCGCGACGACCGCGACGACGGAAAGCGCGCCCCACCGCGCAGCCAGTGGTTCCGGCAGCGGCGCGTTCTCGGCTACGCGAGCGGCCGCCAGCGGGTCGAGCGAGCGAGCGCCGCACACCGGTGCTTCACCGCGCGCAGAAGACACGGGAGCCGCCTCGACAGCCAGACCTGCGACCGCGACGACGGGAACGCCGCCGCCGACCCCTCAGCCGGCGAGAGCCGCACCCGCGAGCGGGAATTGGCAGCGAAGTCAATCCGGCACGTGGAGCCAGGTCGCGCCGGCGGCCGGCTCGGGCGGCCCGGGCGGGGCACCCCAGCACCCGTCGGGCGACCACCCACCGGTCTCCGGCGGCCAGCCGCCACAGTCGGGAAGCTACCCACAACAATCGGGAGGCTACCCACAACAGACTGGCGGATACCCGCAACAGTCAGGCAGCCACGCCCAATCCGGCGATCACGCCCACTACTCCGGGAGCCACCCCTTCTCCGGCTCGTACTCCGGTGCCGGGAGTGGCGAAGCGGGGGCATATCGGGACGAACCGTTCGAGCGCGTGCCGACCACCGTCGGCACGTTGATCTCGCGAGCAGAGGGCGAAAGCGTCCGGGGAGGCTCCGCGGCGTTGCTTCTCCGCTGCGGCGCCCGCCACCCGGCGACCGTGGTCGGGATTCACGACGAGGACGGGCGCCACTGGACGGTGTTTATTCGCGAGGAGCAGCTCCTGGAGGTTCGGGTCGAACCGGACGACCCAGCGTTCGACATCGGACACCTCATCGCCGAGTCCGGTCTGGTCGAGCCGCGCGCCCTCGAAGATGCGTTGGCGCAGACGGCCGCCACGGGCATGCCGGTCGTCGACATCCTGACGCGGTCCCGAGCGCTCCGATACCGGCAGATGGACGCGATCATGGGCGCGCGGAGCCAGCTGTTGCTGAAGACGCTCTTCGACACGAAGATCAAGCATCACTACGTCGAGGCGTACGACAACGTGGCGCCCGGCGGCGGTAACCCGCAACCGTTCGCACCGCTGGCCTGGCAGCGCCTGCTGGCGATCTGTCAGGCGAAGTCGCAGGAGGAGCTCGACTCGGTCTTGAAGGAGCATCAGAGCGACAAGCCGTCGTTCGTCGACGGAGCGCTCTCGCCAGCCAGTCTGCGGCTCAAGAAGCGGGAGTTCCGATTCGTCGAGTCGTCGATGACCGGGAGCATCACGGTCACCCAGGCCCTCGCTCGCTCGCCGTTGCGTAGACGCCCGTCGTTGGCGCTGGTCGCCGCGCTGGAGTTCGGCGGACTCCTGAACTGGCAGCGCATGGACGCGAAGGCCCAGCGGGTGGCGCGCGTCTGGGCCCAGGTCGTCCAGAAGAACTCGGAGTTGAAGGCGACCAATCCCTTCGACCTGCTCGAGGCTCACTGGTCGTCGGACGACGTGCTGATCCTCGAGTCGTACCGGAAGGTCGTCCGGGTGCTCGACCTCGACTATATCGAGGAGAACGGAACTCCGGCGCAGATCGAGCTCGCTCAGAAGGTGAAGAGCGGGCTGATGCTCGCCCGCGATCGGCTCCAGGATCGGGGCGATCGCAAGAAGATCCGCGACGAGGTCATCGACGACTTCGGCGTCCGATCGGCCATCCAGCTCTACGAGAAGCAGTCGGAGCTGGCCATCTTCAAGGGTGATCAGGACCGAGCCGCCGACGCCCTTCGGCGAATCGTCGAGCTGAACCCGCGGGACCAGAAGGCGAAGGACCGACTCCGCAGCGTGTCGCGAACCGGCTGACGCCCGAGGGCCCGAAGCAAGACGGCGGCCCGACCCGCAGCGTGGGTCCTTTCCCATGCGCGCCCTTGGGAGCTTCCCTACAAATTCACGCCCGGCGGGCATCTTGTGGGGAAGCTCTTAGCGGGAGCACTCCTCGTCGAGCCCGAGCGCGCACGCCTGCCGCCGATAGGCCGCGGCGGAGCCGATGTCGTCCGCAGCCTTCCCGCTCTCGACCCACTCGGCCACCGTCACGCAACCCGCCGCATACCCTCCGATGCACGCCTGCCGATAGAGCACCAGCGCCAGCGGAGGATCCGTCTCGACCAGGACGTCGGCCTGGAGTGCGCACCCCCGCATCGAGCCCCCGCCACAGGCACGGACGAGCAGGGAGAGGGCTCGCTCGGGATCCACGTCGACCCCTGTGCCTCGCTGGTGGCGCAGGCCGAGCTCGGCGCATGCGTCGAAGACGAGGCCGTCGCAGGCCTGCCGGAACGCGGCAGCGGCAGCAGCCGCGTCGTCTCCGGCCCATAGTCGACCGAGGGAGGCGCACGCGACCGGGAACCCGGCGTCACATGCTCTCGCCGAGAGGGCCCGCGCCTCGTCGTACGACGCGGTCGACGCCTCGGCCGACAACATTCGGGCTGCGTTTACGCAAGCGAGCCACGCCTCGCCGTCACACGCGCGCCGATAGAGGGCCAGTGCCGCGGTCGGATCCGGCGTCGCATCGCGCCCGGACTCCAACGACTCCGCCACGTTGTTGCATGCCTGCGCGTCTCCGGCCTCGCACGCCCGCGCGTCGCGAACGACATCGCGGTCGGCGCCTTCGGGCAGGAGGTCGACCACGTCACCCTGCCGGCACCCGGCCAGGGCGAGCACCCCGACCATGACCAGCGTCAGATGGCCGCGGCCGCCAGCGAGGCACCCGAGTAGTCGCAGAGGTGCATGCGACGGTCGACGCCCACGAGTTGGCCGGGCGTCATCTCCACCCACACGTTCTCTCCGTGGAGTATCTCGCTCGAGAAGACGAGGTGATTCACGAATCCCGAGCGTGTCACCATCTCGCACTCGTCGGCGAAGCTCGGACAGGTGTCGCGTTCGGGACATCGGTTCTTGTAGGTGCTGTAGTAGAGCGGCTGACCGCCCTGGTGCGCCAACATCACGCGGTTGTTCGTGACGATGAAGGTCAGGAACGTTCCGGTGGTGGCCTCGTTGACCGGATCGGTCGAGAAGTTGCCGACCTCTTCGGTGACGTCGTCGATCATGTCCCGAACCGAAGAGGCGAGGTCCTCCACCGAGTAGGTGTCCGCGTGCACAGAGGCTCGCCGCGACATGTGCGTGAGCAGCAGGTAGAAGAGGATCTCGCTGTCGGTGTCCCCGAGGATGAACCGTCGATAGTGCGGCTCGATGCGGTCGACGAGGGCGGCGCGATGCTCGGAGAAACCGGCGACGTTGCCGTTGTGCGCGAAGATCCACGACCCGTACTGGAACGGGTGTGAGTTCAATGGCGAGAGCACGCCCTGGGTCGCCCGGCGGATGTGGGCGACGACGGTCTCGGAGCTGACGACGCCGGACACGCGGTGAAAGATCGCGTCGGAGACCGCGGTGCTCGCGCTCTTGATCAGGTGCGGCGCACCGCCGATGTAATACGCCACGCCCCAGCCGTCGGGGTGCCGCTCACTCTGAACCGACAGCGCGTTCTCGGCGCTGATCAAGCTCCGGTGAACCTGGCTCTTGATCACGGATCGGAACCCGAAAAGGCGACACATGGCGACCGGTTGACTACGTGGTCGTCCGCTCTCGAGAGAGCGGAGCGGGACGAGACATATGATCTCTACGCTAGCAAGATTTGGGGGATTTCTCCCGTCCGAGTCGAGAAGACGTTTGCTCGGCTCAAGCCTCGAGACCGGCAACGAGCGCGTCTACCTCGGCGACGCGCTGGCTGTTCCCGAGCGCTTCCCACTGCCAGCGCGCAATGTCCAGCGCCGCGCGAGCGCGGGCCGCGTTGCCAGCCTCGATCGCCATGGTGCCGGCCAGCTGCGCCGGACCGGCGATGTCGGGATCGACCAGATTCGACTTCCGCAAGAGCTCCTCGGCCACCTTCGCGTGACGATCGAAGCCCTCGGTGTCGCCCTGCGCCACCGCGCAGGGCAACAGGCAGGCGTGAACGCAACCCAGGTACCCCAGCGCTTCGCGCCGCTGGAAGGTCGGGAGCACGCCGAGCAGGGTGATCCGTGCCTGGTCGAACCGAGCGCGGGCGATCTGCACGAGGCCGAGGTTCAGGTACGTGATCGACGAGTCCTCGGACCCGACCGAGCGCTTGAAGTCGAGGCAGCTGCGGTAACCCTTCTCCGCCGCCTCCAGGTCGCCCTGGAAACGCTGCACCTCGGCGAGGCCGTGAACGCAATCGAAGACGCCCCACCGGTTACCGATGCGCGCGTAGAGGTCGCGCCCCTCACAGAAGTAGGCGGCCGCCTCGTCCATCCGGTCTCGGTTTCTCGCCACATCGCCCAGTCCGCGGAGGCAGCCGGCGACGCCCCCGTGATCGTGACAGCGGGCAAAGAGTCGACGCGCCCGCTCCAGCTCGTCGCATGCGCGATCCAGCTCGCCGCACAGCACCGAGACCCACGACGCGCCGCGGAGCACCCGGGCGATGCCGCGCTGATCGTCGACCGTCTCGTAGATCTCGCGGGCAGTGTCGAGCGCCTCGCGCGCTGCAGCGAACTCCGGCCGGCTCCGCCGGCCCGTCGCGATCTCCTCCAAGGCGGCGGCTCGGACCTGGACCCAGCCGTGCTCCTGCGCCCGGCGTTCGCACTCCTCGGCCCAGTCGAACCCCTCGTTGAGCTGTCCCAGGCGGCGGACGACCGTGGCCCGCGCCACCATGTTCCTCCCCCACGCCTCGTCCGACGCCTCGCGTTCCAACGCGTGTAGGGCCTCCTCGTGCTGTCCGAGCAACAGGAGCGCGAGGTTCAGGTCGTTGCTCGCCTCGGCCGCCGCCGCACCGACGATCAGCGGATCCAACGCGGCGGCGTACTCGGCCGCCGCCAGCAGGTGCCGTCCCAGCCGCTCGACGATCTCGCCGGTGCCGTCGCCGTATTCGGCCTCCAGCATGCGGACACACATCCGGTGGTGTTGCTGCCACCGCCCCGCCTCGCGGGCTCGTCGCTCGAGACTCTCCCGCAACATCCCGTGCGCGAACGCCCAGCCTTCGGGGCTCGGGGTCGCCAGGCGGTCGCGAAGCAGTGTGGACACCAGGTCGGGGCTCGCCTCGAGGCCGGCGATGCCGCACGTCTGTTGCCACTCCCGCGTGTCGATCTCCTGTCCGAGTGCCGCCGCGAGCTCGAGCGAGAGAGCGTCGCCGCCGGCCGGGTCGGGGCAGAGCCGATCGATGCGCGCGGACCAGACCCCGTGGAGATCGTCCGGCAACGTCGCCGTGACGCCGTCGCGCAGACGGAACCCATCGCGCCCCAGCTCCAGGGTCCCCTGTTCGACCCAGTCGCCGACCAGCTGAACCGCGAAGAGGGGGTTTCCGGCAGTCCGAGCTTCGACCTCGGCAGCCAGCGTTCGCTCCAACCCCAGCAGTTGATGCACCAGCTGTGCGTGCTCCGCGCGAGCCAACGGAGGGAGCGGGACGCGCGCACAGCGGGGCCGCTCGAGCAGGGCTCCGAGCTGCTCGTGCGCCACCGGCCGCTCTGCCAGCGCTTCGTCGCGGCAGGTCATCAGGAGCAGCGCGGGGAGCGGGCGTTCTTCTTGCCGATCGAGCACGAACTGCGCGAACCCGAGTGCGTCGTCTCCCCACTGCACGTCGTCGAGCCACGCGACGATCGGACGCTCCGCAGCAAGACCCTCGAGCAGCGTCAGGATCGCGCCCCACCGCTCCTCGGGTCGGGTGAAGGTCCCGGGCGACCCCGAGGCTCCGGTCGCCACGAGCTCCTTCAGCGCATCGGTGACCCACGTGTCGTGGACGCCGAGCGAGACGGCGACCCTCCAGGCCCGGGAGCGGGCGTTCTCGGCGCTGAGGCCGACGCTGCCGACGAGACTGGCGACGAGGCGCGGGAGCCCGTCGGACGGTCCGAGGATGGGCCCGTGCGTGGCGCGGACGACCGACGCGTTCCCCACCTCGTGGGCGCGCTGCGCGATCCACTGCGCGAGTCGCGACTTGCCGACACCGGCGTTCCCGTGCAGCAGCACCAGCTTCGCCGAGCCGGTCCGTCGCACCTCGGTGAGCGTCGCCCAGATCGCGTCTCGCTCCGCGTACCGTCCGACCAGCGGGGGTGGGCGCAACCCGAAGAGGCCGAGCCCGACGCCGAGCAACCGCAGGGGCGTCGGCGGCGGCACCACGCGGTGCCACGTGGGGGGCAGGGGGGGCAAGCCCGTCGCGTCGTGCGGGCCGAACGTCGCGGCGAAGACGGCTTCGCTCGCGCGTCCCGCCAGCGGCGGCGCGATCAACACAGTGCCGGCGAGGACCTCGGCCAGGTCGTCGGCGCCCCCGGGGCGCGCCGTCTGCAACGTCGGCTCTGCCACGGGCCGGAACGTCGACCTCGGCGGCGCTGATTCCCTCGCCTCGCCCCCGGTATCCGCGACCGAGCCGGGCGAGAACAGCGCCGTGCGGGAGCCGCTCTCGGTGACCTCCAGGCCGGCGCGTCGGGCCGGGCGGACCTCGACGAGCCCGCTCGCGCCACTGGGATCGCCGACCGGATCACCGAGACGCACCAGGGCCCAAGCAGCGTCGGCGGCGCGCCGAAAGCGGTTGTGCGGCGCCTTCTCGAGCAGTCGAGCGACCCACTCTCCGAATCCGGGCGGCAACGCCGACCCGGGATCGAGAAGCCTGGGGGGCCGCTCGGACAAGTGCGCGGCGGCGAGGTGGGCCACCGACTTGCCGACGAAGGGCAGGGTCCCGGTCGCCAGCTCCTGCGCGATGCAGCCGAGCGCGTAGAGATCCGTCCACGGCCCGTAGTCGCGCCACACCCCGCGAAACTGCTCCGGCGCCATGTAGTGCGGGCTGCCGACCAGGGAATCCTCGACGGTGCCCTGCCGCTCGATGTCGCCAGCGTGCGCGACCCCGAAGTCGACGAGTTTCAGAGCGGTGCCCCCCGTCGGGCCGCTGAAGAGCAGGATATTCGCCGGCTTCAGGTCCTTGTGCACGACCGAACGGGCGTGTGCGTGCGCCAGGGCGTCGAGGAGCGCGATCAGCACACCCTTGAGGTGGAGCCACGCCATCGGCCGACGCAGGCGGGAGAGCGCCCCTCCGCTGGCCCTCTCCATCACGTAATAAGGGCTGCCGGCCACAAGCCGCCCCTCGGAAGCCGCGGCGGCCGACGCATCGACCTCGCCGAAGTCGAAGACCATGACGATGCCCGGGTGGTGGAGCCCGGCCGCGGCCCGTACCTCACCGCGGAAGTTGGCGACGTATTTCGCGGCCCGGGCGTGGGCCCGTGTAATGACCTTGACCGCAACGTCGACTCCCTCGCCCTCGTGCTGAGCCGCCCACACTTCACCCATCCCGCCAGACCCGATGCGGTGGCTGAGTACGAAAGGGCCTAGCTGGACGCGGGGGCGGGGCATGACGAAGGCGCGGGGCCGAGACCTCCCGTGAGTCTCGCGGCGGGGGCCTGCTGATGACTGTAGTGCGGAGCAGGGTCGGGGGGGAACCACTTCGCCGGGGGGAAAGGGCTCGCGCAAAGCCGCAAAGGCGCGAAGAAGATCTGTCTTGGCGGCTTTGCCCCTTGGCGACTTTGCGTGAAATGCCCGAACGGCGGCCGACGGCAGGGGCTCGCGCAAAGCCGCAAAGGCGCAAAGGGGGTGGGTTGAGGTGGTTCGCGCTTGCTTTGTGCGCTGATGCTGCTAACGGGCGGTCATCGTTTCCCCTGGACTCCGGGCCTACCCATGACCACAAGCCGCTGGTTGCTCCTCGTTGTGTTGTCGCTGATCGTGGCCGTCGTCGCCCTCGGATGCAGTGACACGGTCGATCCCGTCGTGGCCGCAGATGCCGGTCGCACCACGGACTCGGGACGTCGTGGGCATCCGGATACGACGGACCCGGGACGGGACGCGACACCGGATATCGGTCCGGACATGGGAGGCCCGTCGGTCTGCGGAGACGGCGCCCAGCAGGTCGGTGAGGAATGTGACGACGGCAACGACGACGACGACGACGCCTGTACTTCGGATTGCACGATCAACGAGGTCGGCTTCTGCGAGGCGTGCGTGGCCGACATCCAGTGCGGTGGCGCCGAAGACTCCTGCGTGCCGATCGGAGACGGGACGTTCTGCGCCCAGGCCTGCGTCGAAACCACCGACTGCGCGCGCGGGTTCAGTTGCGACCCGTTGATCATCGATGGCGCACACCTCGGCGATCTGTGCCTGCCCGTGGCGGGCGCGTGCGAGGAGTGCCTCGACGAAGACGAAGACGGCATCTGCGACGACGACGACCTCTGCGCCGGCGAGGACGACACCATCGACGAAGACGAAGACGGAGTCCCCGACTGCGCCGACTCCTGCCCCGGCGACCCGGACAACACCGACACCGACGGCGACACCATCTGTGACTCCGCCGACGTGTGCCCGGCAGGCGACGATCGCGCCGACGAAGACGACGACGGCATCCCCAACGCGTGCGACGACTGCCCCAGCGACAACCCCAACGACTCCGACGGAGACGGTGTCTGCGACAGCGCGGACCTCTGCGCCGGCGAAGACGACTCGGTCGATGTCGATGAAGACGGCACCCCCGACGGCTGCGACGACTCCGTCGAGATCTGCACCGACGATCGCGACAACGACGGCGACGGCATCGTCGACTGCGAAGACACCGACTGCGCCCGCCACAGCGCGTGTGGTCCCTGCGACGCGCCGGTCGTCATCGACGGATTCACGACCGTGACCGGCGAGACCGAAGAGGGCGTCGACGAGGGCTTCGAGTCCGCGGATTGTGGCAGCGAAGGCGGCGGCGAGGCTGTCTTCCAGTTCACACCGGAGGAGTCGGGGACGGTGTGCGCGACCTCGGTCGGCTCCGAGTTCGACACGGTCATCTACGTGCGCACGACCTGCGGCGACCCCGAGTCCGAGCTCGGCTGTGACGATGACGGCGACGAAGGGACCACGTCACGCATCGACTGGCCAGTCGAAGCCGGAGTCACCTATTACATCGTCGTCGACGGGTACTCGTCTTCGCAATTCGGCAACTACCAGGTCGCCGTGCGCGACGGCTTCTGCGACGGGGTCGTCGAGGGTCCGGTCTGCGACGGGATCCAGACCACGGACGGCTTTGGAACGTATGCGGGGACGACGAGCGGTGACTCCCTCGCCGCGGGCGTCTGCGCCGTATCGCGCGGCCCGGAGGCGGTGTGGTCGTTCACGGCCCCCGCCACCGGCACGGTGTGCGTCAACGGAAGCGAGTCGGACTACGACACGGTGCTCTATGTCCGTTCGACCTGCACGGAGCGGGAGTCCGAGATCGCCTGCGACGACGACATCGCCGGGGCCAAGATCGAGTGGGACGCGGCATCAGGCACGCGGTACTTCGTGTTCGTCGACGGACTGCGGACGACCGACGCTGGCGACTACTCGCTGACATTCAGCGAAGGCTCTTGCGACGCCGCGGCCTGCGCGGACACCGAGACGGCCGACGGCTTCGGCACCTATACCGGTATCCTCATCGGCTCGTCGGACAGCGACGGCACCTGCAGAGCGTTGTCCGGACCCGATGACATCTGGGCGTTCACGGCGACGGCGAACGGCACCGTCTGCGCCTACACGACCGGCGACGAGGTCGACACCGTGCTCTACGTGCGGACGGAGTGCGGCGATACCGGGTCTGAGGTCGCCTGTGACGACGACGGCGGCGACGGGTTGAATTCCATGATCGAGTTCTCCGCCACGTCTGGCCAGACCTACTACTTCTTCGTCGACGGGTTCGGCGCCTTCAGCGAAGGCGGTTACACCCTGAACATCAACGAGGGCTCGTGCCCCGGCTGACCCTGGCGCTCGTCGCGTCGGCCGCCGCGCTCGTGCTCGGTTGCCGACCCGACGGAGCGGTGGCGCCGGAACCGGCGCCGGACGAGCATGCCGCCGCGCCGATCGCCGAGGGTACACCCGCCCCTTCGCCGGCCGGAGCCGCTGAACCCGGCACACCGGCGGCGCCTCCCCCGCCGACCGGCGGCTCGGACGAGACGGAAGACGACGGCCCGGGCGAGACGGCTGTCGGCGACGGCTCCGGCGAGACGGAAGACGACGG
>CAZFPM010000007.1:28626-57526 GCA_964520965.1 uncultured Myxococcales bacterium
CTCGGGCGAGGCGGCCGAAGACGACGGCTCGGGCGAGGCGGCCGAAGACGACGGCTCGGGCGAGGCGGCCGAAGACGACGGCCTCGACCCCGACTGCGCGCGGCTCTCTGCGTTGCCCGACTGCGGCACTGCGAGCGCCGGAGCGGCTTGCACGGCGGCGATCGATGCGGTCGAGGCGGGGGATCCGCCGGTAGACGAACGTTGGTGGCCGGGTCTCGAGGCAGGCACGGTCGCCCTCGCCGACTTCGACGACGACAACCACCTCGACGTGGCCCAGATCTCCGCAGACGAGACCGTCGTGAGCCTCTTCGTCGCCGATGCCGGAGCTCCCCGCAGCCTGACACGCAGCGTGGCCGTGCCCCTGACTCCGCTGCGAATCGCCACCGGGGATCTCGACGGCGACGGTCTCGCCGACGCATTCGTCGCCGGCACCGACCGCGACGGACAGCCCGGCGGGCTCGCGCTCATCGCCAGCGTCGGCAAGGCCACGCTGGAGACCGGCCCCGTCGTTCGCGTCGCCGCCGACACCACCGCCATGGTGATCGCCGACTTCGATCGAGACGGCGCCGCCGACATCGTGACCGCGGGTCGCGGTCCGGTGTTGGTCGGATTCGGCGACGGTGGAGCGCGCTTCGAGCGTCTCGCCCTCCTGGCGCCCCCGAGCGGATCGGTGGTCGCC
Organism: uncultured Myxococcales bacterium; assembly: GCA_964520965.1. Classification (GTDB taxonomy): domain Bacteria; phylum Myxococcota_A; class Bradymonadia; order REDH01; family REDH01; genus CAZFPM01. The sequence continues at coordinate 29,306 of CAZFPM010000007.1, forward strand.
GCACACGCCCTGGACGTCGATCAGGACGGAGACCTCGACCTGGTGATCACAGGCCGCGGCGGCGAGCACACCTCGTGGCTCGTGTCGCGCAACGACGGGCGCGGCGTGTTTCACACCGACGCCCTGCTCTGCGCAGCCGGATTGTTCGGCAACGAACGCGCCGGAGCCGACGGCACGCTCACGTTCGACGGACCCGACGGCTCCCGGCGACTCGACTTCGGCACGACACCGGTCGACTGATCCGGCCCTTCATCGAGGCGGATCGGGCTGCGTCACCGCGATGCGGCTTCGAACCGCCACCAGCTGGCGTGCCAGGTGCCGAACGAGGACGCGACGAGTGTCTCGTAGCTCTCTTCGAGCTCGCCGCGCTTCGGATCGAGGATCCGGTACCGATTCTGGTCGGCGGCGCCCGCTACCACGAAGAGATGGGCGGCGCCGTGGGGCCGCAGCAGCGCGACCATCACCGGGCGCCCGGCCTGCAGCTCTCCGTCGAGCTCCTGCATCGTCAGCGCCCGTTCGTCGCGTCGGTGGCGGAGGCCACAGTCGCCGAACATCGCGTCCAGGTCGTCGTCCGTCACCGAGATGTCCACGTCCTCGGGCCAGCCCCGGTCGACGTTGCACTCATAACGGACGAGCATCGGCCGGGCGATCGCGTGTTGGTCGATGTCGGCACCCGTGACGGCGCGGGCGATCATCTCCCCGCAGGCCGCCCAACACCATCGCGAGGCCCACTGGCGCACGAGCGGGATCTCCCGGTGGAGAGGCGTCCCCTGGCGAGCACCGCTCACGTGTCTGCGATCCGCTCGGACGCGACCCACGCGACGGCCGAGATGGTGTGCGCCGGGTTGACGCCCATGTTGGTGGGGAACACCGACGAGTCGATGACGAAGAGCCCTGGGAGGTCGTGGGCCTCGAGGTTCGTGCCGACCACGCTGTGGCGCGGATCGGGGCCCATCACCGCCGTGCCAAACAGGTGAGAGGCGATGCCGTGGAAGAGCCGCGGGTCATCGGGCAGGTCGTCGAGCTTCGCCATCCCGTCGAGCGATGTGATCTCCTCGTCCATGCCGTAGATGCCGGGCAGCACCGCGCGCGCGCCAGCGGCGAACATCAGCTCGGCGACACGTTTCAGGCCGGTCTTCAGGATGGCGACGTCCTGATCCGTCATGTCGTAGTTGATCACCGTGCGACCGAACATGCCGCGTCGGACCCGGCCCTGGGCTTCCGCCCGCACCTGGACGCCCCAATGCGCAATATGGCCGAAGTCGGCGAGGCGCCGGACCAGGGGAGCCCCGAAGCCCGGGAGCCGGGCACCGCCGATGTCGAGCGGCATGCCCACGGTCTCGAACTTCATCCGCTCATCCCAATAGTGGGTCGTCTCGTACCCCTGGGTCGCGCCGAACCACATGTCGACAGGGTCGTCGAACACGCCGAGCATCGAGCTCCCGGGGTGAGCCTGGAATCGCCGACCGACCAGCTTCGACGCGCGACCGATTCCGCTGGCCGTGAGCAGGAGCGGGGTCTGGATGGCGCTGGCGGCGAGCACGACGGCGCGGCGCGCTTCGACGTCGAGTCGGGGGCCCAAGCGCCCGGTGAGCGGGTCGACGAACCGGGCGGCAACCCCGGAAGCCCGCCCACCCTGACTCGTGATCCGTTCGGCCCGGCACGTCGCGTACAGCCGGGCCCCGCGCTCGAGCGCGTACGGAACATACGTCGCGTCCATGCTCTGTTTGGCGCCCGTGGGGCATCCCTGGAGGCAGCGTCCGGCGCCCGTGCACTCGACCACATTCCGCCGGATCACGTTACCACCGATGCCGACGCGGTCGGTCGCGGTGCGCATCAGGTCGTTGTTCGCGCCGAGGATCTCGTCGGGGCCCGGTGCGACGGAGAGCTCGTCGTCGAGTCGATCCCAGGCACGCGCGAGCGCCGCCATGGAGAGCACATCGTCGGCGCCGTGCTCCCGGGCCCACTGTGCGTGGATCGCCTCGGGCAGGCGATGGACGATCGCACCGTTGACGATGGTCGAGCCGCCGACCGCTCGCCCCTGGAGTATCGGCAGGAACGCGCGGCCCCGGGCGACCAGGAAGCCGGCGTCCCGCCAGAGCGTCTTCAACGTGGTCCACATGTCGAGGCGGAAAGCCTCGGGGGTGACGTGAGGGCCCTCCTCGATCATGACGACATCGAGACCGGCTTCGGCGAGCACGCGGGCGGCCACGGCGCCGGCAGCGCCCGTGCCGATCACCACGACGTCCGCGACGTCCCGAGTGTCGCCGACGACGTCGGTGATCTGCTGGATTCCGTCGGCGGAGGAGGTCAAGACGCGTCGTGGATCCAGGCCGGCGCGGGGGCGTCGGTATGGTCGATTCCGACCTGTCGCAGAACCGCCGGGGATCCGCCGTATCCGAGCGCGGCGAGCATCTTGAACAGGGTCGGGATCTCGCGCACGACGTAGCGGGGGCTCCCAGCCATGCGCACCAGCATCGCGGTCCGCGCCTCGGGCTCGAGGCCAGTGAACGTCCGGCAGCGCCCGATCATGAAGAGGGGCGCGAACATCACGAGCCACGACGCGACGCGGATTCCGAGCGCGGCGCGCAGCGGCGCGGTGCGCATGACATCGTCGATGAACCGGTCGAGCGGCAGATCCGCCGCTCCCACGGGCAACCGCTCGACGGCCCGCGATGGCAGGATCGCGGCGAAGATCGCCAGGATCCAGCGCCGCTCGAACGAGAACAGGCTCACGAGGGCTCCGCGAAGAAGAGGCGGGGGACCAGCGAAGATCGAGCGCCCGCGCCGGCGGCAACGATCGCCCGGCAAGCTCGGCGGCGGGACCAGAGCAACAGCGCAAACGCCGCGATCAGCCAGACTGCGACGCCGAGCAACGGCGCGTAGCGATAGGTTCTCGCCCACGTCCAGACCAGGCCGGCCGACGTGCCGAGGACCATGGCGCCGACCGGGACGAAGACGGCCCTGCCGTGCAGTGGGTTCGCCGCCGCGGCGAAAGCGCCGGTCGCGAACGCCAGCAGCCCACCGAAGGCGAACATCCGCCACAGGTGGCTGTACTCGGAGACCGCGTACCACTGTCCGTCGGCCCCCCAGAGATCCCGGAACCCATCGACCAGTGACCAGGGTGCAACGACGCAGGCCCAGGCGACGGCCAACAGGTGTGCTCCGACCAGGGTCGTCACGATCCACAGGTCTCGATGAGCGCGGATCGGTTGGCTCCAGAAACGCACGACAATGAGCTCCGGTCGGCATCCAGCGCGGCGAGGGGGTGCTTGGAGAGCGCCCCCGTTCGCGCGACCGTTGTACCGGTCGCGGCGCCTGGACTCAACCCGCTGGAGCCGGAAAGGCCACCTCGACCCGCACCCGGTCCTGCACGCGGATCGTCCCCGCCAGGGCCGAGAAGGGCTTGATTCCCCACTGCGATGGCACCAGCTCGACGCTCCCGCGCAGCTCCCCCTCGGCCTCCGTGAGCTCGAGGGCGATCGGACGCTCCTTTCCCACGAGTTTCAACTGGCCCTCGACCACGAGGCTACCGTCGTTCCGCCGTCCCTTGCCCTCGAATGTCACGTGCGCGTACCGGGAGGTCTGCAGGACGTCGCCCTGCATGTGCGAGCGCACCTTGTCCTTGTCCTTCGCGCTGAGCGCGCGCTCGTCGAGCCGCCCCCCTTTGATCACGCCGTCGCAGACGATGGTCTCGGCGAAGAACACCGCATCGACGCGGTCGCCGTCCACGTTGGCGCGGAAGCGCTTGAGCGTCAGCCGCAGGTCGTGGGCGACTGCGGAGAGCATGCCCTCCTTGAACGTGTAGATCCGGATCGTCCCGGACGTGATGCGTGGCATGGGGTATGAGGAGGGAGAATGGAGCGAGAGCGACAAGCGACGAGACCACGTGGTCTCCTGCGCGATGCCGTCGTCGGTGCCGTGGGCATCGTCGCGGACGCGTTCGTGTTCGGGTTCTGCTTCGTAACACTCTTCTTCTGGTTCGCCATCCCGTTCATGGCGATCCGCATGCCCGACCTCGCAGATCCGACGACGGAACGCCACCGGCTTCACGCGACGCGCATCGGCATTTATCTGCTCGCCGCCGTGATGGCCCTGATGTTGATCATCGCCGACGCGCGCCTCTCGGAGCGGCGCGCCCTGCTGGTGATCGCCGCTGCGAACGACTTCGCGGCCGATCATGACGCGTTTCCGGACACCCTCGACGAGCTGACGCCGACCTATCTGCGCCGCATCCCGCTCGCCCGGCACAACCTGACCCATCCGCGCTTCCACTATCGGGAAAGCGGGCTCTACTGGAGCAGCCTCTTCTTCGGCGATCGACACCGCTGCAACCTGCGACACCAGGACGACGCGTGTCGCGTCTTGCGCAACCGCCATCGGCTGCCGTCGAACCTGGCCGAGGAGCCGACGGACCGGCGACGCCCCGACACTCCGTCGGAGCCACCTTTGTAGACGGCGCGTCGGCGCATAGGTTACGTCGAACTCATCCGCCGCTCGCAGACACAGAGGTCGCCCCATGGCGAAGAAGAAGGTCCACGTCGTCCGCACGTTCCACACGGCGGCGCGCAGCCGACACGCGCTCTTCGCCCTGCCGGTGCTGCTGATCCCTGCGGTGGTCCTGCTGCTCCGCGAGTTCAACGAGCGCCTGACCACGGCCGGCTCCGACCAGCCAGTCGAGCCCCACTGGTACATCATCTCGGTGGTGGGCTTGCTCCTGCTTCCCCTGTGGGCGAAAATCCACACGTTCCTGTTCACGCGATACCGAGTGACCCTCGACTCGGTCGTCGAGCAGCAGGGGCTCTTCTCGCGACACACGTCGGAGATCCGGATCGCGGACATCCGCAACGTCGTGGTGAACCAGTCCATGCTGGACCGGATCGTCCTGATCGGCGACGTCTCGTTCTCCTCGGCCGCGGGGTCGGGCATCGAGGTCACGTTCCGCAAGATCGCGCGGCCCGGACGGGTACGCGACCTCGTCAAGGACATTCAGGATCGCATCTCGGACGGGACGCTCTCGGCCGACGACATCGCCGCCATCCGGGCAGAGGCGGACCCGAAGCTGGCACGCCGGGAGCGAAAGCGCGCCGCCCTCGCCGCCCAGGCCGAGAACGCGACGTCAGCGACGACACCGGCCGCGGAGAAGGAACCGGTGCCGCGCGAATCCGGCTCGACCCCGGCGGCGAACGTGGCGACCAGCGCCGGCGACTCCGATGCGGCGGACGACGACGCCACGGCAAGCGACGACGCGGGACCGGGGACCGCCGCGAAGCCGAGCCCGGCTACCGAGGGCGACGCCCCGGAGAAGCCGGCATCCGGTGACACGGGCACCCCCACCGCCGGTGCCGCGAGTACCCCGGCCGCCGACGACTCCGCGCCCGCGGCCGACAAGGACGGCGACACCGCGCGTGACGAGCTCTACCGCCTCCTGGCCCAACAGGCGGCCGAGGGCAAAGCGGAGGAGTAGTTCATGGGATCCCGAAAACGCGAACTCCACGCGATGCTCAGCCACTGGCTCGCGCAGAAGAAGACCACCGAGCGCGAGCACGAGGAGGCCGACGAGGAGTTCAAGAAGTGGTTTCGGCGGGCGCGCCTCGCCCTCGACCAGGGAGAGGCCGATCTCGCCCGCTCGGCCAAGACGGCGGCCGACGAGGCCCACACGCGCCGGCACCGTGCCGCCGCCCGGCTCGCGCAGATCGAAGACGAAGTGCAGCGCGTGCGAGAGCTCGCAGCACAGCCGGACACCGAGCTCTTCGAGGAGGCCCGACGCCGCGCGGAGCACGCGATCGCCGAGTTCCGGAAGCTCGGCGTCGACGGGCGATTCGCGGCCCTCGACGACGCCGCGCGCGCGGCCGACGAGGCCGGCGGCGCGGCCGCCCGCCCAAGCATCGACGAGGAGGCCGAGGCGTTGCTCGACATGCCCCTGGACGACGCGCCGCCTGCCGACGAAGGAGACGAGGGCGATCCCGCCCTCGGCCGCCTCCGCGACCGGATGACGGAGTAGCCCGGCCACGCGCGCCGCCCGCGGACGAACCCCCCGCCCCCCATCCCACACGATCAACGGACGAGCCCCCCCCCGTCCCATACGATCAGGGGCGAAGCCATCCCACACCCCACACGATCAAGGGCGAGGCCATGCCTCGCCCCGTCTTCTACGTCTGACCCCGTCAGACGTAGAAGACGAAGGGGACCACGAGCGGCTTGCGCCGTGTCTCGCGCCGAAGGACCCGCATGACGGCGACCCGAACGTCCTCGGCGACCCGCTCTTCGTCGAACCGACGCGCCGGCGCGACATCGTAGTAGGCCGCAGCGGCGGCTTCGCGTGCGTCGTCCATCAGGTCCGGACGGACCCAACCGTCGTCGAAGAGCCCGAGGTTGGAGACCTGGGCTGCGCCTTCGATCTCGCCGCTCGTGGCGTCGATGGTCATCACGACGACACACACGCCGCGCTCGGCCATCCGACGTCGCATGCGCACGGCCCACCCGTCGACGTGCCCGAGCGGTGTTCCGTCGACACCCACGCGCCGCGCCTCGAAGCGATCGACCACGGACACGCGCTCTCCGTCGACCTCCAGCACGTCGCCGGAGTCGAGCACGTGCACATCCGTGATGCCCAGCTCCCGGGCGAGATCGGCGTGCGCGCACAGGAATCGGTGATCGCCGTGCACCGGGACGAAGGTCCGGGGTCGGATCAACTCCAGCATCTCCCGCTGTTCATCGGAACGGGCGTGCCCCGAGCAATGAACATCGCCAGCGTCGATCACCGCTGCGCCGCGACGGATGACCTGGTCCTTCATGCGCGCGATGGCCTGCTCGTTGCCGGGGATTGCGCGAGCGCTGAACAAGACGGCGTCGCCCGGCTCCAGCTGGAAGCCGGCGAGCGAGTCCCAGGCGATGCGTGCGAGCGCCGCCCGCGACTGTCCCTGGCTGCCGGTGCAGGCGACGAGGATCTCGGCGGCGGGCAGGCCGACGGCGTCCTCGGCATCGAGGATCAGCGTCGACGGGAGCCGAAGCAGCTCCAGGTCGCGCGCGAGCTGCACGTTCCGCTGCAGGCTCCGTCCGAGCAGGACGAGCTTGCGGCCGGTGGCTTCGGCGGCATCGACCAGGGCCTGCACGCGGAACACGTTGGTGCTGAAGAGCGTGACGAAGACCCGGCCCACCGCTGCGGCGATGACCTCTCCGAGTCGGGCGGCGACGTCGAGCTCCGATCCGGCCCGGCCGGGCCGCTGGATGTTCGTCGAGTCCGACAGGAGCATTCTCACGCCCGCGTCGCCGAGCGCGCGGAGGCGCTCGATGTCGGCTGGCGGCTCGCCGAACGGTCGAGCGTCGAGCTTGAAGTCGGCGGTGTGGACGACGACGCCCTCGCCGGTGTCGATCGCCAGCGCGACCGTCTGGGGGATCGAGTGGTTGACGTGCACGAACTCGACATCGAAGGGCCCGAGCTGCCGCGTGTCGCCGGCCCGTACGACGTCGATGTCCACCTCATCGTCGAGGTCGTACTCCCGCAGATACGATTGGATCAGCGCCGACGCGTATGGCGGAGCGACCACCGGGACGTCGACTTCGGACAGGAGCAGGCCGAGCGCCCCGATGTGGTCGGCGTGCCCGTGGGTGATGACGACCGCCTCGATGTCGTCGGCGCGCGCTACGAGGGGCGCGAAGTCTGGCGCGATCTGGTCGATTCCGGCGACGTCGCCGTCGGGAAAGGTCACGCCGCAGTCGATGATCAGCAGCGACTGGCCGTGCTCGAGCACGGCGCAGTTCATGCCGACCTCACCGAGCCCCCCGAGGGCAAAGAAGCGGAGCGTCAACGGCGAGTCCGGGACACGCCGGAGCGATTGACTGCTTCGGTGAACCGGCCCTTCCGGCGGTAGGTCCGGAGGTACCCACCGGTGCGCAGTGCGTCGAGACGGGCGCGTCGGGCGTCGGCGGTGTTGAACGCGTCGTCGCCCGCCGCTTCGCGGATCGCCACCTCGACGTGCGCCGGGGTGTCGATGAACGACTCCTTGTAGGCTTCGCAGATGGGGCACTCCATGGTCGGCTGCCCGCCCTCGAGGAGGAAGCCGCAAGAGGTGCAGCACCAGAGGACCGAATGCATGAAGGGGTTCGCGTTCATTGCGCCGTGGGTGTCACGGGACGTCGATGATGGTGATGGACCGACGGTCGGTCGCTTTTGCGCCTCGGTCATCGACGACCGAAAGCTCTACTTCGAAGGCCCCCGGTGTCAAGAAGGTGTGACGCGCGCGCGGTGACGAGGAGATCTCCTCGGGCGACCCGTCGCCGTAGCTGTAATGGTACCGCACGATCCACCCGTCGAGGTCGTCGGAGCCCTCGCCCGAGAGGTCGACGGAGACGCCGACGCGGCCCTGCTCGGCCAGCGTCAACTCGGCCGTCGGCCGCTCGTTGGCGGCGGGGTCGAGTTCGTCGCCACAGCCGAGCAGGAGGAGCGCGCCTCCGACGAGGAGGACGCCACGCGCCGAGATGCGCATCACGCGGTCTCCAGTTGTGCCCTCAGGTAGTCGATGAGCCTGCTCTCGAGCACGGCCGGCATCGACCGCACGAGCTCGTCGCGGCACACCTCCGAAGTTCGCCGGTATTGGGCGACGAACTCGTCGCACTGCGGGCAGTCGTCGAGGTGGCCCGAGACACTGAGCGCGGCCGTCTCGCTGAGATCACCCTCCAGGTAGTCCAACAAGAGCCGGACCACGCGCTGGCAGGGGATTCTCTCGACGGCTTCGCTCACGTCTACCTTCGGTCGATGTACTTGCTCAGGAACAGGCCGCACCGGGTCCAGGTCTCGTCCGAGATCGCCTCGGGACTGGTCATCACGGCGTGTGCCAGCGCATGAGCAGCGTCACACTCCTCTTCGGCCCCGAGGGGGATGAGGCCGATGGCCCGTCGCAATACCGCCTTCACCTTCGCCACGTTCGCTCGGACGTTGGCCAACACCTCGGAGACGTCCACATCGTCGGCCTCGTGCCAGACGTCGTAGTCCGTCGCGAGGCAGACGGACGCGTAACACATCTCGGCTTCCCGGGCGAGCTTGGCTTCGGGGAGCGCGGTCATTCCGATCAGGCTGGCGCCCCAGGATCGGTGCAGCTCGGACTCGGCCTTGGTGCTGAAGAGGGGCCCCTCCATGCAGACGTATGTGCCGCCGTCGTGGACGACGACGTCCTCGGCCCGCGCGGCGGTCAGGAGCACCTCGCGGAGCTGCGGGTGGAAGGGGTGGGAGAGGCCGACGTGGACGGCGATATCCTCGTAGAGCGTGTTTGCCCGCGCTCGGGTGCGGTCGATGATCTGGTCTGGGATCACGAAGTGGCGCGGCTCGATATCCTCGCGCAGCGACCCGACTGCGGAGACCGTCATCAACCAGAACACCCCGAGCGACTTCAGCGCCCAGATATTGGCCTGCACGGGGACCGCGGTCGGGTTGTACCGGTGGTCGCGTCCGTGCCGGGGCAGGAACGCGACCTTGCGGCCGTCGATCTCTCCGATGACGATGACGTCGGACGGGTCTCCGAAGGGGGTCTCGACGCGGATCTCATCGATGACGGTCATCCCGTCGATGGCGTAGAGGCCGCTGCCTCCGATGATTCCAATTTTGACGTCGTCCATGGGCATTCGCTTCGCTCGTCGGGCGCGCTTGGAGGGTTAGATGCCGGCGCACCGTGGTTGGTCTCGAGGCGAGGTTGGTCTTATCGAACGAAATCGGCCTCGGGAAGGGTGTTCGCCGCTTGACGCGGCGGCGACATCGGTTAACTTGGTCGGTGCGGAAGGGTTTCGCTGCGGTGTTCGTGCGGAACCGTGTTCAAGTGCCCGCCTTTGAAGTGTATCCGGGACCTCGCCCGACAGCCCGGTGTGCCAGCTCGCACCCGCAAGGGGAGCGAGACGCCTGAAGGGTTGCGGCGGGAACCCACCTCGTATTTGCCGAGGTCGGGCCCCACACACCCCCTACATCGGCACCGCGGCGCCCTTCCGCCAACGAATTCAGCCTGGGGGCCACGATAGCAGACGACCGCCGATCACGTGCAGATGGATGTGAAACACCGTCTGGCCGGCGCCCGAATTCGTATTGAACACGAGCCGGTAGCCGTCGGCCGCGATGCCCTCCTTCTCCGCGATGCGGGCGCCCACCCACAGGAGGTGACCCGCGAGCTCGCGATCGTCCTCTCCCACGTCGTTCATCGTCGGGATGTACTTCCGAGGGATGACCAACACGTGGGTCGGCGCCGTCGGATTGATGTCGCGGAACGCGATGCAGTGCTCGTCCTCCCAGACGCGTTCGCTCGGAATTTCTCCGCGGAGGATCTTCCCGAAGAGGGTCGGGTTTTCGGTGGCCATCAGAACTCCTTTCGACTGTCGATCAGTATCGTCACAGGACCGCGATTCAGCAGCTCGACATCCATGTGGGCGCCAAACGCGCCCGTGGCAACCGTCAGACCCCGGGCTCGCACACCCGCGACGAAGCCATCGACCAGGAGCGTCGCCTCGTCCGGGTCCAACGCGCTCACGAAACTCGGGCGACGCCCCTTCCGGCAGTCGCCGAAGAGGGTGAACTGACTGACGACCAGCACCTCGCCGGCCACCTCGTCCACCGAGAGGTTCATGCGCCCGTCGTCGTCCTCGAAAACCCGGAGGCCGACCACCTTGCGCACCATGTAGTCGACGTCTCGTTGGTCATCACCGCGACCCGCGCCGAGCAGCACCATCAGTCCCGGACCGATGGCGCCGACGATCTCTCCGTCGACGCGAACGCTCGCGTGGTTCACGCGTTGAACGACGGCTCTCACGATGCCTCAGGAGGCTTCGATCTCGAGGAAGTTCGGCGAGATGCTGACCAGGCGCTTGCCGAGGTCGCCGACATGGCGCGAGGGGCAGACCAACACGACCCGGTACGTCGGGATCTGGCGGATGAAGCGCAGCGTCGATGTCTGATCGCCGCGGATCACGCCGGTCGCGACGAGGACGATGCAGTTGAAGCCGTCGGAGCCGACGGCGAGGCTGGCCGACTCCAACATGCGGTCGATCGGAATCCCCATCGACGGCACGCCCCAATTCCCGAAGTCCGTCGCCGGATATTCCGGGGTCGCGAGCCATCCCTCGGCGATGATCCCATGCGTCCCCTGCCCTTCGTGGGCCTCGCCTTCGATGACGTAGATCCGTGGGCTCTCGCCGTCGGTCAGGCCGAGGTCCGGCGAGCTCACCCGGTTCAGGATGGCATCGGCCGACGCCACCAACGACGGGTCGGCCTCGAAGAGGAGTGCCACGCGCCCGGGCTGCCCCGTGCGACCCTGAACAGCCGTCGCGTCCGCGATCGCGGTGCTCACGCGTTCCAGCCAGGATGCGCCCTCCGGCGGCTCGGGCAGCGACGGTGCGTCGAAGCCACCCGACGGGCGCCCCGCTTCGAGGCGGTGCCCCGCGGTGTCGATGGCGCCGGACGACCGGTGGGGGCTGGTATGCCGGACGCCGCCGGCCGGACCCGGCCCCGCGGGGAGCCCCGGATCGGAGAGTTCGTCTGTCTCGTGGTGCTCCGCCGGCGTCAACCGAGTGAGCAGGTTCCTGGCCCGGCCGTAGGTGGAGTCATGGTCGAGCGCGAAGTGCAGATCTTCGACCGCTTCCTGCTCTCGGCCGAGGGCGAGGAGCAGGCGCGCGCGCTCGTAATGCACCAACGCGGGAGCGGAGTCGGTCAGCTCGAGCGCCTGGGCGAGTTGCGCCAGGGCCTCGTCCTCCCGTCCCGATTTCTGCAGACCCGCAGCGAGGCGAAGGCGCGCCTCGAGGTTCGCCGGAAGCTCTTCGATGACGGCTTCGAAGATCGTCACGGCGAGGTCGAAGTTCCGGGCTCGGAGGTGGCGTACGCCATCCTCGAATGCCATCTCCGCCTCGTCCGAGTCGAGCCCCACGGCGCGGTCGCGCCAGACATGCGCGTCATCGGACTCCCCGACGGCGTCCAACAGCGTGGCGAGCTCGTCGTACCAGAAGCGGTAGTATGGATAGATTGCGATCGCGCGCTTGTAGTTGCCGATCGCCTCGGGCATCCGCTCCAGGTGTCGATGTGCAGCGGCCTGGCGGATCAGGGCGCCGGTATCGTAGGGATCGAGCGCCAGAATGTAGTCGTAGAGCTGCGCGACGCGGCCGTAGTCGCCGCGCCCTTCGTGGAACACGATCAGGTTTCGCGCGGCCGGTATCATCGACGCGCTGACGCTGACGGCCTCCTCCCAGAGGCGGACCGCGGCGGGTTCGTTGCCCCGCTGAATCGCTCGGACGCCTTCGTTGAAAGCCTCTACCGCCTCGGTGTCCGACGAGGACGTGGTCTGCGTTGCCATCGCGGGGCGTCTCCGTTGCTTGCGTTGCCGCCGATGATCGAGGGTGGCGGACGAGTTGGCAAGGGGTTTAGGCCCCTCCGCACCCGCCTGCTCCTATCTGGGTGCTCGCGCCTCTCGGCCCGCGACGCGAGCGTGTCGCTTCCACCCGAGCGCGGTGTAAAGCTCTTGGAGCAGGAGCAGGATCTCGGCCCCCAACTCCTCGGCGAATCCGAAGTGCAGCGCGTTCGACGCGGCGGTGACCGCCCGCTCCAGATCACCACCGTTGGCCTGTTCGATCGCGACGCGCACCCACGCCGCCGGGTTCTCGGCGTCGCCGTGGACCACGATCTCCCAGATCGGGTCCTCCATTCCGTCGGGGTCCACCAACGGGTGGCCGGCGAGAACCTCGGCCGTCCAGTCGAGATCGACGACCGGCACGTCCCGAAAGTGAGGCATCGCTTCGTCGCCGCAATACGCCACCGGACGCTCCAGCGTCTGCAGGAGTGCGTCGTGCAACGACTGGCTGTCCTGTTCCGACGCGAGCAGCCGAGCCGACGCGAAACGAGACGCCGCGAACTCCGGGAACGAGAAGCTGGCCTCGGCGCAAAGGTCGAGCGCCTGCAACAGCTTGTCCTCTCCCGCGAGGTGCATCGCCACGGCGAGGCGCGACGCCGGAGCCTCGTCGTCGAGCTGGAGCATCGCTCGGTGGACCCCCAACGAGCTCGGATCAGGCTCGTCGAGTACGGCGCCGAAGTCCGGCTCCAATCCGACCTCCGACAGCAGCGGCGCCACCTCGCGGTCGAAGTGCGAGCTGTCGAGCACCGGGTCGTCTCCCTTTCGCGCGCCGACGAACGCGGTCAGGCCCAGCCACGACAAGAACCCGTCGAACGACGACGCGACCGGGACCGCACGATAGGTCTCGTACATCCAATAGACGATCGCCCGCACGCCACGACACGAGTCCTTGCCGTTGCGGAAGAAGCAGAACTGGTTGCCGGCCCCGTCCGTCGCGAACGGCACCAGGTCGGGGTGCATCCCCCGCCAGCGGCGGTGATCCAGCTTCTCGAGCCACTCGACGAGGTCTTGTTCGGGTTCCGCGCGTAGGAAGCCGGCCTCGCCGACCCACACCTTCGCGTCGGAATCCGAGCGCTCGGCGAGGACGCCGAGCAGCGAACGGTAGCGTGACGGAAGACGAAACGTTTCGGACACGGCTACCGTCCGTCAGGGCGACTCGCGAACGACCGGAGGGACCTCGCCCAGCGCGAAGAGTCCACCCGGGTCGAGGATAGTCCAGCGCGCCGGCTCCGCAAACAGGGCTATCGCATCTTGGGCAATCGCCTCGAGCCGCCAGCGTTCTCCGCGGTGCTCCATGATCTCGCCGTCGAACGTCCAGACGACGTCGAAGTCGGTCCGCGTGCGCCGCATGCGCACCGTGTCCACGAGATAGGCCGGCAGTACCGAACCCTGGGTGCGCCAGGCGCCGGCCGGCGTCTCGACCGCGGGGTCGTTCATCGGCTCACCGAGTCTTGCCTGCGCCGGCGCAAACACCTGCGTCGCCCCCGAAGAGTCCAGCGCGACCAGCAGACCCGCTTCGCGCCAGGTCTGGATGATCCCGGTCGGCGAAGACTCGGCCGGCAGCGCCGGCTCACCGCAGGTGTCGCGCCAACAGCGCACGACCTGCCCGTCCTCGACGAGCACGTAGGTCTCCGCTGCGTCGAGCGCGACCGCGGACACCACACCGGGACGACGGCCCAGGTAGAGCCAACCGGAGCCCGGAAGCCGCCACCACACCTGGTGCTGGCTCACCGCGACCGCACGCCCATCCGGGTCGGCGCTGAGATCGATGATCGGCTCCATCGCCGGCGGAGGGGTGGCGAGGTCGCCGGCCGGCACCCCGGTGAGCGCCGGCGGTGGTGCCAACTCGAACACCAGGCCGGTGCCCGCGCCTTCCGGAACCGCGACGAGATCCTCCTCGGCTTCCGGCTCGGGCGGGGGGGGATAGACCGCGCCCGCACGCACCCAGCGATCGCCGGCCAAACCCCAGATCGCGCCCTCGCCGTCGCCATCGGCGCCCCAGGCCAGGAGAGCGAGCCCGGACGAGGCCGTGACCGCGAGCCCGTGCAGAGCGGCCGCCCCGTCGCCGTCGGCCGATCCCCCGACGCCCGGAGGCGTCGGCGCGACGCGCTCCCACCGGCCGTCGCGCCAGGCCAATACACCGGCGTCTCGGCGCGCGATGACCGATATCGGGGTTCCGTCGGTCGCCTCGACCGCAAACGCGAACCCGGAGAGCTGGCGCGGCGTCTGCCAGTCGACGCGGCCGCGGCGCACGCGGGCTACCGCACCGTCGTCGTAGATCAGCGTCCGTTGCTCCGAGGGCTCGATCGGCGTCGGATCGAGCAGCCCGACCAGTGGCCCCGCAGAGCCGGCGACCAGCTCCCACCTCGCACGGCGGCGCTCCAGCAGACCGATGTCCGTCACCGCCACGAGATCTCCGCCGTCGATGCGGCGGACATCCCCGATCCGCGCGATCCCGGGCGGGTCGTCCGGGATGTCCATCGGGTGGACACCGCCGACGTGCCAATCGACCAGCAGCACCGGCGACCACCCACCGACGCCGACGTCCCGGATTCCGGTCGGGTCGACGTAGAGCGCCTCGGTATCGGACTCCGCCAGGACACCGTGCAGCCCCTCGGGCAGCTCGAAGTCTGCGTTCGGCGTGAGCGACAGCCATTGCACGCCGGGCTGCCGGTGACTGACCGAGTACGCCGTACCGTCGATGCAGAGCGCGAACGAGGCCACATCACTGAAGGCGATCCCCCGGAGCCGGGGGCACGCGTCTTGGTCCGGGAGCGCGAGGGGGCGCTGCGCGCGCCGATATTGACGCTCGGCGCCGATGAAGAGCTGGCCGAGACCGTCGAGCCAGTAGCGCAAGCCGAGGTGATCGGTCGCGAACTGCCGGAACGGGAGCGTCGGCCCGGCGCCATCGAAGACGACATCGACGAGCTCCAGCCTCTGCTCGGTCAGATGAAAGAGGTGTCCGACGTCGCTGAAGAGGAACGCCCCCTCTGCCCCGCGCACCACGCGAAGGTTGGCCGTGGTTCCCGTCTCGAGCACCTGCCAGTGATCCCGCTCCCAGAGCGCGGCGTAGCCCTCTTCGCCGGCACAGAGTCCGCGCCCGGGCTCGAGCTGTACGCAGTCGATGACGCGAGCGACCATCGTGCCGTCTGCGGCGCGAACCCACGGGCGCCGAGCGCGCTGTGCGAGGCCGGCGGCAGGCAACGAGAGGTTCTCGGTCTCGTCGACGGCGAGCACGTAGAAGCGACCCGATGGGGCCTCGAGCGCGATCGTGACCTCCAACACGCCCGGCTCGGTCGTCAGCGCCGGCTCGCCGTCCTCGCCACCGAGCTCCCGGTAGGGCTCCACGATGTGGTGAATCTGGTACCGGATCGCGTCGGAGTCGGTCCGATCGTCGGTCGCCGCGGACCAGGTCAGTCGGTATCGCTCGTACCCCACGAGTTCGACCGACTCCAACCCGGCGAAGACCGGGGGGGTGGAGTCCGAAGACGGGGGCGGCGCGGGCAGCCGGTCGTGCGACCCGGGCTCGGGCGCGACCACGGTCCCCTGCTCTTCGCCGCAGGCCACGAAGGCCGCGGCCAGGCAGACCAGCACGCCGATCGCGATGACTCGCCAGGGTGGTATGGGCAACGGTCCGCCGGGTTCACGAAGACACCAGATGCCGTCCCCACGGGCGCACCGAGCGTCCCTCTCAGGTCTGGCCAACCTGCGTGCAGAAGGGCCGAAGTCTACGGTCGCGCTTGGACGGCCGTCAAGCAGACGCGAAACGCGGCGTGACCGCCGACCGGGTCGGTGCGGCGCCTCGACTGCATCCCCTCGCTCAGCTGGTGGCGATCGGCTCCACCGTCGCGGTGATCGTGCGCCCTTCGTCCTGCGGCCGCTGCGTCACCGTCGCGATGTCCTTCAGCAGCCCCAAGATGCGATCCATCTTCTCGTACCAGAGATCCTTGTGTGCGTGCTCGCGCCCGCGCAGCCGCATGACGAACTTCACGCGATCGCCCTTCTCGATGAACCCACGCGCCTTCTTGAGCTTCGTTTCGAGGTCGTGCGTGTCCGTCTTCGGGCGCATCGTGATCGTCTTGAGCTCGACCTTCGACGATTTCGCCTGCGACGCCTTCTTGGACTGCTCGTACTTGAACTTGCCGTAGTCCATGATCCGGCACACGGGAGGGTTGGCCCGTGCGGCGACCTCGACGAGATCCAAACCGTGCTCTCCGGCGATGTCCCTCCCTTCGTCGGGCGTCATGATTCCGAGCTGCTCGCCCTCCGGGCCAATCACCCGGATCTGGGGCACGCGGATGGCCCGGTTGACTCGATGCTGTTCGGGTTCGCGCGTGCGCTCGATTCGCTTGACTCGCCTCATTCGGCTCCGTGACGGTGGACTGCAGCAGATTGGCGTCGGCGGAGCATAGCGTCCGGTCAGCCAGTCGTAAACTCCACAGACCGAGCCCGTCAGACGGTCTCGGCGGCAGAGAATGCGGGGCGATACCGCGTACCCGGCGGCGAGTCAACGCTGGCGAGTCAGCGCTCCCGGATCAGGTGGACACACGCCATCACCGCCCCCGTTCCCGGATGCAGTCCGGCGGCGGCGACCGCCGACAGTCGGTAACCGGCGGCCACCAGCAAACCGACGTCTTCGGCCCCCGATCGGGGCGCCGGCGCCAGGTAGACCACGTCGGCGGGCTCCAGCCCCGCGACCGCTTCCATACACGTGGCGCCGAGTGACCGCCTCATCGGGTTGATCACGACCGAGCCGAAGCGCTCTTTCGCCCGCACCAGGCGCGGCGCGATCGTCTCCAGCTTTCCACCGCGGAAGGCGATGTTCGACAGCCCGAGTGCGGTCGCCCCGGCCTGCGCGCTCGCCAGGGCGGCAGGGTTCGGGTCCACGCACAACACCTCGCGCGCTTCAGCGGAGAGGAGGAACGCCAAGGCGCCGGTCCCGCTCGTGCCGTCGAGCAGACGACGACCGACATGGGCACCGCGGCTGGCGACCCATCGATGAACCTCTGCCGCGCGCTCGGGCGTCGGCTGGGTCCACGCGTCGACGCCGACCGCGAGGGCGACCTCTCCGACCGGCAGCTGGCGGGGCCACGCACCGGCGACGAGCTCGACCGGCCCGCGGGCGGCCCGAACCCCCACGGCTGCGAATTCGGCCGCCGATCGGAGCGCCGCCTCGCAAACCCGTCCCCTGGCCTCCGCTTCCCGATACTCGAGCACGACGGCCAGCCCCTCGACCCCGGCGACGACTTCGATCGCGGCGACCCCGTCGCCGAGCGGCTCGGTCGAGAGGGAGACCAGGGCGTGCCGCACCCGGTCGGCGTTGGCGGGGCAATCCGGCACGTGCGACAGCTGGCCCGGCAGGTCTCGCAGGCCAACGATCGACCGGCCACCCTCGTGCGACACCTCGAGACGCGACCGCACCCGATGCCCGCCACGGGCTGCGTCTCCGATGTCTTCGACGTCCTCGGGGGCCACCGCGACGCCGGCGTGTCGGGATAGGGTCTCGGCGACGACCGTGCGGCGGTACTCCAGCTCCGCCCGCGCGCTCACGTGTAGGAGATCGCATCCGCTACAGCGGTCGTAGTGCGGACAATAGGGATCGATCCTCTCCGGCGAAGAGGTCTCGACGGCCGTGGCGAACGCGGAGCGACGACGCCCGTCGACGACCCGCTCGACCGTCACGGTTTCGCCGGGGAGCGTCCGAGCGACGAGAAAGCCGTCACCCCTGTCCGGATCGACCGCGAGGCAACGAGACCGCCCGAACCATCGTTCGACGCGCACCCCGGGCTGGATTCGGGGCAGCGAGTCGGTGCGTTCGGGTCCGGTCACCGAGCCATCAGGTCAGCGAGCCCAACGCGTCGGCGAGTCGACGATTCCAACGCTCGTCGGCGCCGCGACCATCGCCTTCGCCCGCATCGAATCCGGCCAGCCGCGCGTCTCCGGGCTCCAGGTCGATACCCATCGAACCGAGCGACGACCGCAAGGGTCGCGTCAGCAGCCCTCCGACACGCTCCGCACCTCCGCGGTCCTCGGCCGCGCCGATGCCGAACCGTCGCACCGCGACGAACGCGCCGTAGGCGGCGACGCTCCCCAGCAACGTGCCCACGACCAGTCCGCCGGCGGCCGCGTACCGGCCCCCGATCAAGACGACGCTCGCGCATATCGTCGCCAGCAAGACCGCCGGAAATGCCAGCACCGCCCAGCGAGCGGCCACGTTGCCGGTCACGACGAGCCTTACGGCGAGCTGTCCGCTATCGACGTCCGGCCCGAGGACTACGGAGACGAGGTGGGAGCGGTGGGCGGCGCCGAAGACGATGTTCCCCTGGTGGACCCGGGCGCCGTCGTAGCGGTCCACGGTCGTCTGGAGTGCCGTCCCGATGCGCGAGACGACGTGGGGAACGAGATCGGCGGGATCCTCGCCGGGCGGTGTCGCCAGGAGCCACGTGGATTCGGGTTGTTTCATCGGAGCCCCTGCGCACGGGAGAACACGAAGCGAAGCATCAGAAGATGGACAACGCCAGGGCCTCTGGTGTTCCCGCCCGCGAAACCTCGGGGGTCATGGCAGGGCCGTCGTAGCGGCGCAGACCGGACACCGGGAGCGCTCATCTCAGGGTGCGCGCCAGGCGGAACCCGATCGACGAGCGTTCGGCGCCGACGGACGACCGGTCGCGGGCGGCGAGCCGACAGCTCTCTGCCGTGTCGCGCCAACTGCCGCCGCGGACGACGCGCTGGTTTCCGGCGTCGGACCCGAGGGGATCGACGACCTCGGCGGCACCGTAGAGGCCGTAACGGTCCCAGACCCACTCGGCCACGTTTCCGCTCACGTCGTGCATGCCCCGATTGTTCGGGCGCCGCGTACCGACGGGCTGGAGGCCGCACCGATCGCGCCCCTCGCCCCACGACGAGCAATCGTTCCCGCTACGGTATTCGACATCGGAGTTGGCGCCGTACCAGCCGACGATGGAAAGGTGCGGATCGAGCAGCTCCCGCCCGGGGTTCACGAGGTCTCCGTTCTGGAAGGCTCCGGTCGCTCCGGCCCGCGACGCGTATTCCCATTCGGCCTCGGTCGGGAGCCGGTATCCGTTGCAATCGAGCCCCTCGGGCCACTCGACATCGGGCCCTCGCCCTCCGTTGCCGATCACGTAACAGGCGTCATGCCCGTGATCGAGCGACAATCGGTTGGCGTAGCGGATCGCGTCCAGCCAGGACAGGTCCATCATCGGACAGGAGGCGCCGCAATCGGCGAAGTTGTCGGGCTGGCTGTACATCAGCGCGACCCACTGCTCCTGGGTGACTTCGTGGAGCTGAATGGCGAAGGGCCGGGTGATCGTCACCCGGTGCTCCACCTCTTCGCGGAGGCGTCCGACCTCGTCTTCGGGTGAGCCCATCGCGAACGTGCCGGGCTCGACCCGGACGAACCCCGCGGGCGCGCTCGTCGGCCCGGTGGCGGTGCGAAACGCGATGAACCCGCCGGCGAGCCCGACGGCGATGAGGACGGCGACGCTCGCCATCTTGACCGGCGACCGGGGTTCCGACTCAGGCTTGCGTCCCTTCTTGCCGAACGACGCCTCCACCTGTCGGGCGCGCTCGATCTGCTCAGGCTTCGCCTCGCGCTCCTCGAGCTCGGTCGCCGCATCCCCGGGCCCCGGCGTCGGCAGTCGCGGCTCCGTGGTCGCCCTTCCGTCCTGGTCGACACCACTCTGACCGAGCTGGAACTCAGAGGCCAACTCGTAGGCGTCGCGCATCCGGTCCGGCAAGATGTCGGGCTCGGTATCCGCCAGCGCAGCCAGGCGCTCCAGCTCCTCGCGCTCGCGCCGTCTCTTCAGCCCTTCGCGCGCCCGGGAGCTGAGCGGGCCGAAGGCGAGCTCGCGGAGCTCGGTCGACAGCTCGAAGCTCTCGGTCTTCGGAATCTCCTTGGGCGGTCCCACGACGATCGGCTCGGTGTCCGGGATATCGTCTTCGGACATGGTCTGCGTCAGCGGGCCGGTCGGAGGGTTCGAGTCGAGATCGAACGCCTCGTGTTCGACCTCGACCTCCTCTGTGTCGTCTCGCAGCCCGGGCACCGACGGCTGCACGTAGTCGCCGGTCTGCAGGTTGGGGACGATCATCGTGCTGGCGTAGGCCTCGGTCTGGTTGGCGCCCGAGAGCAGCGCGTCGCGGAAGTGGGCCGCTGACTGGAAACGACGGTCGGGGTTCTTGTCGGTGGCGCACGCGACGATGCGGCGCAGCCACTCGGGGACGCTCTCGGGAACCGGCGGCAGGGTCTGGCGCACCACGGCCGCGAGCACCGCGTAGGGATCGTCGCGCAGATCGCCGTAGGGCTCCTCGCCGGTGACCATCTGCCACAGGACGACGCCGAAGGAGTAGACGTCGGTGCGCGCATCGACATCGCGGGTCGACTCGACCTGTTCGGGGCTCGCGTAGCTCGGGGTTCCGCAGAACTCCTCGGCGCGGGTTAGCTCGGCGGTCGACTCCATCACCTTGGCGATGCCGAAGTCCATCACCCGCGGCTCGAAGCCGCGGTCGCTGTCTTCGAGAAAGACGTTGCTCGGCTTGATGTCCCGGTGGATGAACCCCCGCTCGTGCGCCGCGCGGAGCGCGTCGAGCACCTTGATCGACACCTGGAGCGCATCGGCGATCGATATCCCGCCCGACCCGAGGGCCTGTTCCAGGTCGCGGCCGTACATCAGGTCGACGACCAGAGCCGGGATCCCCTCGTGTTCGACGATGTCGGTGACCCGGACGATGTTCGGGTGTCGCAGCGTGTATTGGATTCGCCCTTCGCGCCGGAAACGCTCGGCCAGGTCGGGGTTCGCCGCCAGCGACGGATGCATCATCTTCAGGACGACGTGGATCCCGAACGGGTTCTCCGCCTCGTACACCTGGCTCATGCCGCCCTCTCCGAGGCGCCGCACGATGATGTACTTGTCGAACTTCGTGCCTGCCTGCAGCATCGACCACCAGAAACGATGGCGGCCGGCGGCGAGCCTCGTGCTCGTCTGCCCCCCGGCCGCAAAGCGAACATGCCACAGTCGCTCGGGTGGAGGAAGAACGCGGCCGCCCATCGCGTCGACGCGACCCTTGAAGCTGGACTGTGATGGCGGATCCGGTACGGTCGTCGATGTCGATTCATCCGGGTGTCCAGGTGAGCAGATTCCGTTTCCTTCTCGTCGCCCTGACCGTCGTCTTCGCGGTCGGTTGTGACGACACCTTCATCGAACGCGGCGGATGCATCTCCGACGACGAGTGCGTCGGCGCCCGCGTGTGTCTCGACGGCTATTGCACCGATCCGACCGCGGTCGCCGATGCTGGCCGGGACGTCGGGGCCGACATCGACACCGGAGACGGTGGGCGCGATGCGGCCGATCTCCCAGACGATCTACCCACCCCGCCACCGCCCCGGCTCTGCATCGAGACGACGACGCCCGTCCTCGACTTCGGAAACGCGGCGCCGGGGGAACGGCTCTCCCGAAGCGCCCGACTGGTCAACTGCGGCCGGGTCGCGGTCACCGTCACCGAGCTCGGCGTCGCCGCCGGCTCCACGGATGCGTTCAGCGTCGAGGGGACGCCTCCGTTCGACATCGAACCGGGCGGACGCGCACTGCTCGTCGTGCGGGCGGCGTCACCGCTCGCCGGCGCCTACGACGGGTTGCTCTCCGTCACGACCAACGCCGGCGAGATCGAGGTCGAGCTCCGGCTCGTCGTCGACGCCGGCTCCGGAACCGCGTGCCTCGACTTCGTACCCCGCAACGTCGACTTCGGTGACATCGCCGCCGGCCAGCAGCGCCGCGCGACGGTGACGCTCGTCAACTGCGGCGCGATCGACGGCGACATCGACTCGGTCACCGTCGACGGCGACCGGGACGCATTCGACGTCGAGCCCGTCACGGTCCACCTGGCCGGCGGCGAACGGCGCCCCGTCACGATCATGACCCGGGTGCGCGAGCCAGATGACGCCAGCACCTACCGAGCGACCGTCCGCATCGGCGAGCTCGGGCGCATGACCGCCACACTCGAGCTCACCTTCGAATCGCTCCCCGCGCCCAGCGCTCTCTGCGTCGAAGGCCCGGCCCGCATCGATCTCGGCGACATCGACGAGGGCGCTCCCGATCGCATCGAGCGGGTGATGTTCTCGAACTGCGGCACGACGGCTTTCGTCCCCGTCGCCGCCGAGATCCTGACCGGCGGGCTGCCCACACCGTTTTCGCTCTCGGTGTCGCCCGTGGTCGTCGATCCCGGTGAGGCCTTTGCGGTCGCCGTCGCTGCGTCTACCGACACGCCCGGAAGGCACGCGACGTTCTTCCAGATCCGGATGCAGAGCGGGGAGTCCGCGGGGCTCTACGCACTCGAGCTGAACGTGTTGGCCGCGGCAAGGCCCCTGCTTCGCGTGTCGCCCACGCGCATCGACTTCGGCGAGGTTCCGACAGGGAGCAGCGCGACGAGGGTCGTGGAGATCTGCAACGACGGCGACGCCGATCTCACCCTCCGGTCGGTGGAGATCGCGGGAGACGCCGACACCCCCTTCGTCGCCGCCGCGATCGAGTCCCGGCCGCTCCGACCCGACGAGTGCTTCGAGGTCAATGTCTCGTTCCCGGCCCCCGCACCTGCCGGACCCGAGCAGACGTTTGCCGGGATCCTTCGCGTCATCTCGGACGGCGGCTCGGCCGATGTCGCGCTCTCCGGTACCGCGTTCGCCCCGGATCCCTTCGTGTGTTTCGCGCCGCTCATTCCGACGGTCGAGGCGCGGATTGACCTCGGAGAGGAGACGGTGGTCGAGGCGATCTGGGTGAATTGCGGGGAGCGACCGCTCCTGTTGGAGGACCTCGACGTGCGCATCGACGGCGTCGACGCCTTCTTGGAGCTGGTCGAGCCGCCGCCCGGGGAGATGCTCGAACCGGGGCAGGAGCTCATCGCGCTCGTGAGCCTGGTCGCAACGGCGCCGGGTCGCCACGAGGGCGAGATCGTCGCCTTCGTCGATTTCGAGGCGGTGGGGATTCCGCTCGTCGTGCACGTCGAAAGCGGTCCGGCCGAGGTGTGCCTCGTCGCAACCCCCGACCGGTTGGTGTTCGACGCGGTCGATCCCGGCGAACGCGAGGAGCGCTCGGTGCGGCTATCGAACTGCGGCGACGTCGCCATTCGCATCGAGGATGCCATCGTGCTCGGTCGGGTCGGCTTCGCGCTCTCGGTCGACGACTTCGCGCTGCCACGGCGACTGGCGCCCGGTGGCTCTCTCGTGCTCGACATCGGCTTCGCGAATCCCCGCCCCGGCTCCTACCGCGACACCCTGTTGATCAGCACCGACCAACCGGACGTGGCCTCGCTCGAGATTCCCCTCTCCGCCTTCGTCGTCGACACGCCCGTCTGTCCCGTGCTCTTCCCCGGCGCTGCGGCCGACCCTGCGGGCCCCTATCACGACGTGCTGGAGGTCGAGGCCGGTACCCTCGTGTGGCTCGACCCCGGCATCAGCGGCATCGGCGGCGGGACGATCGGGTGGACGGCGGACGAGTACCCCGGTGACGAGCCCACCCTCGTCGCCGTGCGGCCGTCAGGCCGGGCGCGGACGACCCTCACCGATGTCGGGGATTATGTGTTCTCGGCGCTCTACGCCGACGCCACGGGCTGCACTTCGGAGGGGAGCGTCCTGGTCACCGTCGTACCCGATACCGGCGTCGGCGAGGGGCTGCGTTTCGTCGTGTCCTGGCGCACGCCGGGAGACCCCGACGAGTTCGAGGATCCGGGCAGCGACATCGACATGCATCTCGTGCGCGTGGTCGACGGCCGAGCCCGGTGGAACGACGAAGAGGACTGCTACTTCGCGAACCGCGAGACCGAGTGGGGACTCCCGGGACGCCGCGAGGACAACGGGCGGCTGCTCCGCGACGAGGTCGACGGCATCGGACCCGAGATCATCGTCCTCGAGGAACCCCGCGACGACGAATACCTGCTCGGGGTCTATTACTTCAGCGACGTCGACTTCGGTCCGTCGGTGGTGACGCTGCGAGTTTTCCGCAACGGTCTGCCCGTCGCCGACGCGACCCGAGAGCTCGAAAGCACCGGCCGATTCTGGCTCGCAGCGCGCATCCTCGACCTCGGTCGCGAGGTCATCATCGTCGATGAGCCGAACCGAAACGGCTTCCCTCCCTGACCGGTGCCCAAAAAACTTGGCGGTCCCTTTTTGCGGTGCGAACCTACATGTAGGACAACAGCCGCACAGCTGCTCAGAGGGACTCTGTGAACGCCGAACGAATCGAACGCCGCAAAATCCGAAGTAACGATCGCGACATGGCCGTTGCGATGCAACTCGCACACGTCGCAGACGTGCTCGAGTTCGAGGCGATCGTGCTCGCCGACGACTTCGGCCGCCGGCTCGCCTACGTGGGCGACCGCGAGGTCTCCGACCTGCTCGCCAACTCGGCGATGTGGGCCGAGTTCAACGACGGCGCCATCGACTCGTACACCCTCGAGGTGCTCCAGGAGCGCGACCCGGAGCTCGAGCCCAGCCACTTCGTCAGCGAACCGGTCCGCATCCCCGGCGACGACGCCAGGTTCCGGCTGATCGGCCTCGGACGATCGTTGGTGCGGGCGATCGGCGTGCTCCACGCCGCGCGCGGAATCGAGCGGATTCACTCGGCTGCCTGATCCCGCGGCGAAGAGGGGCGGCGACACCCCCCGCGGTTGCGCAGTGACGAGCGACGGTCCACAATCCGGCCCGAACCGTCGCTCGGAGTTCCGACTTGAACAAGCTCGCCCGCATCCTGCTCGGCGTCCTCGTCCTGACGCTTGGCTGCCGGTCGACGACGACGCGTCCGCGGGTCGACGACGGACAAGAGGGCAGCGGCGCCGCTCTGCCGAGTCCGGGTGAGGACAACGTCGTCGACCCCGCGGTGCTCGACGGCGCGGACCCGCCGACGGTCGTCCCCGAAGAGCAGTCGTGTCGCATCGACGACGACTGTCGCGCCTACCAGCCCGGCGACTGGAGCCCCCGCGTCGAGTGCTGCTACGAGTACCCGTGCGATCTCGACTACACGGCCGTGAACCAACGCACGTGGACCGCGATGCGCGCGTGGCGCGACGCCAACCCCTTCGACTGCGCCGCGCACCTCCAGGACGTCGGCCCGTGCCGACATCGCACCGCGAGGTGCGGCCTCGATCAGCAGGCCCCGCCGGCCGCCTGCGTCGACGGTCTCTGCATCGTCGCGTGGCCCGACCCATGGCCGGCCGTCGACCCCGAGGCCCAAGCTTGCACCGTCGATCCCGACTGCCTCGCCTACCGACCGAGCTCGAGCTCGACGCGCGGGCGATGCTGCGGCGACGTCTGTGGGAGCCAATGGGTCGCCATCAGCCGAGCCACCGCCGTCGAGATCGACCGTTGGACCCACGAGCGCGCCGAGCCCTGCGCCACCTGGCTCGCCGCCAACTCCTGCCCCGAACCCCTGGCCTGCTCGAGCACCCCGCCCCGCGTCGAGTGCCGCGGCGGCGCTTGCGTCGTGCCCTGAGCATGGGCGGTGGTCGAAGGCGGGCATTTTCGCGCAAAGGCGCAAAGACGCAAAGACGCAAAGGATAGGAACCTCGTGTCTTTGCGACTTTGCGCGAACCAGTCCTCTTTGCGACTTTGCGCGAACCGCCCCCCGGCAGCGGTGCGTCCCTTGCAATGCGCCGTTCTCGTCGCAACAATCGCGGTTCGCATCGTCTGTCCGCCTCCTCGAGTCCGGTCGTGTCGAAGAACAGCCCAGATCCTGTCGTGCAGTTGGAGCATGACCACCTGCACCTGAAACGCCTGGTCGAGAGTTTGCGTGACGCGACTCACGAGGTGCTGACCGGTGAGCGGGAGTCGGGGTCGTTGCGCGAGGAGATCCGCGAGTTTCTCTCGGTGGCGGTCGACGAGCTCTGCCGGCACTTCGACCTCGAGGAGACCGAACTCTTCCCCTACCTGGCGGACGAGTTCCCGGACACGGTCTCGGTCATCGCCGACCTGGAGCAAGGCCACGACCGGATGTGTGGCGTACTCGCTCGGCTCGAGCGCCACGTCGAGTGCGGTGAGGAGGAGTTCGAGCGGCAGTTCGAGTCGGTGATCGCGCTCTTTGCCCGTTTCGACGCGAACTTCATGCGCCACGCGCGCCAGGAGGCCGCCCTGCTGCGGTCCCTGGGCGAGCGCATCAGCGAACCTCAGCGAGCACGGCTCGCCGAGCTGCTCCACCAATTCTGAATCATGAGCGTCGACGAGCTACACGTCTCGTCCGGATCCGTTCGGATCCCGGAGCTCCGAAACGTCCCGCTGACGCCGCGGCTCGCCGAGATCGTCGACCACCCGGCGTTTCAACGCCTGCGATCGGTGCGGCAACTCGGACCGACCCATCTCGTGTACCCGGGCGCCGTGCACACGCGCTTCGAGCACTCGCTGGGCGTCTACGACATGGCGCGCCGCTACTTGCTGGCGCTGTCGAACCACCCTGAGGTCGCCGAGTCACTGACCGAGGACGACATACTGGTCTGCCTGCTGGCCGGTCTACTCCACGACCTCGGTCACTACCCGTTCGCCCACAGTCTCGAGGCGCTGCACCACAAGGGCCTGGACACCCCGCGGCACGAGGCGCTGACCGGCCGCATCCTGCTCGGGGAGATTCCGGCGCTCCGCGGGCCGCGCCCGCTCGCCGACATCATCCGGACGCGCTTCGGCATCGATCCGGAAGAGGTGGTCGCGCTGGTGACCCGGAAGCCGCACAGCCATGCGCGGCCCGAGCGGCGCCTCGTCGCGTCGATCATCTCCTCGGGCGTCGACGCCGACAAGGCGGACTACCTGGAGCGTGACTCGATCCACATGGGCGTGTCCTACGGCCGGAACTACGACCGCGCGCGTTTCCTCGACAGCCTCTGCCCGAACGTCGACGGCGACGCGATCGCGGTGACGGACAAGGGGCGGGTCGCGGCGGAGATCTTCATCTTCTGCCGCTACACGATGTTCTCCGAAGCCTACTGGCACCACACGGTCCGCGCGGTCAGCGCGATGATCGAGCGCGCGCTCGCCGACTTTCAGCAACGTGAAGAGCCCGATCCCGAAGCGATGACCCTCGAGCTGCTGTCTCGGCCCGACGACGCCTTGATCCAATGGCTGGTCGAGCGCTCTCCGGCCGGGACCCCGACGCACGAGCTGCTCTCGGCGATGACCGGCGGACGCCGGCATTTCTTCAAGCGGGTGCTGGCGTTGTCTCGCGTGTTCGACGACATCCGGCAGCACCACGCGTACGAGCGCATCTACCACCTCGACGCAAAGGAGCTCGGCCAGCTCCAGGCGGCGATCGCGGCGACGATCGGCGACCTGATCGGCAGCGACGTCGAAGCTGCGGACGTCATCATCGACACCCCGCCCCGAGACAAGGACCGCATCGAGACGGTCCAGGTGGTATACCCCCGCTCTGGACACCGCGTCGGTTGGGAACTGCCGGAGGTGTCGAAGGTCGTGCAGGGAATCGCCCACGACTTCATCAAGGTCGTGAAGAAGATCCGCATCTTCGTGGCCCCCCATGTCCGACAGCAGATCCTGGAACGCGACGCGCTCGAAGACGTGGTGGCGGCGCTCCTGAAGACCATCTTGGACTTCAAACCGGAAGACGACTCCCAACAGGTGCTCTTGTGACAGACGGCGACCGAAAGCGACGGGCAGCGGAACGGCTGGCGAACGCGCAGATGCAGCCAGAACGGCCGCTCGACGCCCTCGTGCCCGAGCTCGGTCGACCGGCGAGCCCGACCACGCCCCTGCACCCGCGCGTGCTCGAATCGGCCGTCGGCGACGGTCTGGAGTGGACGCTGATCCTGTGGACCGATCCCGGCGACCCGCAGGCGCTGC
>CAZFPM010000008.1:0-29038 GCA_964520965.1 uncultured Myxococcales bacterium
CGCCGTCGGCGACGAAGTCGAAGCGGGCCAGGAGATCGGGCTCATGGGCGGAACCGCCGTCATGGAGTCCCTCCCCCACGTCCACATCGACATCGAGACCCCCGGTGGCCGACGCATCGACGTCGCCCCCCTCCTCGGCATGGCCCCCGACACCAACCGCTGCCGGTAGCGACGGCCTCGCTCGCTCACGGCCAGCTGCAGACCACGACTTCGGGGACGGCACCGCGGCGATCGGCGCGGGAGTTGATGGAACGGGGCGCCCACACCTGTTCGATGCGCCAGCCGGCGTACAGCTCCCGGACGAGACCGCAGTCGCTGTTCGACAGCATCACGTAGCAGCCGCGCTGCGCCAGCTCGGCGAATACCTGGGCGAGGCGCACCTGCAGGTCGGAACCGAATCCGCCCTTGGCGTAGCTCGTGAACGAGCTGGTCGCGCTGACCGGGACGTAGGGCGGGTCGAAGTAGACCAGGTCGCCGGGCTCGGCGTGATCGAGCACCCGCTCGAACGACGCTACGCCCAGGTCGACGCCTTGCAGGGTCTCATGGACCGCGAGCAGGTTCGGCAGATCGAGCACCCGGGGCTTCTTGTACGACCCCATCGGCACGTTGAACTCGCCGCGGGAGTTCTCCCGGTACAACCCGTTGAAGCAGGTCTTGTTGAGGTACATCATCAGCCCCGCCCGCTGCGTCCCCGACAGGCGCCTGGCCGAGTTGAAGCGCTCCCGTTGCCGGTAGTAGTACGCCTTGTCGTGACGCCTCGCGTGGCGCGCCAACTCGTCGGCCAGGCTCTCGACGTCGTCGCGGATCGCCGTGTAGCAGTCGATCAGCCGACCGTTCACGTCGGTCAGTCGGGCCTGGTCGGGCAAGAGGCGGAAGAAGACCGCTCCGCCGCCGACGAAGGGCTCGTGGTAGCCGTCGAACTCCTCGGGGAGGAGTCCCTCCATCTGGGAGAGGAGCCGCGTCTTGCCACCGACCCACTTCAGGAAGGGCGTCGGGTCGACGGTGGGGGCGAAAGCTGCGCGCTCGAGAGTCTCTGTCGTTGCCGCCATCAGTGCCTCGCGGGGGTCGTTCATCCCGGCCGAGGCTACGTTCGGCAGTCGCCTAAAACAAAAAATCGCCAATGATATCGGCGACTTGCGGCTGTGTTATTCGGATCCCGACTCCATTATCGGAGGGCCTGGATCCGCCAGCAAGTTTTTGTCCTACATTGCACGACATGTCGTTTATGGGGCCACATGTCGGTTGGTGTGTTCTGCGACGGGCTGGCGCACCACGATCGGCGGTGGCATGCTCCCGCCATGCGGACTCTCGGCATCGACTTCGGAACCGTGCGAATCGGGCTCGCGATCAGCGATCCATCGGGGACGATCGCCACCCCCTTCGCCACGATCGACGCCCGACCGGTCGAGGCGGCCGTCGACCAGATCGAACGCGTCGCCAAGGAGCAGAACGTCGACGACATCGTCATCGGCCTGCCGCTGGAGCTCGACGGACGCGAGGGTTTCGCCGTGCGGCGGGTCCGCGACTTCGGCCGCCGGGTCGGCGAGAGGCTCGGTCTCACCGTGCACGAGTGGGACGAGCGCCTGACCAGCGTCGACGCCGAACGCAGCCTGATCGACGCGCGAGTGCGCCGCGAGAAGCGTCGGAAGGTCGTCGACCAGGTCGCCGCGATGCTGATCCTCCAGGCCTTCCTCGATCGCACACCGGGCGAGGGCCCCGATGAGCGCTGACGAGACCGGACCCCGCCGACGAGGATGCCTCGCCTCCGTCGTGCTCCTCGGGGTCGCCGTCACTCTCGCGGGCGCGGCGGGCGCGACGTTGTCGACGTTCCGGGACGCCGACGTCCTCTCCCCGAACCACCCTGACAGCGTCGAGGTCCGCCCCGGAGAGACGGCCCGGCTGGTCGTCCGCCGACTGATCGACCAGGGCGTCGTGATCGACGATCCCTCCTGGGAGCTCTGGGTCCGCTGGCGCCGGCCCGGCGGCTGTCTGCAAGCCGGTCATCACCCCCTGCCGGCACACGCGACGGCGAGGGAGCTCTTCGACGTGCTCTGCCAGACGACCTATCGGCCCTCCGTCCGGCTCACCATCCCCGAAGGGACAAATCTCTTCCAGCTCGAGGCCCTCGTCTCCGAGACCGACCTGGAACAGGCCGCGCACCTGCTCGATGCCGCGTCCGGCCCGGGCTTGCTCGCCGACCTCGGCGTGACCGCGCCGTCGCTCGAAGGCTACCTGATGCCCGACACCTACGAGCTCGACCCCGACACCGACGCCGAGGCCCTGCTCCGGCGCCTGTTCGCCGCCGGCGAACGAGCCCGAGCCGAGCTCGCCGCGCCGGCCGACGGACCGGCCGCCGAGTACTCCGTGCACGAGCTCCTCACCATCGCCAGCGTCGTCGAAGAAGAGGCCCGGGTCGCCGACGAACAGCCGCGAATCGCCCGGGTCATCTACAACCGACTCGCCCGGGGAATGCCGCTCCAATGCGACGCTACCTGCATCTACGGACCGGACACCTGGTCCGAGACCCCGACCCGCGCCCTCTGCCGTGCCCCCGACAACCGCTGGTCCACCTACGTCATCGACGGCTTGCCACCCACCCCCATCTCGAATCCCGGTCGCAGCGCGATCCGCGCCGCCCTCGAGCCCACCGACGACCCCGACGTCCTCTACTTCGTCGCCATCGGCGACGGATCCGGACGCCACGCTTTCGCGAACGACCTCCGCACCCACCGGCGAAACGTCAACCGCTACATTCGCGGGCGTCCGTAGAGAGCGACGCCGGACGCAGCGCTGCGCAGGCGGTGTCGACGGCCTCGTAGAGGTGTTCGAGCGTGGTGAGGGTGGGGAGCAATGCCCGGAAGGCGGGTTCCGCCGGGCTCCCCTTGAAATACCAGAGGGCGTGCTTGCGGAACTCGAGCGCGGCGCGCTGAGGGCCGAGGGATTCCGCGTAGAGCGCCAGGTGGCGCAAGACCATCTGACGGACGCCGTGGGGAGATCGGTCGACATCGGCGCGCGTCCCCGCGAGGTGGGCACGGAGCTCGGCGAAGAGCCAGGGGTTGCCCAGGCAACCGCGGGCGACCATGACGGCGTCGCAGCCGGTGCGCTCGAACATCCGATCACAGCTCGCCACGTCGCACACGTCGCCATTGCCGATGACGGTGATGCCGACGCTCCGCTTCACGTCGGCGATCACGTCGAGGTCGGCGTGATGCGCGTAGAGGTCGCTGCGGGTCCGCCCATGAATGGTGACGGCAGAGGCCCCGCCGGACTCGAGAGCACGGGCGACTTCGACGGCGTTCGCGTCATCCCAGCCGGCGCGAATCTTGGCGGTCACCGGCACCGAGACGGCCTCGGTCATCGCGGAGACGATCGCCTCGACGCGCGCCGGGTCCCGCAGGAGCGCCGCGCCGCGACCGGTCCGCACGACCTTCTTCATCGGGCATCCCATGTTGACGTCGACCACGTCTGCGCCGACGTCGACGACCTGCACGGCCGCTCGGGCGAGCTCTTCGGGATCGGCCCCGAACAGCTGCACGGCGATCGGATGTTCGTCGGGCTGGATGTCGACGAGCGACCAGGTCTTCCGGTCTCCGTCGACGATCCCGCGGGCGCTCGCCATTTCGGTGACGACGAGCCCGGCGCCCTGCTCGCGACAGAGCTTGCGGTAGGGCGGGTTGGTCACCGCCGCCATCGGCGCGAGGACGATGGGCGGGTCGACGACGATCGTTCCTATCCGGCACACCATCGGGCGCCCGCTATTCCTGGACCTGGCGGTCGGTCAGGCGCCACACCCGGTCGTTGTCGTCGTAGCTCCACGTCTCCACGTAGGTCTCCTCGTCGACACGGGTGCTCGGAAGCCGGAACCATTGCATCCATACGGTCACGACGGCCGTATCGGTGTCCCGGTCGACCTGCACGCTCTCGATCTCGTACTCGGTGACCTGGTAGTCATCGCCGAGCTCGTCGTGCATGCCGAGGAAGATCTGCCGGTGGTCCGGCGCGACGAAGGTCGATGCCTCGTCGACACGACCCCAGCGCAGGTGTGCGTGAAACGCCCGGACCTGCTCGTCGAGCACGGCCTCCGGGGTACGGAACGAGCCGCCGCAGGCCAACCCGAATAGGGCGACCACGACGGCGCTGGCGAAGATGGCGGGGATTCGATGCATCGATGCACTCCGGCGACGATAGAGTCTCCAACATGGACGGCGGACGGCACCAGATTCTTCGCCGACCACGTCAGAAACCTCCCTGCGCTTTGAGAAGTTCGGCCTGGTGGTGGGCGGTGAGGGCGTCGAGCAAGTCGTCCATCTCGCCCATCACGAAGCGGTCCAATTTGTAGAGGGTCAGGCCGATCCGATGGTCGGTGACCCGGTTCTGCGGGAAGTTGTACGTCCGGATCCGCTCCGAGCGGTCGCCGGTCCCCACCTGGCTGCGGCGCGCATCCGCGCGCTCGGCGTGCGCGCGCTGGACTTCGCGGTCGAAAAGCCGCGACTTGAGGACCTTCATCGCCCGATCACGGTTCTTGTGCTGCGATTTCTCGTCCTGGCAGGAGACCACGAGCCCGCTGGGCAGGTGGGTGATCCGAATGGCGGACTCGGTGCGGTTGACGTGCTGACCGCCGGCGCCCGATGCGCGGAACGTGTCGATGCGCAGGTCCCCGGGGTCTATCTCGAGCTCGACGTCCTCCGCTTCCGGCAGCACGGCGACGGTACACGTCGAGGTGTGGATGCGCCCCTGCGCCTCGGTCTCCGGCACGCGCTGGACGCGGTGCACGCCGGATTCCCACTTCAGGGCGGAGTACACGTCGGCCCCGGAGATCATGGCGATGACCTCCTTGAAGCCGCCGACCGTTCCCTGGCTCCGGGACAGGATCTCGACGGTCCACCGGCGGCCGGTCGCGAACCGGGTGTACATGTTGAGCAGGTCGCCGGAGAAGAGCGATGACTCGTCGCCGCCGGCTCCGGCGCGGATCTCCAGGATGATGTTCTTCTCGTCGAGCGGATCCGTGGGGAGCATCAGGAGCCGCAGCGCCTGCTCCAGCTCGGGCAATCGCGGCTCGAGCTCGGCGAGCTCCCCCTTGGCCAGCTCACGGATATCCGGGTCGTCGTCGCGCAGCATCTCGCGGGTCTCGGCGATCTGCGCCGACGTGACGACCCAAGCGCGGTAGGTCTCGACGATGGGCTCGAGCTGGGTGATCTCCTTGTGAACCCGGGAGTATGCCGTGTGGTCGCCGGCGACGACCGGGTCGGCGAGCTTGTGCTGCAGCTCGTCGAAACGTCGCTCGACCTCTCGGAGGCCCTCGAACATCACTCGGCCGCAGCGAGAGAGGGCGACCAGGCGATCTCCTCGGCGGCCTCGTACCGGGTCTCCCGGCGACCGGGGTCCGGTTGGCCGGCCAGCACGTCCTGCTCCCGCGCCAACGCGGAGCGGAGCGACGCGATCGCGACCTCGATCTGGCCGGCGTCCGGCTCCTGGGTGGTGATGCGCTGCAACATCAGCCCGGGCCAGATCAGCGGACGCAGCCAGGCGGCATTCGGGTGGCGGGCCGAGAGACGTTGAATTTCGTAGGCGATACCGGCGATCGGGAAGAGCAGGGGCAGCTTCATCGCGATCAACGTGAGCTGCTTGAGGATCTTGTTGGCGACCGGCACCTCGACGGTCCCGAACACCACCGCGAACACCACGATGCTGGTGAGGATCACGATGAAGAGGAAGCTGGTCCCGCAGCGCGGATGCAGCCGTCCGTGGGCCGACGCGTGCGCGATGTCGAGGGGCTCCTGGGCTTCCCAGGCGAAGATCGATTTGTGCTCGGCGCCGTGGTACTGGAACACCCGCCGGATGTCCTCGAGGCGGCTGATCGCCCAGAGATAGGCGAGGAATATCAGCACCTTGAACAGGCCGGCCACCACATGGAAGGGCATCGACGTGCCGTCGAGGCTCTCCACGTCGAAGACCCGCCCGCCCAGAAGCGCGATCCCGTGCGGGAGCGCGATGAACAGGGCAAACGCGAAGAGGAGACTGAGTGCGATCGTCCCCGAGATCGCCAATGAGCCGGCCATCGGAGCCGTCGACTCCTCGTCCTGCCGATCATCGACCTCGGCGGGGCCGGGATTCGCGACCTCGACGGGCGCGGACCCATCCGGAGTCCGAGCGTCCTCGATCGCCGCCGCGGCGGCCATTCGTTCGTCGTCCAGCGTCGCGCGCTCGGCGCTCCAGCTCAACGCGCTCATCCCGTTGTGGAGGGACTCCCAGAGCGTGACGCCCCCGCGCGCGAAGGGCCACTTGAGAAAGCGCCAGCGTTTGCCGACGGAATACCAGGCCTCGTCACGCACCTCGATCGAACCGTCCGCACGGCGCACGGCGATCGCCATGCTGTGCGGGGTCCGCATCATGACCCCCTCGATGACCGCCTGCCCTCCGACCGTCATGCTCATCGCGATCCTCTCGACGGGAGGGACGGGGGCGGGCTTCAGCTCGTCGGGTTCGCCCGGCCGTACTTCCGGTTGAACCGCTCGACGCGTCCGGCGGCATCGACGATGCGCTGCGTGCCAGTCCAGAAGGGGTGCGTATACGAGCTGATCGCGATGTCGATCACGTAGTGATTCACACCGTCGATGTCGCGGGTCTTGCCGCTGGTGAGCGTCGACTTGGTGACGATCTCGTACTCGCCATCGACGAAGACCACCGGGTG
The DNA here is from genome assembly GCA_964520965.1 of uncultured Myxococcales bacterium. Classification (GTDB taxonomy): domain Bacteria; phylum Myxococcota_A; class Bradymonadia; order REDH01; family REDH01; genus CAZFPM01. The sequence continues at coordinate 6,692 of CAZFPM010000008.1, forward strand.
GTACTCGGGGTGGATTTCTGCCTTCATGGCTCTGCTCGTGGTTCCGGCTGACTCGTGGACCCTCGGAGGGACGGAATCCCCTACGAGATGCCCCAGCCGCTGTCAAGTCGAGATGACGGGCGGGTGTGTGGTCGATCTCGGTAGGAGGGGGTGATCCTCCAGAAAAAAGAACGGCAGTGTCCACCGTGCGATTCACCCACGCCGGAACACCCGGCGGCGGTCGGAGGACACTGCCATGATTGAGCACTACCGGAACGCGATCGAAACATGCTGCGGCGCTGATGCCGTCTTGACCGCCCAAGGAGGCGAGGTCTACGCTTGCCCCGTCCAGCGCCTGTCGATTCGATGGCGGCCGCCGCCGGAGCCATGCTCGATCGCGCCCATTGCCCCGCACCGGCGCCGATGCCGAGCGGCCGGCGCGGGCTCCCCGCGTCCGACCGCGTGCTCGACCTCCGACGTCCTACGGAGTCCCCCGAAACCCACGACGCCCATGTCTCGAGTCATCCTCTTCGAGACGCGACCGACCGACCGATACCGGCACCACCGTGCCGAGATCTTCCCCTACCTCGCCGCGTTGGGTGCCCGCCTCGGTCGTGTCGTCAAGTGGCTCTTCGTCGACGTCCCCGAACCGTACATGCACGCGGGGGGGCGCTATTGCGTCGACCTACCGCCGTCGATGCGAGCCCGTTTGCTCCAGGCGATCGACGATGCGCACGCCGATGTCGTGGTCTTTCACGATCGCCCGGTCGCCGAGCTCCTGGGCGCGATCGAGAGCGGACGGGAGGCGCTCTCGATCGTCGACCTCAGCCGCGAGTTGATGCCGACCTGGGCGGTACGTACGACGGTGACGACCGCCAGCGCTTGGCTTGGCGCCGAACCGCGGGCCGACGATACGCTCCTGCTCGACGCCGTCGAGCCCGTGTTCGACCGCGCGCCGCTCGACGAACGATCCGGGCAAGGCGGTCGATCCCCGGCGGCGCCCGAGGAGGTCGTGCGGCTCGCCGTCCAGATAGGCTGCCACTACCGCCGCCCGGTCCGTTCCAATCCCTACTTTCGCGACCTCGACTCGCCTGGCGTCAACGACTACCTCGGCTGCTCCTTCTGCGGCACACCGCTCTTGTGCGCGACGGACGGAGCCGATCGCGATCTGGACACGCCCCCGGTCGAACACGCACTCGCCCAGGTTCTGGCGCATCAGGCCACGCTGAAGGAAGGGGACGGCCGGGTGACCTATCTCGTCGAGGAGAGCCGACTGAGCGAGCGCGTAGTCGAGCTTCTCGATGCGGTCGTGGCTTCCGATCTCCGCCCGTCCGGATTCGTGACCATGCTGCGCGCCGACGTGCTCCTCGGCCGAGCCCGGAAACTCGAGCTCCTGCTACCGGCGATGACGAGCGCCGGGCACAGCCTGCATCTCGTCTCCATCGGCGCCGAGAACTTCTCGGATCGGGAGAACGAGCGCCTCAACAAGAACCTGACGGCCCAACAGCTCTGGGACTGCCTCGACCTGATCGAAGACCTGGAGAGACGATTCCCCAATGGGTTCTCCCTCGCCGACGACGGCTTCGCCGGAATCCTCTTCACCCCCTGGACCGAACCCCGGGACCTGCTCGCCAACGTCGACGCGGCGGGTAGGCTCGGCAACGATTGGCTGAACAAGCTGATCGGCACACGACTGCAGCTCTGGGGCGGCGTGCCGGTCACCGAGCTCGCGCGGCACGACGGCCTCGTCACGGACGAGTTCGGGAGTATCTCGTCCGTACTCGCCAGCTGCGTCTCCGATCCCGATCAGCGGGAGCATCCGTGGCGATTCGCCGATCCGCGCACCGAGACCATCCATCGTCTGCTCGTGCGCCTGGAGCCCATACCGGCGCAGGCATCGATCGACGACAACGACCCGCTTCGCCTCGAATTGAGGCGACTGCGCTCCACGGTTGCCGCGCCTGCCGCCGCCGACTACCGGCGCGCGGTCGAGGCGATCATCGAGGCCGTCGGCGAGCTCGGCTCGGAGGCCGAGGTCGATGCCGTGATCTCCCACTGGCGCGACCGCGACGGAGCCAGTGCGCCCGGTGCCGCCGCGTTCTCGCGATCCGAACCACAGCATTCGAAGCCGAGCGGCGGCCTCCAGGGAGCGTGGGTGCCGGCGACCAGCCCCGTGGTCGTGCCTCTCGAATCCGGCGCCGCCGCGCTCGAGCACCGGGCCCTCGACGAGATACCTGCCCACGCGCCGACCCCTGCTCCCCACGGCGACACGCCGACGTTCGACGATCTCCTCAGGCGGCTCCCGGCAGGGTCGCGGGGTCCAGATTGGCAGCTCCGACAGATCGCGCCGAAGACGGACGGTACCCTGATCCTGACCGTCGAGCGACGCGGAGAACGGGAGAGACTGCGTTGGTCGGACGCCGGGATCTCCCACGAAACCGATCCAGCGTTCGCCGAGGCGCTCTCCCGCTCGCTCGCCGAACCCGTCGCCGCGGTACGCGCCCACGTCGCGAGGCTCGCGGTGGGGTGGCCGGGGGGAGAGGGATCCAGCGCTCACCTCGCGACCCGGCTCGCGACGCTCCTCGTTCCCGGGCGCTCCCGGTGGGCGGGCATCGCTGTCCAAGCGATCTCCGCTCGGCCCGGAGCGCCGGTCGTCGTCGTGCTCGAGGACGATGGTGCGGGAGCGCCGCGGCACGTCGAGGTTCACGTGGACCTGGTCAGCGACGACGACACAGCGGATTCCGCCCGCCCGCGGATCGTCGCCGTCCGGCAGTCACGCGCGCCGGACGACGACCGCGACGGTTCCGGACCGGAGGGCGGCACGATCCTGGGTCTCCTGGTCCATGCACTCGCGGTGGCGTCCCGAGGTCTCTGAGGCATGCGACAGCTTCGCGCGCCCACGCGGAGCCGTGGCGATCATCGATGGCCGGCAGGCGCGTCAATCGCGCAGATCCTCTGCCGAACCCCCGGCCTCGGCGTCTCGATGACGACATGCTCGTACGCGACGATCATCAGGCGCAGCGCGAAGACCTCGAGCAGCTCCCCCGGCTCGAGCAGAAACGCCGGGTTGCGCGGGCGCCCGAACTCCTCGTTGCCCGCGCCGAAGGTCTCGTAGATCAGCACGCCCTCCGGAGCGAGCGCATCCGCGAGACGCGGCAGGAGCGGGCGATGCAGGTAGTTGGTCACCACGATCCCGTCGAAGCGACGCTCGGCGAAGGGCCACCCGTCCGCTTCCAGGTCGGCTTCGATGATCTCGACCCTGACGTCGCCTCTCAGATCCTCCACCCCCGTGACGTCGACATCGACGGCGACCAGTCGATATCCCAGACCTACAAGGTAGCGGGTATGCCGCCCGCGTCCGCAGGCGAGATCCAGGGTCGTTCCGCCCTCCGGAATCAACCCGGCGAAGCGCTCCAACCACGGAGATGGGATCGTCGACGATCGGCTCATCGCTGCCCGAGTGTCGCGGCTGGGGAGCGCCGGTGCCGGACCGCCCTTGCCGTGCACAAGGGGATGGTGCGAGCATACGCCCCGCGGCGAGGCGAGGCGCCCGGGCCGACGAGTCGTTCGGTGACAAACGACCTATGAGCGAAGACACTCCGGTCACAGCACCCGAGAGCGGCGGAGAGGCGTCTCCATCGAAGACGGACGAGATCACCGACGCGTCCGAGCAGGCGGCCGAGCCCCCGTCGGCGTCCCCTCCCGGCCAGCCTGCCTGACGTCGCTACCGGATGCGGTGGAAACTGCTGCTGGCGTTTTGCTCGCTCGCGATCCCGTTTCTCGCGCTCGAGATCGCCGCGCGGCAGTGGTTGCCGTCCATCGCGCCGGTGCGAGTCGATGAGTCGCTCTACGACAATCCGCTCCCCCTGCTCACGGGCCACGCTGGCCCGGGAATCGCGTTCGAGAATCTCCCGGTCGGCAACCGGATGCCCGAGGCCAAGCGGCCGAACGAGGTGCGGATCTTCGTTGTCGGGGAATCGAGCGTAGCCGGGAGTCCACTGGATGTCCGCGCGTCGCCACCGGCGATGCTCGCTGACGACCTGCAGGCGCGCTTCCCCGACCGGACGATCTCGGTCGTCAACATGGGTCGCCCGGGCTCCGTGTCCGCAAACGCCTTCTACTACACCCGCTTCATCAGCCGGTACGACCCGGACTTCATCGTCTACTACATGGGGACCAACGACGCCCCCGAGATGATGGGGGAGCAGTGCGCGCCCGTGAAGCACCCCTATATTCACGCGCTGTGGCGCGCCGCGGTGCGCCGATCCGAGGCCCTCTGGGTGGTACGCGCGTTCGGCGTTCATCTGCTGTGGGCGGCGACTGAGCACGACCGTTGGTACTCCGACCGGAGGTGCCCCTCCCGGTCGTTCCACCTGTGGACGCGCATTCTCGTAGCAGAGGCGCGGCGCGCAGGTGCCACCGTGATCATCGCCACGCCCGTGATCAGCGCAGCGGTCGTGTTCGAGCCGAACACCGGCGGCAGTCGGTTCCGGGAGCCACGGGAGCTGGACCCACAATACCGTGAGTTGTTGGCTTGCGCGCTGGAAGACGACTGCGATCTGGGTCCAATCATGGACACGGCGTTGGCCGCGGACAGGTTCAGCGACGTCCGCGACCTCGGATCGGACTGGTGCGACCAGGTCACCGAGGTGGATGCCGACCCGGCCACCGCTCGCCGTGCGTCTCTTTGCCGCAGGTGGCGGTCGACGACCGAGGTGACCGCGCTGGACATCCACGAGGAGTACCTCGCGTACCGCGCGGTAGCGTGGAGACACGCCGCCGAGGAAGAGGGGGCCGAGGTCATCGAGTTCGGGGAGCTCCTTCGCCAGGCTTCCCCGGGCGAGATCCTCGCGGAGGAGTACTTCGCGGACCGGGTGCACCTCTTCCCGCACGGCTACCTCTACCTCGCCCGTCTGATCTCCGCGCGCATCGAGCACGTGATGACCGGGGAGTCCGAGCGCGTGACGGCGCCGCCCTCTCCCGCGGAGGCGCGCCAGTACGAGGAGCGCACTGGCGTGAGCGGCATCGATATCGCGTTCGAGCAACTGGTGTGGGGGTGGTACCTGACCGGCCTCCCGATGCTCGAGTACGCGCAGACCGCATTCCCGGTCGAGTCGTGCGCCGATCGCGACCTCTGTGTCGATGTCGAGTACGCGCGCATCGCCATCGGGTGGCTGCGCTCCATCGTTGGCCTCGATCCGGCGCTCCCACCCGAGCTCGCGCCGCAACTCGAGGCGTTCGACCCCGTCGCGGTCCTCGAGGAGCTCCGCGCTCGAAAGAGGTGAAGGGGGTCGAGCGCGGACCGGTTCGCATCCAGGGCGACGGCGAACGCGTCGGACGTGCGTCTTCACCGGTCGCGGCTCCGTTCTCGCGGCCGGGTGCCACCCGACCGCACGCACGTCCTGTTTGCGAGTGCGTGGGTGTGCCGTACCATCTGGCACGCTGGGCCCCGGAACGGATGACGAGGAAGAGCCACGCGCATAGCCGAAGCTCCGTCGCTTGCGTGTTCGGAGCCGCATTCGCACTCGTGCTTGGCTGCGGCGGCGATGGAGCGACGAGGGCAATGGACGACCTCCCTGCCACGGAGATCGACTTGGCAGACTTGGAATACGGCCGGGTCAGCGGCGCCCTCCATCCCCTGGTCGCGGATCGTCGCAGCATCAAACCGGTAGGACCGGAGAAGAGCGGCCACGCGTTCGGGGACGTTCTGGTCGAGCTTGAGAGAACGTTGGGTCATCCCATCAGCGAGACGACGCGCTCACGGGCGAGCTCGGCGTAGGCCAAAGCGGCCGCCAGCTGCTCCTGCTCGATTCCCGGGTAGTCCTGCGCAATCTCCGCGTCAGGGACCCCGGCGGCGAGGTTGTCCAAGATCACAGACACCAGGATCCGCGTGCCCCGGAAACAGGGCTTCCCGTGGCAGACGTTCGGATCAACTGTGATGTGCTCGCGCCAGTTCATGAGAGCATGTATAGTGCTCATCGGGGCCTACGCCAGCGCGCGCCGCGATCGGTCGACGAGCGTCGCACCGACGCTCGTCCACGCAACATCGTGATCGATGACACGCTCGGACAAGCGAGCGACGGCAGATTCGGGTGGGCGATCGTCGCGTCAGAAGGGGCCACAGTGGCAGTCGAGGGCGCGGCCCTGGCGCGCAACCGCCACGTCGGGGTCTCCGCCGAATCGGGCGCCAGTCTCGAGCTGCGCGACGTCGCCATCGAGGAGACCCTCGAGATGGCGTGCGCGCTCGACAGCGGCTGGTGTGAGGGGGTCGGCGGGGGGATCGGGGCCGGGGTCTACCGACAGGCCGAGCTGCACATCCTCCGGACGACCATCCGCGACAGCGCGCTCGTCGGCCTGCAGATCGTCAGCGACGGCGCTGTGTCGGCCGAAGACAGTGCGATCGTCGAGAACCTGATCGGCGTGAATGTCCAGGTCCCGGGATTCGACATCGAAGCTGCGTTCGAGGGGGTTGTGGTCGAACGGAACCGACGAGACATCGCTCCCGACGACCTGCCGATCCCCGCGGCGCTGGGGTCGTTCGACGCCATCGATCAGTAATTCGCCGGGAGCGGCGGACGACGAGCAACCTCGCACCGGCCGCGGGCCGTCGCACCCCTGACACCTGCAATGCGCTCGCAAGGAGTTCGTCCGAGCCGCTCGTGGCCCCTTCCGTAGCCGGAAGTCCCGACCGCTCAGGAGTTCATCGACTCGAGGAACTCGGCGTTGGTCTTGGTCTTCTTGAGCTGGTCGTGCACGAAAGTCATCGCGTCGACCGTGTTCAGCGGCGCGAGGAAGTGCTGTCGGAGCAGGTAGATGCGCTGCAGCACCGTATCGGGCAGCAGCAGCTCCTCTTTCCGGGTGCCCGACTTGTGCAGGTCGAGCGAGGGGAAGATCCGCTTCTCCATCAGCTTTCGATCCAGGTGGAGCTCGGCGTTGCCGGTGCCCTTGAACTCCTCGAAGATCACCTCGTCCATGCGGCTTCCCGTGTCGACCAGCGCCGTGGCGACGATCGTGAGTGAGCCGCCGTTCTCGATGTTCCGCGCCGCACCGAAGAAGCGCTTCGGCTTGTGCAGCGCATTCGAGTCGACGCCGCCGGAGAGGATCTTCCCCGAGGGCGGCACGATCGTGTTGTACGCCCGCGCCAGACGGGTGATGGAGTCGAGCAGGATCACGACGTCTTGACCGTGCTCCACGAGTCGCTTCGCGCGCTCGATCACCATCTCGGCCACCGCGACGTGCTGCTCCGCCGGCTCGTCGAACGTCGACGACACCACCAGCCCGTCGACGTTCCGCTCCATGTCCGTCACTTCCTCGGGTCGCTCGTCGATCAGGAGAACCATGAGCGCGACCTCGGGGTGGTTCGACGTGATCGCGTGCGCGATCGCCTGGAGCATGATGGTCTTGCCCGTCCGGGGCGGCGCCACGATCAGCGCTCGCTGTCCCTTGCCGAGGGGGCAGAAGAGATCGAGTACCCGGGTCGGGAGATCCGACGGGTCGTACTCCAGCTCCAGACGCGACGTCGGGTAGAGCGGCGTCAGGTTGTCGAAGAGCGGTTTCTCCGCGGCCCGCTCCGGTGGCTCGCCGTTGATCGTCGAGACCTCGAGCAGCGCATAGTACCGCTCCTGCTCTTTCGGCGGGCGCACGCGACCGGCGATCGTGTCCCCCTTGCGGAGCCCGAAGCGCCGGATCTGCGACGGCGAGACATAGATGTCGTAGGGACAGGGCAGGTAGTTGTGCTCCGGCGCGCGCAAGAAGCCGAACCCGTCATCGTGCACCTCCAGACATCCCTCGCCGAGCTGACTGAGACGGTCGGAGTCGAGGGCCTTGGCGATGGCCAGGATGAGGTCCGAACGCCGCATGGCGTGGGCCCCGTCCAGTCCGAACGACGTCGCGAGTCCGGCGAGAGCCTGGGGGGTCTGGGCGCGGATATCCCGCATGTGGAGCTGTAGGGCTCCCTCGTGTTCTCGGAGCAACCCGGCGGACCGGGCGGCGGCGACATTATCGGTCATGGTGGGACGGTGGGGGCGGGACCGGCCTGGACGGCGGCGCGTGCGGGTGTCGCAGGAGCGCGACGGGGGCGGGGAGATGATCGGCGGGGGGTTCACGGAATATGCCGTGTAGACCTCGATGTTGCAAGGCCCGAAGCCCCCGGCCCGAAGCCCCTTTCGCCTGCGACACGCAGCGATCGCGGCCGTCGAAGTCGGTCCACGAACGCGGCGGGCGCCACGTCCGTAGTCGAACGTGGCGCCCATTCCGAAAAGAAGGCCGAGTAACTTGGGGAAGCACTGAATCCGCCCTCGCAACCCAATCCTTCAAGATGGGTGCCAGCGAGCATCAACCCACGAGCGCGCCGCCATCAACTGACTGATTTGCATAAAGAACACAGCGCGCAACGCCAACATCACGTGCCGGATCCACGCCGCCTCGGACACGGAGATCGCGACACCGATGTCATACCCGACCCGGCGACCCGGGCTTGCCGTGCGGCTCAATGGCTGATAGAGGGCCGAGATAGGAGTGGGACGCATAATTCCCGATCCGCCAGTTTAACCAGATCCGGCCTGTTGCCTGCGGCGGGCCATCAGTTCGAAACAGTTCGGCGGCGGACCACCGGCAGCAGGGGAGCCGGTCGAGAACCAACCGCGAGGACCGACCGGCTCAGCTGGTGTGGCGCCCGACGAACGACCCCGGTGGCGATTGCGCCCCGCGAGTGATCTATGGCCAACGTGATCGTCGTCAATGCGGCGACCCGCGAGACCCGCGTAGCAGCGCTGGAGTCTGGCGCGATTCGGAACTTCTTGATCGAGCGACGTCGCAGCCGAGGCGTCGTCGGCAACGTCTACAAGGGACGAGTCCTGCGCGTGCTGCCCGGGATGCAGGCCGCGTTCGTCGACATCGGTCTCGAGAAGGCCGCGTTCCTCTACGTCGCCGACGTCTACCAGGATCACACCCCCCTGGAGATGAGCGACGACGACGACGCCCCGAACTCCGACCGGCGGCGACGTCGCAACGTCCCCCCGATCGAGGAGCAGCTCAAGCAGGGGCAGGAGATCCTCGTCCAGGTCGTCAAGGAGCCGATCGGCACCAAGGGCGCCCGCGTCACCTGCCATATCTCCCTGCCGGGCCGATCGCTCGTCTTCATGCCGACGGTCGAACACCTCGGCATCTCGCGGCAGATCGCGTCCGACAAGGAACGAAAGCGATTGCGGGCGATCGCCAACGAGATGCGGCCGCGCGGCGGCGGGTTCATCGTCCGCACCGCCGGCGAAGGCGTGCCCAGCGACCAGCTCCGGCAAGACATGGGGATCTTGATCGATCTCTGGAACGACGTCCTGCAGAAGAAGAAGAAGAAGAAGGCGCCCGCCCTGCTGCACGAGGACTTCGACGTCATCTTGCGCGCGACCCGCGATCTGGCGACCGCCGACCTCGACGCCCTGGTCGTCGACACCCGCCAGGCCTACGACCGGATCATGGGGTTCATCGGCAAGTTCATGCCGCGCTTCGCGAGCCAGGTGGAGCTCTACGTCGGCAAGGACCCGATCTTCGACGCGTTCGGCATCGAGGCCGAGCTTGCCGCCGCCCTCTCCCGGCGCGCCGATCTCCCCAGCGGCGGCTACCTGATCATCGAGCGCACCGAGGCGCTGACGTCGATCGACGTCAACACCGGGCGCTTCGTCGGAAGATCGAGTCTCGAAGAGACGATCGTCCAGACCAATATCGAGGCCGCGAGAGAGATCGCCTACCAACTCAAGCTCCGACGCATCGGCGGCCTGATCATCATCGACTTCATCGACATGGAGGAGTTGGAGAATCGCGCCCGGGTCGAGCAGGCGATGCAGCAAGCCCTCGCCGGCGACCGCGGCCGGGTAAAGATCGGACGGATCAGCGAGTTCGGGATCATGGAGATGACCCGAAAGCGCACCGGAGAGAGCCTCACCCAGATGCTGACCGACTCCTGCCCCCATTGCGATGGCAGCGGGCTCGTCAGCACCGCAGAGACCGTCGTCTACGAGATCCTGCGCGAGCTCCGGCGCCGGCTCTCCGGTATCGGCGAGTACGACGTGCGCGTGATCGCGCACCCGTCGGTCACGGCGCTACTCGGCGGGGTCGAAAAGTCCGCGGTGCGCGAGCTCGAGCTGCGCTTCAACAAGAAGGTCGCACTTGTCGCGGACACCACGGTCGATGTCGACGACTACGACATCGCTGGTGTGGCCGGCGTCGAACAGGTCGGCGCCTGAGTTGCCGTCCGCCCCGCCGGGTTACTCGGCGCGATCGGCCTCGAATCGCGTGACGAGTTGATCGATGATCGACTGGGACGCGTCGGTGATCTCGGTGAACACGACACCCATGCCCTGGTTGTCGCCGTCGTCCACCACCACCCGGACGACCTCGCCCTCGCCCTCGATCGTCTCGAAGTCGTCGAGGATCACCGAGAACTTCAACGTCACCTTCGTCCCCACGGGCAGCGGCGACTTCGACCGGATGAACACGCCACCACGGCTGATGTCCGTGACGTACTCCGCGATGAAGTCGTCGATGCTCGCGAACTCCTTGTTGATCGTCAACCGATGATGACGTCGCTGATCGCGCATTGGCGGTGCCCGGACGGGTGTCTCTGAGGTTGGCGTAGTATACGGACGCGTTTCGAAGGGTGTCAAACTCGTCCCCGATGCGCCACCACGACGGCAGGGATCAACCCCCGGCGTCGTCGGATGGGACGTCGAGCGGCCGCGACACGGGCCAGCCGAGGAACTCGACTAGGCGGTCGCGGACGTCTTCCGCGGTCGCCCGATCGACGGCCAGGACGTGGATCACCCATCGTCCGTGCGTGGCCACGGCTTCTCGCGCGCTCGGGATCACGCGGACACGCTCGCGGATGTCCGAGACGTGCGGCGCCGCGTAGCGAGGGTTGGGGTAACCCACGACCGCCACCCGAACCTGCGCGGCGCCCCCACCGAAGGCTCCTGCCGTCCCCTCCGCCCCCGGGGGGAGATGAACGAACTCGGCGAGGTCGGCCTCGGACGCATCGTCGAAGCCGATCTGACGCATCATGACCGGTAACGACGGTGGGTCCTGCACGTCCGAACCCGCCGCCATCGGCGCGGGGGCCACGGCGGCGCCACCAGCGTCGGCCTCGGCGGTCGAGACCGGCGTCGGCGTGCCCGACCCGGCTGAGGGGGTGGGTTCTTCGGCTGCCGTCCCGCTACCCGGCGCAGGCACATCGCTCGGTGGCGACGACTGGCACGCCCAGATGACGAAGACGATCGGCGTGAGCCACGACGTTGCTCTCACACCGCACCCCCGCCGCCGATCCGGGTCGACGACCACTTGAAGATCTGTACGCCCTCGGGCGACGGCTCACATCGCAGCGGGTAGAGCCCCGCGCCCTGGCACGGGCCCCCGACGCAGCGTCCCGTGGCGATCTCGAAGAGGGCGCCGTGCACCGTACAGACGAGATGCTCCCCGTCGTTCGACAGGATGTCGTCCGACGCGTGGTCCAAAGGCAGGTTCCAGTGCGGACACTGAGATTCGTACGCGTAGAGGCTCTCCCCGCGCCGCACGACGACCCCCGCACAGACGCGGTCGTCGACCGCGTATCGGAAACGCGCGAACGAGGGGTCGCCGCCCTCCGGCAGGGCGACCTCGGCAAGCACCTCGTCTGACTCGGGAGCGCGGATGTGCATGTGGAACGCCTACTCCGAATTGCCGTGCCACGTCGAGTCGCCTAGACTCCGCATCCTGGTCGGTCGGGTCACCGCGACCCAGCACCGCCGCCAGTCCACCGTCGAGCCCTCGATGACCGAAACCAGCTTCGCGGCTCATCCCACGGCAACCATCGATCCCGGCGCCGAGATCGGCACGGGGACCCGCGTTTGGCACTACTGCCATGTGTCCTCCGGCGCCCGCATCGGACGTGACTGCTCGTTCGGGCAGAATTGCTTCGTGGCCCCCGGGGTCGTCGTCGGCGACAACGTCAAGGTGCAGAACAACGTCTCGCTCTACACGGGCACGACGATCGAGGACGACGTCTTTCTCGGTCCGAGCTGCGTGCTGACCAACGTCGTCAACCCGCGGAGCCACGTCTCGCGCAAGCACGAGTACAAGAGCACCTTGCTGCGGCGCGGTGCCACGATCGGCGCCAACGCGACCGTCGTCTGCGGCACCGAGATCGGGCGATACGCCTTCGTCGGAGCCGGCGCGGTCGTCACGCGCGACGTGCCGGCCTTCGCCCAGGTCGTCGGCACCCCCGCCCGCATCGTGGCCTGGCGCTGCCAATGCGGAGAGCGGCTGCCCCTCGCCGTGGACGCGGTCGACAGCGATGCGGCTTGCGAGCACTGCGGCGCGTCATATCGATGGAGCGACGAGGAGACGCTCGCCTGGTCCAACGAAGAGGAGCTGCGATGTCCACCCTGAGAGATCGTCTGGCCGGCGTAGCCCGCGCCGGGCTGAATGCCGTGCAGGACCGCGTCGCCGACTTCGAGCGCGATGGCGGTCTCGACGGACTGTCCGAGCGGCTCTCCGACCGTGCGCGCCGCGAAGAGGAGCGCTTCTCCGCCGGTCGGCACGTCCTGAACCCGGAGTACCACGGCACGCTGAAGCGCTGGTACGCCCGGCTCGAGATCGAGCCGGGAGCTTCCGTAGACGAGGTCCGCGACGCCTTCCGCGACCTGATGCGGCGCTATCACCCAGACCGGTTCTCCGGAGACGCCGACCGCGAAGCGCTCGCCACGCGCCTCAGCCAGGAGCTGACGGTCGCCTACGAAGGCCTGCTCGAACACCTCGGCGCCCGCTGACCGCCCCTCCGCCCCGCACCGAGCTCTCATGGGAGACGTCATCAATCCACTTCAGAAACGCGACCTCTGGTTCGTCTGCCACGATGCGCTCCAGGACGAGAGGCTGATCTCCGGCGCTCTCGATCTGGCGGTCCGCCCCTCACCCCGCTCGCGCTACGATCGACTGCGCAAGGCGTTGCCCGAGGGCGAGGTGCTGCGCTTCATGACACCGACCCGACGCTGCCATCAGACCGCCGCGCGCCTCGCCGCCGAGTTCGAGTGGGAGGAGACGGACCAGCTCCGAGCCCGAGCAATGGGCGCATGGGAGGGCTCGACCTGGACGCAGATCCGGGAAGATGACCCGGTGCGCGCAGAGGCGTTCTGGACAGCCTACGGCCACGGTCGCGCCCCCGGTGGCGGCGAGTCGCTCGGCGATGTCCGAGAGCGGCTCGGCGGATTCCTCACCGGCCTGACGAACCGAACGGACTGGACCACGGCGATCGTGATCACGCATCCGGAGGTCGTTCGGGTCGCTGTGTGCGACACGATCGAGGCCGACCTGAACAATGCGCTACGCCTCACCGTCGACCCGCTGTCGGTCACCCGGCTCTCCCACACCTGGGTCGGATGGCAGGTCGAAGCCACGAACCTGGTTCCCTGAGCAACATGCCCACGACCTCGCCGCTCTCCGCAGTGCTCGCCCTCCTCGTCGCTGCCGCCAGCCTCACGGCCTGCGGTGGTCGACAACACGTCGACGACGGCGCCGACACCGGGAATTGCCCGAGCCTGTCGCAGAACCTCGGCGCCGACGCCCTGGCGGACGCCGCCGCATGTCTGCTCGACGCGGGCGGCGAACCCGCCGCCGAGCAGTGCCGGTCTGCCTCGTCGTTCGCCGGGTCGGTATCGCCGGACACCCTCACCGTGCTCGCTCGCTGCGTGCTCGCTGCCGGAGAGCGGAGCGACGGCGCCTGGTTGGCCGACGTGATGGGCTCGGTGCACCGGGATCGCGACCGCCTCGCCGCCCTCGCCGCCGCCGTCGGTGCCGATGAATTCGATCTCGCGCGGCACGCCAACACGTTCGCGACGGCCCTCGGCAATGATGCGCAGGCCGCCCTCGGCGTCCTCCTCGGCGACCTCGACGAGGCATCTCGGATGCGGCTCGTGTCCATCGCCCTCGGCTACCGACTCGAAGGCCTCGGCGCATACGCCGGAACCTGGGTCGACGGTCTCGACCCGACCGACCCCGGAGTGCGCGCCTACGCCGAGGATCGCGCCGAATCCGGCGAGACCCTCGACGAAACCGACCGATGGGCGCTCGCTGCCAGCGGCGCCTGGTCGGCGGCCGACCTCATCCGTTGCTACAACGGAGACCAGCCGGGCTGCGAGAACTGGGAGGGGGACTCCCCCCTCGGTCTGATGGCCGAGACCGACGTCGAGGCCGGTCATCCCGGTGCGGCCCAACAGGCGATCCGCCTCCTGCGCAGCGAGCACATCGACGAGGATTCCGTCGAGGGGCTCGCGGCGTTTCTCGGCAGCGGGTCGTACCAGAACAGCCATGCGATGATGAACTCGATGATGCTGGATCTGACGGCGATGTCGGTGCCGGTCGACCGGCGCATGGCGATCGCGCGAGCGGCCACCGAGTACATGTGTGCCTTCGAGACCGCGGGCACCAATCTCGTGCGGGTGCCGAACGCGGATCCCGATCGTCTCACCGACACCGGATTGCCGTGGCCGACCTTCGTGGCGGCGTGTCTGGAGCGACACTGGCAGCCCGATGACATGATGGCGGCGGTGTCGACGGGTTCCTGGCTGGGGGTTCCGCCCGCGCTCTACGACGAGGTGCACGCGCGGCTGAGGGCGTCGACCGACGGACAGGCCTGCGCCGACTACCTAGACCTGGGGCAGACGGCCTTCGCTCTCAACCTCGGGGTGCCGATGCGCGGTCTCGCCTGGACGGTGGCCGCCCGGCTCGGGGGTGAGATGTGCGCTTCGACGTTCGAGGACGCGGTGCGCGGAGCGCTCGCCGATCCGGAGGGTCACCCGGAATCTCGGCTCGCGGCGACGGAGTGGCTGCTCGATCGCGGCGACGACAGCGGCTGCTCGCGCCTCGCCGAGATCATGCGTTGGCGCGACGAAGAGGTGAACGAGGGTCCGGGGCCGTGGGCCGAGGCGCATCACGAGGCGTTGAACTCCCGCTGTGACTGACCCGAGAGCCCGCGCTGGCGATCACCACCGAGCCTTCGGCGGAGATCGGCGAAGCGCGACTTTACTCTTTGCAAGGCCGTCACGGATCTGTTAAGCGGAGCGGCCCGCTGGCTGGCCCCAGGGCGAGCCCCGGCACCCATTTACGGAACGTCAGAGAGCTTCTCGGAGCAAGCAGCATGTCGCGATACACCGGTCCCCGCGTCAAGACGATGCGCGCCCTTGGCGTCGACCTTCCCGGTCTGTCCCGCAAGACGATCGAGCGCCGTCCCTACGGCCCCGGCGTCCACGGTCAGGCTCGTCGTCGGAAGCCGTCGGATTTCGCACGGCAGCTCAAGGAGAAGCAGAAGCTCCGTTTCAACTACGGCATCAGCGAGCGGCAGTTCCGCCGTCTGGTTGCCAAGGCGCGTGCGTCGAAGATGGCCGCAGGCGACAAGCTCCTGGAGCTCCTCGAGCGTCGCCTCGACAACGCCGTCTTCCGCGCGGGCTTCGCGCCGACGATCCCCGCCGCCCGCCAGCTGGTCAACCACGGCCACATCACGGTCAACGGCCGGCGCGTCACGATCCCCTCGTACCAGCTCGCCGAGGGCGATGTCCTGCGCCCGCATGAGAAGAGCTTGAAGCTCGGCTCGATCCTGCAGTCGCTGGCCGACCTCTCGATCGCCCGACCCGAGTGGTTGGAGTTCGACAGCAACCGCATGGTCGCTCGCCTGCGGAGCCTGCCGACGACGACGTCGGTCCCGTTCCCGGTCGATGTCCAGCTCGTCATCGAGTACTACTCCAAGCGAATGTAGCTCGAGCGCGGGCCGGCGCCCGCGCACGTGAGGGAATCACTCATGGACGTACGGCCGCTCGTCGGGATCATCATGGGCAGCAAGTCCGATTGGACGCCCGCGATGTCCCACGCCGCGACGATGCTGGACGAGCTCGGCGTGCCGTACGAGATCCGGGTCATCAGCGCGCACCGCACGCCGTCGCAGCTCGCGGAATATTGCGAGACGGCGACCGAGCGGGGCATCGAGGTCATCATCGCCGGTGCTGGCGGCGCGGCCCACCTTCCCGGTGTCGCCGCTTCGCTGACCTGGTTGCCGGTCATTGGTGTGCCCTGTCTCGGCTGGGCCCTCGACGGCGCCGACTCCCTCTACTCCATCGCCCAGATGCCCGGCGGCGTCCCCGTCGCGACGATGGCGATCGGCAAGGCGGGAGCCAAGAACGCGGCCCTCTTCGCCACGGCCATCCTCGGCATGAAGTACGCCGAGCATCGCGAAGCCTACCATCGCTTCCGCGAGACCCAGGCCGCGCAGGTCGTCGAGCTCGACTAGCCCGGTGCCGGGCTAGTCGAGGGGCGAGGTGTGGACCTCACCCCTGAGCGCAGGGTGGACCGAGAGCCCGCTGTTAGGGGCGAGGTCCACACCTCGCCCCTGGCGCGCAGCACCAGCCTACAGCCCCATCATCGGCAGCATCAGCAGCAGGAACAGGCCGATCACGATGTAGACGATGCGGAAGTACGTCGCGCGCATCTCGAGGTGCCGCAACGTGTCCCGCAGCATGTCCTGGCGGTCTTGGGCGTCGACCGATTCAGCCCGTGGCCATCGCTTCGGCATCGTGCTGCGCGGCAGCACCGCGAAGCTCGCGAGCAGGGCGACGATGAGGATCAACGTCGCGTCGCCCTCGTACGTTCGCCCCTGCACCCCATAGACCGCCGCGAGGATAGCGAAGAGCACGTACACACCGGCGCTGATCCCCATTCGGAGCTGAACCTGCCGGACGAGCTTCTCGATTCGTTCCATGACTCTTCAGGGTTGAGGTTCGACGAAGAACTCACGGTGCTCGGCGGCGGCGTCGATGGTGCCGAGCGTTCGGCTCACCGACCCGATGTCGCTTGCCCGATCGACGCTCTCGACGAGCGCTTCGCGAGCGACGGTCACGATGGCACGGGTGCCCTCACGACGCACGGATGTCGAGCCGAACCTCGCCACCAGCGCCTCCTCCACGTCGTCAGCGGACAGCGCCGTGTGCACCGTGTAGACGAAGTCCCGGCGGTCGAGCGGGGCGATCGGGCCGTCTCCCGTGATCCCCCGCGGGGGCACGCGTTCGGTCGGAGTCCCGACCGGGACCGCGTTCGCGGTCGCGGCTCCTGACCCCGGGTCAGCGGACTCAGGCGTCTCGTCGGGTTGAACCTCTGGCTCGGAGTCTGGAGTCTCCGTGCCGTCGATCTCGTGGATCTCGGGTCCGAAGAAGAGCACCCAGTGGCGCATCGCGGCGAGCACGACGACGCCGACGAGCACGACGAGCGCCATCACGATGAACACCTGGGTCTGTGTCCGGTCGCGCTGATACGACCCGTCGCCGAAATAACGTCCCCGCGACCGCCGACGGATCTTCCGCTTCACCGACTGGGTCAGGTCGACCTCGGGTGCTTCGAGCGACCCCAGCGCGGCCAACGTGCGCGCGAAATCGTCGAAGCGCGCCTGGAGCTCGGGGTCGGCGACCAACTCGGCTTCGAACGCCGCGCGGTCGGCCGGCTCGAGCTCCCCGTCGAGGTACTCGCTGAACCGGATGACTTCGACTTCGTTGAGGTCGCTCATATGGAGTACCTGGCCTCGACGAGCTGCTTGAGGGCGAGGCGGCCTCGGAAGAGCCGCGACTTGACCGTGCCTTCGGGCACGCCGGTGATCTCGGCGATCTCCGCGTACGAGAGGTGGTCGATGTCGCGCAAGATAATCACCACGCGGTGTTCTTCATCGAGTTCCGTGAGCGCTTTGCGAACGATCGCCTCCAGTTGGATCCCCTCGGCGATCTTGTCCGGGCCGGGCTGGCGCTCCGACAGGGGTCGCAAGATATCGCGCTCGAGCGTGTCGTCGATGTCTCGCGTTCGCTTGTGGTGTCGCCGGGCTAGGTATTTCAACCGGTTCTTGCAGTGGTTCGTCGCGATCCGATAGAGCCACGTCGAGAACTTCGAATCTCCGCGAAACGAGTCGATCGACTTGAAGACGGTGACGAAGACCTCCTGTGACAGGTCCTCGGCTTCGGCGCGATCCCCGAGCATTCGAAACACGAGGGCGAAGACCCGGCGTTGGTAGGTCTCCACCATGTGGGCGAACGCGTCCTCGTCGCGGCGCTTCAGCCGACGGATGAGCCGTGCCTCGTCGTAATCGGGAGTCATCCGGTGGAATCCGCGTCGCCGGGCGCCCTACCCAGAAGCGGGTCGAACTACGACAGGAGACAGCTCGAACGCTGTCAAGTTCCGTCGCTCGCTGGTTCCGCACCGGTCGCTGCTTGTGCAATCCGGGCCAACGCCGCGGCATTGCGAACGCGCGAATCGCCGCGGAAGACAACGTGAACGGTCCCTTCGTGGCCCTGGAGGAAGTCGTGGAGATCGAGGAGATCTTCCTCGACGAACCGAGAGCGCGCATGCGGGCCGGTCACCGCGTAGTACGCACCCGCGCGCGGCTCCGGAAAGCGGGCTTCGGCAAAGGGGTCGACGACCACCGTCAGCCCGACCTCGTCGCCGATCGCCGCCGCCTCACCGGGTTGCCAGATGCCCCGAGCCTCCCACACCCCTTTCCAGGGCCGCGACCCGACGATATCGCCGAAGAAGGTCTGCAGGTTGGTCCTGTTCGCGTCCGTCGGCGTGAAGGTCGGCGGCGTCTTGAACAGGAGCGCCGCGGCGCCGAGTGCCACTGCACTCGCCGAGACGACGTCCCAGGCCGCGCGGTTCGCGTCCGTCGGCCGAAACAGCCCGAACTCCCCGCGCGAGCGCCCCAGCGGGGCTTCGCCGCGTTCGTCCAGCGGCTCGAGCGTCAGCCACCGCCACGCGGTGAGGACGAAATGGAAATCACCCGGCGCTGCTCCGGCCCACCGACGAGCCGTCGACTCGCGCACGGGCTCGAAGAACGTGTCTGTGATCTCCACGCAACCAAACGTCTCGTGGTAGCGCTTCTGCTTCTGCGGATACGGGCCGCAACCGATTCGAAGATCGACCATTGTGGCGCACTACCCGATCCGGCGCCGGGGGCCAAGTCCGCCCGCTTGACACGCTCCTGCCGCCGTCCTTAGCTGGGGAAGCTCCCCGCCACTCCGTGTGCGATGTCGTCCAACGCCGACTCCCGACCGCTCGTCTCCGTCGTCGAGGTGGGTCCGCGCGATGGCCTTCAAAACGAGCGGATCCGACTGTCGACCGCACAGAAGGTCTCTCTGATCGACGATCTGGTCGCCGCGGGACTGACCGATGTCGAGGTCGGCAGCTTCGTGCACCCGAAGTGGATCCCCCAGATGGCGGACACCGGCGACGTGGTCCGCGGATTGCTGGCGCGTGACGGCGTCTCCTACTGGGTGCTCGTCCCCAACGTCCGCGGGCTCGACGGAGCGCTCAGAGCCGGAGCCGAACACGTCGCGGTGTTCCTGTCGTCGAGCGAGACCCACAACCGCAAGAACCTGAACCGGACGATCGACGAGAGCCTCGAGAACGTCGCTGACGTGGTTGGCGGGGCTCTCGAACGCGACGTCGACGTCCGTGGGTACATCTCCACCGTCTTCGGGTGTCCGTACGAGGGCGACGTCGATTTCGGTCGCGTGCTCCGAGTCACCGAGCGCCTGCTCGACCTCGGCTGCGCCCAGGTGAGCCTGGGCGATACGACCGGTATGGGCACCCCGGGCCAGGTGCGCGCTGGCACCGAGGCCGCCCTGGCACACTTCGATGTCGACCAGCTCGCGCTGCACCTGCACGACACCCGCGGGCTCGCGATCGCCAACGCCCTGGTGGCCGCCGAGGCGGGATTCCGGACCTTCGATGCCTCGGTCGGAGGCATGGGCGGATGCCCCTACGCGCCGGGCGCCGCCGGAAACATCGGCACCGAAGACCTGGTCAACATGCTTCACGCGTCGGGTTTCCGGACGACCGTCGACCTGGATCGACTGCTCCGGGTCTCCCATCGCCTCGAGGTGGACCACGGCGCCACGCTGAATTCCGCGTACTATCGGTACTCCCGCACGGCCCACCGCCCCAACCGTTGACCATGACCGACTCCAGTCCCCTCCGCGTCGACGTCGACGACGGAATCGCACTCCTGACGCTGAATCGCCCGGAGCGACGCAACGCCGTGAGTCGCGCCCTGGCCGACGACCTCGACGCCACGATCACGCGGCTCGACGACGACGACGACGTGCGGGTGCTGATCATCACCGGGGCCGGCGACCAGGCGTTCTGCGCGGGCGCCGACCTCAAGGAGCGCGCCGGCATGAGCGAGGCACAGGTGCGGGCGTTCGTGAGCGGGCTTCAGCGCTCCCTCGACCGCATCGAGGCCCTGCCCAAGCCGGTGATCGCCGCCATCAACGGGTTCGCCCTCGGGGGCGGTCTCGAGCTCGCGCTCGCCTGTGACATCCGCGTCGCGTCGGAGACAGCCTCGATGGGCCTGACCGAGGTGCGCCTCGCCATCATTCCCGGCGCCGGAGGCACGCAGCGTCTGCCGCGGATCGTCGGCACGGCGTACGCCAAGGAGCTCATACTCACCGGACGTCGGATCGGCGCCGCGGAAGCGGAGCGGATCGGGCTCGTCAGTCGGGTCAGCGCGCCGACGACCCTGCTCGACGATGCCCGCGCCATCGCGGCGGAGATCACCCTCGGAGGCCCGCTGGCGATCGCCCAGGCGAAGTTCGCGATCAACCACGGGATGCAGGTCGACCTCGCGACCGGCCTCGCCATCGAGCGGAAGGCCTACGAGGTGCTGATTCCGACCGAAGATCGCGTCGAGGCGTTGCACGCGTTTCGAGAGAAGCGGCGACCGGATTTCAAGGGCCGCTGACCGTGCCGATACCTCCTCCGAACCGCCGCGCCGCTGCGCTCGTCTTCCTGATCGCGTTCGCCGCAGCCAGTCCCGTCGTCGCCGACGACACGCTGCCCGCCATCGAGACGGCGCAGGGTAGTGTGCTGATCGGCAAGGGGGAGCCCTGGCTGGTGTGGGCAGACCCGGCCCGCGGCCCGGACACGTGGCCGCTGAGTCACCCCCCGTTGAACCGGGTCTCCCTCGCCGATCTCGCGCCCCCGGGCGTCGTTCTCTCCCGGGATCGGGCCATTCCGCTCTATCCGAACGCCGAGGTCGGCCAACCGCGCGGCACGTGGGTTGCGGACACCCTCGCCCCCTACACCGGGCTCTCCCTGTCGACCTGGACAGCCGGCGCCACCGCACGCGACGCGGAAGCCCTGCACCGCTGGCAGTCAGGGGCGCGCGAGCCGAGTCGAACGGCCATGGTCTACGACTCCGGCACATCGGCGACCACCGGCGCGATCCGGGCGGTGCCGGAGTCGGGTTTGCAGAACCTCTACTTCGCCCGCTCCTTCCGCATCGACGATCCATCTCGTGTGGCGGCGTTGCAGATGGAGATCGAGTTCTCGGCCGGCGTGATCGTGTGGATCAACGGTCGACTCGTGGCTCGGCACCACATCGCCCCTGGTTTCGAGGCGCACGGCAACGCAGGCACACCGTACTGGCTCCCCGACCACGTCAACCAGACGATGTTCCGGCGCTGGCAGATGACCTGGCTCGGCATCGATCCCTCGGTGCTGCGCCCCGGCGACAACCTGATCTCCGTGGCCGTGTACAAGCGCCCGACGGGCGGGCCGCGGGCGTTCTACTTCGACCTCGGCCTAGAGGCCCACGACGAACCCGGATACACGAAGCCGCCCTATCTGCAGCACCTTGGCCTCGAGCGGGTCACCGTGATGTGGGAGACGAACGTCACCGGGTTCAGCTACGTCGAGTTCGGAACGAACGCCGACGACCTCGACCGCGTCGCCGTCTCGGCGCAGATCGCCTCTGCCCATCACGAGGTGGTGCTGCCGCACCTGAGACCGGACACCCGCTACCATTACCGGGTTCGCACGGTGTCCGCGAACGGCGACGTCGTGCCGCCGAGCGAGGTGCGATCGTTCGTGAGCGGGACACCGCCTGGCACGTCGTTCACGTTCATGGCGTACGGTGACAACCGCACGCATCCCGAGATTCACCAGCCCCTGATCCGACAGATGTGGGACGACGCGGTCGGCAGCAACGCTCGCTTCGTGCTGTCGACCGGCGATCTCGTGACCAACGCCTCTCCCTGGCGAGAGTGGCAGGACGAGTTCTTCGAGCCCGCGCTGCCCCTGATGAGCCGTTTCCCCTATTACACGTCGTTGGGGAACCACGAGGGGAACCACGAGAGCTACTATCACTACCTCGATCTGCCCGGGAACGAGGCCTGGTACAGCTTCGTCAACGGAGACGCGGAGTTCTTCGCGCTGAACTCCAGCGCGGCCTACACGACCGGCTCACCGCAGGCGGTCTGGTTGGAGGGAGCCCTCGCCGCGTCGACGGCGCGTTGGAAGATCGCGTTCTTCCATCACCCGCCGTAC
>CAZFPM010000008.1:29048-56306 GCA_964520965.1 uncultured Myxococcales bacterium
CGTACGCGTGCACGCCGACGCGGAAGCCGGGAGACCTGGGTATCCAGGAATTCGTCGTTCCGCTTCTGGCACGCTACGGTGTCGACCTGGTGCTGCTCGGGCATGACCACTTGTACGGCCGCAGCGCCGAGATCGACGGT
This sequence comes from uncultured Myxococcales bacterium, assembly GCA_964520965.1. Classification (GTDB taxonomy): domain Bacteria; phylum Myxococcota_A; class Bradymonadia; order REDH01; family REDH01; genus CAZFPM01. Next base: position 29,189 of record CAZFPM010000008.1, read on the forward strand.
GTCCGATACGTGATCACCGGCGGGGGCGGAGCGCCCCCGTACCCGGCCGAGCCAGATGAAATCAACGAAATCTGCATACGCGAGTACCATTACTGTATGGTCGACGTGAGCGAACACGCACTGCATCTCCGGGCGATCGCGCTCGGAGGGGTTCCACTGGACGACTTCGTCATCACCCACTGAAGGTCCATGTCGGACGAGGCCGAAAACGGTCCGCGGGGAGAGGAGAACCAGGACAACGGCTGGGAACGCGAGGAAGAAGCGACCCACATGATGTCGAAGTACGAGAAGCTCGCGGTCGACGCCATGACCGGCTCGGAACCGAAGACCGCCGCGCGCGTCGCCGACTTCGATCTCGGTGGAGCCGTGCCGCGCCAGGAGCCGGCAAACCGACCCTTCCAGTCGAAGGACATCTACGTCCGGCTCGAGAACACCATCTACGGCCCGATCACCCAGGACGAGCTCTCCGAGATGTTGGAGAGCGGGCACCTGACCGGCTTCGAGAGCGCTTCCGCCGATCTGCGGCACTGGACGCCTCTGATCTACCACCCACGCATGACGCTGAGCGGGGAGATCGACCCCGACGCGACGCACGAGCTGCTCCACGGACACAGTACACTCCCGACTGCGTCGCGAGCCCCGAACGCCGTCGACCTCGAAGCCCTGGCCGACCTTGACGACGACGCCCCGCTGCCGGGTACGCCGTTGGCGGCCATCTTGATCAGGCCGATGCGCGTGTCCCGGAAGACCGGGCTCCCGCTTCCGGTGCACGCCGACCTCGCCGAAGAGTCGATCGACCGCGTCATCCAGCGCACGGAGATCTCCGACCAACAGGCCGCCGCCGGTGCCCAGGCTATCGCCGACCTGGGAATCGTCGGCCCGGCCCTCGACGAAGAGGCCGCTTCGCGCCTGGCTCTCCCGGATGACGCGGAGGAGATCGACCCCGACGTGCCCGACCGGGCAGCGGTCGCGAGGGCAGATACGAGCGGGGCCGTGGAGTTGGACATCGAGGTCGACGTCGTGTTCGTCAACGAAGACGGCGTCGAGACGACCGACGAGCCGGACGCGGAGTCCGACGACGAGCCAGAACTGGTGCTCGACCCCGAGGTGCCGGACGACATCGACCTCGAGGCCGCACTCGACTCGGTCGGCGCCGATGAACGTGCCGGCGACGACGACGAGCCACGAGCCGGACGCGGCGGGTCCGAGCGCTCGGGGATCGGCGGGTTCCTGATCGGTCTGATCATCTTCGCGATCGTGATCGCGGCGGTCTATGTCCGGATCGTGCGGACGACGCCGAGCCCCGGCACGCCCGCTCCGACGCCCATCGGCGTAGAGACGACCCCAGAAAGCGCCGGCACCGACGAGGCGGCGACGGGTTTCGTCGCTCTGGGTTCCGGCGAAGCACCGGCTCCCGCGGTCGGCGAGGGTTCCGCCGTGCCGACCGAAGGCTCCGCCGAGCTCACCGAGGGCTCTGCCGACGGGCCCGTTGCCGCGGAGCCAACCCCCACCGGTGTCGATGGCGTGGACCCCTGAGCACGTGACACGGGCGCCTCAGCTCCCGATCGTCGCGTTGTGCGCCGCTCTCCTCGCCGGGTGTGGTCACGTGCCCAGAGCGCTCGACGGCGCAACCCTGGGTATCGACACCGCACTGCGGCTCGCCGATGCCGAGTCCGAGCGCACCCGGAGCGCCGAGAGCGTACGCGGCGCTCGCGACGTGGTCGCCCACGCGGTCGATCTGTCCCCGGACCAGCTCTCGAGGACGTCGTATATCCGTGCGGTCCGAAGCGGCGATCTGGAACGAGCCGCGAGGGTCCGTGCCGTTTGGTTCCCGCCGCCGAACGCCCCCAAGGTCACGGTCGCGAGTATCCGGTTCGCCCTGGCCAATCGGGACTTCGGATCGGCCCGGTCGCTGGCTTGGGCGGCGGTATCACGCATGGCCGCCCACCGACCGGCAATGACTCGCCTCTGGTACACCACGTGGACCGAGGACGACGTCTTCTTCCCGGCGAACGGCCGCGCTCGCGAGCTCGACCCCGCCATCGACCGGATCAGCTGGTTGGGCGGCGGCAGCACCCTCACCTTCCGTTTGGTGTCCGGGGACACCACGGTTCGCGCGTTCAAGCCGACACAGCTCCGCTATCAGTCCAGCCCGCGCGGCGAGATCGCCGCCTACCGGCTCTGCTCGCTGATCCATTGCGGCTTCGAGATCCCCCACAACGACGAGGTTCGCATCTCCCGCACGCGGATGCTCGAGCTGAACGGCCGCGACGATGCGCGGGCGGTCGCTGACTTCGACCGCCGCTACTCCGACCTGATCTGGTTCGAAGAGGGCGACGAACGCTGGCTCCACGGCGCGTCCGAAGCGTGGGTGCCGGAGTATCGGGAGTTCGGCATCGAGTTCACCGACCACTGGCACTTCCTCGTCGACGGCGACGCGGGCCGGGTGTCGCTGGCAGCGGTGGAGATCGAAGACGTGCTCCGCCCCGTCTTCAACACGCGAGGCCGCCGCAGAGACCCGTCTGCCGGCGACACCGGCGACCTCGACGGCGTCGAGCTGGCCCGACAGCTGTCGAACCTCCACGTCTTCGACTTCCTGCTCAACAATTGGGATCGCTACTCGAGGCGCTACCCGGGCGCGAACACCCACTGGCACCGAGACCACATCATCTCCATCGATAACGGCGCCGCCTTCCCGCGACGAGGCACCCATCACACCTTGTCGGGCCGCGTCGAGAGACGGACCTCGCCGGTGCGGGTCTTCTCGCGGCGCACGATCGACGCGATCCGATGGATGCAGCCGACCGCGGTCTTCCCGATCCTCTTCCCGCCCAGCCCCCACTTCGACGAAAAGACCGAGTTCTCCCAGTTCCTCGACCGCCGAAAGATGCTCCTCGCCCGGGTCGACGAGATCGTCGCCGAACACGGGGAGGAACGGGTGTTCATCCTGGATTGATCGCAGCGCCGATGCGGAGCGACAGCGACTCCCAATCCGAGCACGCGGCCAGCAGGAGCTCGGTCATCGCATCGACTCCCACGGCGAGACAGGCCTCATCGACGTCGAAACGCGGCGTATGGATCTGGTGGACGATGCCTCGCGCTTCGTTGCGTACGCCGAGGAAGAGGTAGCAGCCGGGAACGCGCCGCGAGAATGCCGCGAAGTCCTCCGCCCCCATCTGCGCAGGCATGAGGACGAAACCGACGTCGGGAAGCGCGCTCGAGATCACCTCGCCCGCGAAGTCCTCGAGCCCGGGGCGATTCTCCGTCAGGTGCGTGCCACGCACGAACGAAAGCCGAGCCGAGCATCCATGGGCCTGCGCGGTGCTCTCGACGATCTCCCTCGCGCGGGACATCGCGAGATCGCGCATCGCGTCGTCGTGCGTCCGGAGCAGGCCCCGCAGGCGGGCTCGATCCGGGATCACATTGTACGCATTGCCGCCTTCGAAGCGGCACACGCTGAGGACGCACGGCGAGCGGGTGTCGACGTTGCGTGACACGACCTGCTGCAAGGCCTGCACGATCGCCGCGCCGGCAAGGAGCGGATCGGCCCCGTCCTGCGGGTAGGCGCCGTGGGCCATCCGCCCCGTGATCTCGATGTCGAAAAGATCGCTGGCCGCCCAGACGGTGCCCCCGGTGTAGCCGAGCTGCCCGACGTCGAGGTTCGGCATCACGTGCAGGGCGAACGCGGCGTCGACATCAGGGTCCGACAGCGCCCCCTCCTCGACCATCTTCTCCGCTCCGATCACCTGGCCCGGGCCCGGAGCGGCCTCTTCGGCCGGTTGGAACACCAGCTTCACGCGTCCGCGCAGATCGGCGCGTCTGTTCACGAGTGACGCCGCCACGCCCAGGCCGATCGTCGTGTGCACGTCGTGCCCGCAGGCGTGCATCACGCCGGGGTTCTCGCTGACGTAGTCGTGGTCGCCCTCTTCCTGGATCGGAAGAGCGTCCATGTCGGCGCGGAAGAGCAGGGTCGGCCCGGGGTGATCCCCCTCGACCACCGCGATCACCCCGTGCCCGGCGACCCCGGCGCGCGCCTCGATGCCGAGCGCAGTCAGGGTCCGCACGACGGCCGCGGCCGTTCGACCTTCTGCGTGCGAGAGCTCGGGGTTTCGGTGGAGATCGCGCCGGATCTCGACGAGTTCTGTGGGTGACAGACGCATCAGGGTTCCTCTCTGACGACGGACGAAGCGAAGGTCTCCGCGGCCTCGTTCATGCGTCGGATACCTTCCTCCAACGTGCCCGCCGGTGTCGAGTAGCTGACGCGAAGCAGACCGGCGGCACCGGAGCCGAACGCGCTGCCCGGGATCGTGATCACGCCCCCGCGAACGAGGTGGCGAGCCAACGCGACGTCATCCGAGATCCCCGGACGCTCGACCAGCAGGTAGAACGCGCCGTCGCCACTGACGATGGACCACCCGGTCTCTTCCAACGCCCCGACGGCCTGCTCGCGCCGGTCTCGGAGCGTCGCCGCGAGGCGCTCGACGCCCGCGCGCGCGGCGGCGTCGAAGCCCCCGAGCGCGGCCTGCTGCACCAGCGTCGACGCCGAGGTGACCAGCTGCTGCTGGAGCGCCACGAGCGGGCCGACGAGCCCGGGTTGGGCGATCAACCAACCGATGCGCCAGCCGGCCATGCCGTGGCTTTTCGACATGCCGCCGAGCACCACCCCGCCCGCGGGCTCGACGTCGAGCATCGAACCGTGACCGGGCCGGCCGTGCTGCAACGATCGGTAGATCTCGTCGCTTAGCCACGCGACTCCGCGCTCGGCCAACCCTCGGCCGATGCGCGTCCACTCGTCCGCATCGGCGACGGCGCCGGTCGGATTGCCCGGGCTGCACAACACGACGAGGCGGGTCGGCGGCGTCAACGCCGCCCGGATGTCCTCCCAGCGCGGTCGAAAGCCGACCTCGCGAGAGAGGGCGTAGGCGACCGCTCGACCTCCGGCCAACTCGGCGAGCGTCCGGTAGACCGGGAAGCCGGGGTCCGGGAAGAGCACATCGTCCCCAGGGTCGACGAGCCCGAGCATCGCGAGGGCGATACCCTGCTGCACGCCGTGGGTGATGATGACGCGGTCCGGAGCCACCTCGAGAGAATCCCCGACCCGCTCTCGGAGCGCGGGCAGTCCGGCGGGCGGGCGATAGGGTGCGCGCCGCGTCTCGATGGCGGCCCGCGCGGCGGCGCAGACCCCCGGGGCGACATCGGCGTCGGCCATGCCGAGGCCGAGATTCACGGCGTCAGGCGCCGCTTCGTCCATGATCCGGCGGATCAGGGTCACCCGCAGGTCCGCGATGCGGCGAGCGGGTCGCATCGACAGGCCGGACGCACTCAACGCAGGTCGCCTTCGAGCGCCGCCCTCAGGTCGGTCTTCTCGTCGCGATACTTCACGATGACGGGGCATTGGACGTGCAGGCCGTGCTCCCGGGCGAACGAGCTCCCGCCGATCGGCCGGCTACCGGGTACGACGACCGCATCGGCCGGAATCTCCAACGGTTGTTCGCTGTTGGCGCGGTACACGGTCTCGTTGACGAGGTCGTAGACCGGCGTCGACGCGGTCAGGATCACCCCCGCCGCGACCACCGCTCCTTCGCGCACCAGGGTTCCCTCGTAGATCCCCGCGCCACCTCCGACGAGGACACGATCCTCGACGACGACCGGACGCATTCCGATCGGCTCGAGCACGCCCCCGATCTGCGCCGCGGCCGAGAGGTGGACACCGCGCCCGATCTGCGCGCACGACCCGACGAGCGCGTGCGAATCGATCATCGAGCCGTCGTCGACGTACGCCCCCACGTTGACGTACATCGGCGGCATGCAGGTCACGCCACGCCCAAGGTACGCGCCGGCCCGCACGGACGACCCTCCAGGCACGATGCGGGTCGAGCGCTCGACGAAGGCGGGACGCTGGATCGGGAACGTGTCCTTGTCCGCGAAACAGAGCGGATCGCCGCCTCCCTGCTCGACGATTCGACCGATGCGGAAACCGAGGAGGATCCCCTCCTTGACCGCGGGGTCGACGCGCCACTCCCCGTCGGAGTCCCGCGAGGCCGCACGGACCTCGCCGGACTCGAGGAGGGCGACGAAGTCGTCGAACGCCGCGCGAACCTCGGCGGTCGGTTCCCGAACGCCGCTCGCATAGGCCGCGCGAATTGCTTCCAACATGGTCGTTTTCCTCGGTTCGCCGCTTGCGCGGGAGCGTCGTTGCGCTCCGGCGCCGGGGTCCGTACACAGTCAGAACCCCGACCGGACGTCAACCGCCGACCCCGCGAGGGTGTTCCGAGTCCCGACCGCAACGCCCGGGCGCACCCGTTGGATCTCCGCGCACTCAATCCACAGCAGGCCGAAGCCGTTCGCCACGGCGATGGTCCGATTCTCGTCCTCGCCGGTGCCGGCAGCGGCAAGACGCGCGTCATCACGACCCGGGTGGCGCACCTGATCGACCGCGGTGTCCGGCCCGAGAACATCTTGGGAGTCACGTTCACGAACAAGGCCGCCGCCGAGATGCGAGGGCGGGTCGCGGAGCTGCTGGGCGACGAACCCGCCCGCGACGTTCACCTCGGCACCTTCCACGCCCTGGGCGCCTGGCTGCTGCGCCGTGAGATCGGCGCGCTCGGATTCGACCCCCGGTTCACGATCCTCGACGAGTCTGACCGGCGACGAGCGATCCGGCAGGTTCTCAAGGAGCTCAACATCAGCGCCGACCGGAACGAGCGCGCGGTGCTCTCGGTCATCTCGCGCGCCAAGAACGCCCGCACGACACCGGCGGAGCTCCCCGACGTGCGCTTCGATCCGGCGATGCCTCGCGCCCAGCGCGCCTTCGAGCGCTACAATCTGGCGCTGAAGAACCTCAACGCGGTCGACTTCGACGACCTCCTGCTGCTGCCGACCCGGATCTTCGAGGCCCACCCGGAGGTGCGCCAGAAGTACCGCCAACGCTTTCGTTACGTGTTGGTCGACGAGTACCAGGACACGAACGCGATCCAGCTCGCTTTCCTTGGCCAGCTCGTCGGTCCGCCACACAATGTCATGGCCGTCGGGGACGATGACCAGTCGATCTACGCCTTCCGCGGCGCGGTCGCCGACAACATCCTCTCGTTCGGCGACCGATTTCCTTCGGCGAAGGTCATCGCGCTCGAGCAGAACTACCGCTCCGTGACGTCGATCCTCGACGTGGCGAACGCGGTGATCTCCCGCAATCAAGAGCGGCACGACAAGCGGCTGTGGAGCGAGCTGGGCACAGGCCCCCCGGTCGAGGCCGTCGAGCTGGAAAACGACTTCGACGAGGCCGACTGGATCGCCCGACAGATCGCCGGAGAGTCGGGGAGCGACAATCGATCGCTGCACAACTTCGCGGTGCTCTACCGGGCGAACCCACAGCTCGATCTGCTCGAGGAGGCCCTCCGCAAGCGCGACATCCCGTATCGGATTCTCGGCGGTCAGAGCGTCTTCGACCGAAAGGAGATCAAGGACCTGCTCGCCTATCTGCGACTGCTCACCAATCCCCGCGACGACCTGGCGCTACGCCGGGTGATCAACTTCCCGACCCGCGGTGTGGGCACCACCTCGATGGCGCGCCTCGTCGAGCACGCGCGGACGACCGGGAGACCCCTCTTCGACGTGATCCGCGACCCCGCGGCGCGGCAGGGGATTCCCGCCAGGACCTCGACGAACCTCGGCAAGTTCGTCACGACGATCGAGCGGGCGCGAACCCGCCTCGCACAGGAACCTGCGGGCGCGGTCGGCGACGTCATCGGCCAGCTGCTCGACACGATCGGCTTCGAGGCGGCGATCAGGGCCGCCGAGAAGAGCGCGAACGTCGCCCGAATCCGCTGGGAGGGAGTCCAGGACGTGGTCGACCGGATCGGCTCCGAGCGCGGCGACAGCGCGTGGAGGACCCTGGAGAATTACATCCAGAAGATCTCCCTGGAGACCGGCCCGGCGTCCGACAAGGAGAGCGACCCACGGGGGCGAGTCACCCTGTCCACCATCCACTCGAGCAAGGGGTTGGAGTTCCCCGTCGTATTCCTCTGCGGCTTGGTCGAAGACCTGCTGCCGCACATCCGTGCGAAGGAGGAGACCGGTGGGATCGCCGAGGAGCGGCGGCTCTGTTACGTCGGCATGACGCGCGCCCAACGGCGCCTCTTCCTGACGCATGTCCGGACGTCGCTCTTCCGCAACGAGCGCATTCGGAGGAAGCCGTCGCGCTTCCTCGCCGAGGTCCCCCCGGAGCTGATCCGTCGTCGCCAGGACGACCAACCGTCGGCTTGGGAAGCGGAACAGGATCGTCTCAACACCGAGCGATTCGCACAACTCCGCGCGCTCCTGGAGCCACGCTGATGCGACGACGCGCCGGACTCCGACATCGGCGGCCCCTGTCGAGACGGGAGCTCCTCGCGTGGTTCGGGGCTTCCGCCGCCCTCGCGGCCGTCCCTACACGGGCCGTCGCGTTCGGCGAGGACTCGCTCTTCGACATGCCGCTCGTGCGTTACGACGCCCCGAGCTGGAATCCACGCCCCACCGCGATCCGCAGGCTCCTGTTGGAGCTCGAGATGACCACGAGCGTGGAGATCGTTCGCGAGCCGGCCGTCGTCGAGTTCGCGCTGGCGGATCTCGTCGAGACGCCGCTCGTCGTCTTGGCGGGAGACCGGGAGTTCCCCCCGTTCGATCCCGCCGCACGCGAGGCGCTTCGTGCCTTCCTCGCCGCTGGAGGCCTGCTCTTCGTAGACTCCTGCGAGGGGAGAGCCGACGGCGCGTTCGCCGACGCTGTGCGCCGGGAGATCGCCGAGTGCCTCCCCGATGCGCCGCTCGCCCCTCTCCCGGCGGATCACGTCCTGTACCGGTCGTTCTACCTCGTGGAGCCGGGACCCGGGCGGCTCCAGGTCGCCGACCTCGAGGGGGCCGTCCTCGACGACCGGCTCGCGGTCGTCTTCTCCCAGAACGACCTCCTCGGGGCGTGGGCGAGAGACAACTACGGCAACTGGGAGTTCGAGATGCATCCGGGCGGGGACCGTCAGCGACAGATGGCGATCCGCTTCGGGGTCAACCTGGCCATGTACGCGCTCTGCCTCGACTACAAGGAAGACCAGGTTCACGTGAACTACCTCCTCCGACGAAGACGATGGCACGTGGATTGAGCCAGATGCCCTCCGCACCGCGGGCCGAACGGGGCCGTCGATGCTGAGCGGACTCGGCGAATTCAACCGCGGCACGCTCCTGTTCCTCGGCGAGCTCACCCGATGGCAGATCGGCCTGCTCATCGTCATCGCCATCGGCATCTGGGGGCTGACCTGGCTCGACCTGCGCGACCTCGGCCGCGCCCGCCGGGCCACGTTGCTCGCGCTTCGTGCCGCCGCGCTCGGGCTCGTCCTGCTCCTGGTGTTGGAGCCCGCTCTCGAGCTGAAGCACGTCAGCGTGGTCCGGAATCACGTAGCGGTCCTGGTCGACACGTCCGAGAGCCAGGCGCTGTCGACGGGAGATGGCTCGACCCGGATCGAACGCGCTCGAGACCTGCTCGAACGCATGCGACCGATCTTCGGGACACCCGACGAGGAACACATCTACGACCTCTTCTCCTTCGACCGCGAGCTCGCAGAACTCGACCCTGACGACATCGGGGAGCTCCCGATGGCCGCCACCGGCGATGCCACGCATATCCTCGAAACGGTGGAGGCCGTGGTTGACCGATTCGGGCGCCGCGAGCTCGGAGGAATCGTCGTCATCTCCGACGGAGTCGACAACGGGTTGCTCGGCGCCCGCATGCGCCGCGGCGAGTCCCTGGACGCCGAGACGCTCGAAGCTCTCGCCGCCCTCGACGTGCCGATCCACACCTTTGCCACCGCCGAGCCCGGCGAGATCCGCGACGTCGCGGTCGAACGGGTGCTTTACGACGACTTTGCCTTCGTCCGGAACGCCGTATCGGTCGTGGTCGAGCTCCGCGTACTCGGATTCGACGGCGAGACCCTACCCATCACGTTGAGCCGCGAGGGGGTCCCTCTGCGCCAACGCAACGTCGAGGTGCTGCCCGGCCGGTCCAGGTACCGCGTGCAATTCGAGTTCGTGCCGGAGCTGATCGGCAAGGAGATCTACTCCGTCGAGACGCCTCTCCGGGAAGGAGAGGCCGTGTCCGAGAACAACCGCGAGTTCTTCGTACTCAAGGTCATCCGGGACAAGATCCGCATTCTGCAGGTCGTCGGCAGGCCGAGCTGGGACGTCCGCTTCCTGCGCCAGCTCCTCAAGGGAAACCCGAACGTGGACCTGATCTCGTTCTTCATCCTGCGCACCCAGGACGACCTCCATCGGGGGTCCGATGACGAGCTCTCCCTCATCCCCTTCCCCACCGACGAGCTCTTCAACGAACAACTCGGCAGCTTCGACCTGATCATCTTCCAGAACTTCGACTACGGCCCCTATTCGATGCGGCAATACCTCCCGCTCGTCCGCGAGTACGTGCGCTCGGGCGGAGGTTTCGCCATGATCGGCGGTGACTTGTCGTTCGCGTCGGGTGGGTACGCCGTGACCGAGTTGGCCGCCGTGTTGCCCGTCGGCCTGCCGGCCGGAACAGACCCGCGCACGCTGATCGACGAATCATCGTTCCGCCCCGTGCTGACGGATGCGGGCAGTCGACACCCGTTGACGAGGCTGACCTTCGGCCAGCGCGAGAACGCGGAGCTCTGGCGAGCGCTGCCGACGATGCGGGGCACCAACGTGGTCCTCGAAGCGCGCGAAGGTGCGGTCGTCCTGGCCACACACCCGCGGCTGCAGGCCGGCGAAGCCCCGATGCCGGTGCTCGCCGTGAGCGACGTCGAAGAGGGGCGATCGATGGCGATGACCTTCGACAGCTCGTGGCGGTGGAATTACGAGCACGTCGAGCGCGGTGGATCGTCGGGGCCGTACACGAGCTTCTGGAACAGTGCGATCCGCTGGCTGATCCGGGATCCCGAGCTCAACCTCGTGCAGGTCGAGGTGCCGCGAGAGATCTACGCCCCCGGCGAGCGCGTGGAGGGATCGGTCCGGGTGTTTCGCCCGGACTACGAAGCGGCGGCCGGGGTCTCCGGGCGCCTGACACTCCTGCGTCGGGATCTCGACGCGCTGGCGATCGACGAGCGAGAGGTCGTCGACGAGCAGGAGTTCACGGCCGACGAATTGGGCCGCCATGCCTTCGGGTTCGAGCTCGACGAGCCGGGTGCGTACGCGATCGTCGCCGAGGCAGACCTCGACGACGGCTCCTCGTTGCGTGACGAGGAGATCCTCCTGGTGGTGCGGCGCAGCCGCGAGTTCCGTGACGTCGAACCGAGACCGGAGCTGCTCGCGGCGCTCGCCGGAGCGGCAGGCGGCCGATCCGACGACGCCGAGGGTGGGCGTCCGAGGGGGCTGGACCTGCGACCGGCCCGGGTCGAGGAGGTCAACCGGCGACGGGTCATCGACGTCTGGAACAGCCCGTTTCTCCTTGCCCTCATCGCCCTCGTGCTGGGTGTCGAGTGGTCGTTGCGGCGGCGATGGCGGCGCGCCTGAGGAGCCCCGGCCGGCCTGACGAACGAGCCGAGCCGCACGCCCATTTGCCATTCGGCCCGCGGTTGTTAGAATCCACCGAATTCCACGGGACCCTTCCGACGACTTGCACGAGACGATCACATTCCCAGTCGCCTACTGCGCTGCGTGCAGCCGCGACGTGATCGTCGGCCACGAGCTCGACGAAGAGGATCGTTGGGTCGGCACCTGCACACGTTGTGGTGCGGTCGTCTCGCTCGCCGACGCGCGCTCAGTCGCCCCGGCGACGGCCTCCGCGCTCGGCTACGCGCTCGGCGACGGCGACGACGCGTGCGGGGCAGACAGGGGCTGTGGAAGTTGCGGGACCCCAATTCGTGTGCGCCACGACGATGGCCACGCCGCCAGCAGGATGTGAACCGGATGTTCTTCGAAGTCCACCTTCCGTCTCCCGAGTCCAAGCGCTACGAGACCCAGCTGCAGATCGAGGCCTCTTCGTGGAGGTCAGCGCTGTTCACCGGGCTCGCGCAGTCGAACGATGTCCCGGATTCCCTCGATGGCTTCTACGTCGACATCGGCGAGGAAGAGATCCGAGTCACGGATCCGAACAATCGGCGGGTCATCCGGATCGTCAACATCGACGAGACCCAAGCGCAGAAGTCCCAGATCATGAAGGCCATGACGGGGCAGTTCCGTGCTATCCCCACGGCAGAGCCTCGACCTCGGCGGAAGTCGACGGCGGGCGCCGGCGCCCGCTCCGTCGGATTCGAGGACAAGGCGACCGGCGCCTTCCGGCCCATCGTCTCCACCGAGATCAAGAAGCCGAACGGCGAGTCCGGAATCGAGGGACGCGTTCTCCAGGAGACGGTCCAGCCGAAGCCGGAGCCGACCGAGTCGATCATCGAGCTCGCCGCTCCCGTCGCCGAGGCCGTCGCCGAGACTCCCGCCGAGCTGGAGAGCATCTCGGAGACCGCACTCGAAGACGTGTTCCTGGAGATCACGACGATCTTCGAGCCCGAGTACGCGATGGAGGACGCGATCGACTTCGTCCTCAACCTCGCCACGAAGTACATCCCGTCGGGTACCGGCGGCGTGCTCTTCGCCTCGGATCAGGCCGATCACCTCTACTTCGCGGCATGCCGCGGTCGTGGCAAGAAGAAGCTGCTCCAGGCCGAACTCAGCATCCGCGCAGGGGTTCCCGCCCACAGCCTTCGTGACGGGTTGGCCCTCTCCATCACCGACCCCGAGAACGACGACCGCCACACCGACGAACTGGCGAAGAAGTCCGGTCTGAAGCCCGACTCACTCTGCTGCGCCCCGATCCAACACGGAGATCGCGCGTTCGGCGTCATCCTCCTCGTGAACCGTCAGCAGCGTTCGTTCTACTCCCAGTACGACTCGAACATCGCATCGTACATCGGGTCCCAGATGGGCAAGTACATCCAGGATCAGCTCGACGCCGCACCCCTGGAGTAGCGCGTCTCGCCCTCTTCGCTCCTCTGCGGCTTGGCGGCTTGGCGGCTTGGCGGCTTGGCGCGAGTCTGCAGAGCGAATCTCGCGCAAAGACGCAAAGGCACAAAGGGACGGACGGCGCCTTGGGCTCAGAAGGTTGGGTAGCGGCTGCGCGCGTGGGTGTCCCAGACGCGTTCGACGATGGTCGCCACCTCTGAGCGGCGCGCCGTGGGATCGACCGGACCGCCGGTGTCGTGCACGAGCAACACGAGATCGCCCCACCGCTCGATCACCAGGACGGCGGAGGCGACCTCCGACGACCAGCTCCGGCCCTCGCCCGATACTCGCTCGACACGCTCGGCGGTCTCCAGCCAGGGCACCGTCAGCCGCGACGCCACGGCGGCGAACGCCTCTGCGTCGCCCTCACTGTCCCAGACGCTCAGCCACACGAGTCGGTCACGCCCGGGCTCCCCTTCGAAGCGCCAAGCCTCGAGCCGGTCTCCGTCCCAACCTTCGACCGCACGCTCGACCGCGGACATCGTGACGACGTCGGCCAGGAGCTGACGCAGCAAGGATCCAATCGCGAACTCGCCGAAGACGTCGACCATGTACCGATCGGCGACGGGATCGGACGCATCGAACGTCAGCCACGTCGGTGCATCTGTCCTGTAGCGTTCGGGGTGCAACACCTGCTCGGTCGAGCGCGGCGGCGCGTCGTAGACCGCGTCGACGGCGGACCAGTCGTCGGGCGCGACCAGCGCGAAGACGAACTCGAGCCCGGTCACGTACGGAAAGACGAGCTGCTCCCACAGGAAGGGCGGGACGCTGTCGTCGGGCGGCTCCGACGCCTGCGAGAGAGACAGCCGGATCCCCGCTCGCAGCGGTGATGGCCGCGTGATCGCGCTCGGATCTTCCATCGCGTACGCCGCCATGACGGCGAGGGCATCCCCCTCGATCAGCGCCTGCGCGGCGAGCGCCACGTCGGTCACCCACTTCCCCTCTCCGAACATGCCCGCGATGCCCCACCGAAGGTCTTGCACCGCGTGGAAGAGTTCGTGCGCCATGACCGGCGCCTGGAGCGCGATCGGGGTGTCGTCGAGGATGAAGAACGTCTCGGTGACGTCGTCGTAGAATCCGGCGACTTCGCGCTGCAGCAGCCCCATGTATACGTCGAAGAAGCGCTCCTGCGGCCCGACGATGCCGAGCAGGACAGCGATTCGATCCTGCGCCTCGCGCAGGTCGTTCGGGACCTCACGCTCCACGATCTCCAAGATGCGGTCGAGCACGTCCTCCCGGCTCGTGACCGCTCGGGCGACCTCTCCGTCGACCGTCACCGCCCTCAGATCCTGCACGACCGAGAAGATCTCGTCGGCCTGGCGCAGCAAGACCTCCGGGTCCGTCGCCATGTCGCCGGCCGTCCCGTCTGCGGGCGCCGCGCCCTCGGGCGGAGCGGCCCACGATGCCGCGGAAGCACCGATCACGAGCACACCGCACAAGCACGGAGCGACGAGTCGTTTCAATGCGCGGATGATCACGGGTATCCTGCCAGCGTTTCGGGTCCCGCCTCAACCACCACGCGTCCAGGCCCATGTCCAGCCTCTTCCCGTTTTCGGAAGTCACCGTCGAGCTGATCCGGATTGCCCTGCTGGAGGACCTGACCTTCGGCGACGTGACGACCGACGCGATCTTCGACCGCGAGGCCACGACCCGCGCGGCATTCGTCGCCAAGGAGGCCCTCGTGGTCGCCGGCATACCGGTGGTCGAAGAGGTGATGCGCCGAGTCGACGCCGAGGCCACCATCAACTGGGCGGTACGTGACGGTTCGACGATCTCCGAGGGCGTCTTCGGAGAGATCGAAGGCCGCGTTGGCAGCATCCTGCGCGCCGAGCGTACGTTGTTGAACTTCCTGCGACACCTCAGCGGTGTGGCGACGCTCACCAAGCGCTGCGTTGCCGCGCTCGGCGACGGCGGCACTCGTCTCGTCGACACGCGAAAGACCACGCCGGGCTTCCGCGAATTGGAGAAATACGCCGTACGGATGGGCGGCGGCTCCAACCACCGCTACAACCTCGCCTCCGGCGCGATGATCAAGGACAACCACATCGCCGCGGCGGGCTCGATCACCGCCGCCGTCGATGCCGTGCGGGACCATGCCCCGTTCCTGCTCGGTGTCGAGGTCGAGGTCACCAGCCGCGCCGAACTCGACGAGGCCATCGCCGCCGGTGCTGACGCGGTGCTCCTGGACAACATGTCCACCGACGAGATGCGAGAGGCCGTCGCACGGGCGGCGGGTCGGGTCATTGTCGAGGCCTCCGGCAACATCACGGAGAAGCGGCTGCCCGAGCTCGGAGGCATCGGCCTCGATATCGTCTCGGCCGGCGCCCTGACCCATTCCGCCCCGAACGTAGACATCAGTCTGCGTATCGCCCCAGACCGGTGATGTCTGACGAGCTGCTCATCTACCGCGAAGAGGTCGCCTCGACGAACGATGTCGTGACCGCGTGGATTCGCGAGGGCTGCCCGGACGGCCGAGCCGTGTGGGCGGGCACGCAGTCTGCGGGCCGCGGCCGGCTCGGTCGCGAGTGGTTCTCTCCGCCCGGCGAGAACCTCTACCTCAGCGTCGCGATCGCCGGCCCGGCCTATGGCTCCTGCATGACAATCGTCCCTCTCGCCGCCGCGGTCGGGGCCGCCGAGGCCATCGCCGTGCAGACCGGGGTGGAGGCGTCGCTCAAGTGGCCGAACGACCTGCTCGTCGACGGCAAGAAGGTCGCCGGGGTCTTGTGCGAGGCCGTGACCGAACATGGGAGTATCGTCGGTGCCGCGGTCGGGGTCGGGGTCAACGCGAACACCCCGGCCGACGGTTTCCCCGAGCCGCTGCTCGAAACCGCGACCAGTCTGCGGGTCGCGGCCGGCCGGGACATCGTGCTCGCTGATCTCGCCGCAGCCGTACGACGCGGAATCGTCGCGGAGTGCGAGCGACTTGCCGCCTACGGCGCCGAAGGCGTGCTGGCGCGATGGCGAGCCCGAGACGCGACGACCGGCCGCCGTGTTCGCTGGGACGAGGGTGGCGAGGCTCGGCAAGGGACCGCCGAGGCGTTGGCTCCCGACGGTGGGTTGCAGATCCGCACCGGCGAGGGGGCAACCGTCGTGATCCGATCCGGCGAGGTACGTTTCGAACCGCTCGACGGAGGCTGAGCCAGGGCGACGAACCGTTTCAGTTCGTGTTCGCCCGGTAGATCAACCGCAACCCCTCCAGGGTCAGGTCGGCATCGAAGTCGTCGATCGTGCGGCAATGATCGGCGAAGAGGGCCGAGAGCCCTCCGGTCGCCAGAACCCGCATCGGCTCGCCGTACTCGGCGATGAATCGCTCGACCATCCCGTCGACGAGCGCGACGTATCCGTAGACGATCCCCGACTGCATGCTGGCGACCGTGTTTCGCGCGATGATGCGATCCGGCAGCGCGATGTCGACGCGGGGCAGCTTCGAAGCGCGGCGGTAGAGCGCGTCGGCGGAGACTGTCACGCCGGGGCAGATCGCACCGCCGAGGTACTCCCCGCATCCGCTGATCGCGTCGAACGTCGTCGCCGTGCCGAAGTCGACGACGATGGTCGCGCATCCGGTGCGCGCGTACGCGGCGACGGCATTGACGATGCGGTCCGCGCCGACCTCGCTCGGATTGTCGTACAAGACCGGCATTCCCGCGTCGATCCCGCGACCGACCACCAGCGGTTCGATGCCGAAGTAGCGCCGCACCATGTCGGCCATCATCGACTCCATCGGTGGAACGACGGACGAAAGCATACAGCCATCGACGTGGTCTATCTTTGCCGGAGCGGCCTCGAAGAGCTGGCGAAGCAACACCCCGTACTCATCCGCAGTACGAGACGAGTTGGTCTCCAGCCGCCAGTGATAGGCCAGCTCGTCGCCGCGATACACCCCGAGAACGATGTGGGTGTTCCCTACGTCGACGACCAGCAGCGTCGTTCCTCGGCCGGCCGGATCAGCGCTCATAGGGATCGGCAAGCCCCCCCGGGCCGGAGTCTCGCCGCGGCGGCTGTGGTACCGCGACGCCGCCGCTGTCCCGCGGCGTACCGCCGCTCCCGTGCCGCCGCAGCGACACGGTCACGGGTCCTTCCGTGGGCCGCAACGGAACTTCGTGGGTCGTCGTTCGGTAACCCTCGGCCATCACCACGAACTTCAGCGTGGTCTCGCCCGGCAGAGCGGGGTCGCGAACGAAGAAGAACGTGTACGGCAGCGCTACCGGAGCGTCGTCCGAACCGTCGAGGCTGGCGAACGCCCGTGCGTCCTCCCGGTTGACCTCGAGCGTGATCGGCACGACGAAGCTGCTCGCTCTCTCCAACGCCGATCCGACGGCGGGGCCGACGGTCAGCTGAGCCACGGTGATGACGGGGCTGGCGTCGACTCGGGTTGGCTCCGGGGTCGCGTCTGCTTCGACCGCCGCCCCGACATCGGTCGTGGTCGCCGGGTCCGTCGGTTTCGGCCTCACCAGGGAGGCGATCCCGACGCCTGCGACGACGAGCAGCAATCCGAGCGCGATCGCCACGTAGATCACGGTCGAGCGCTGCCGCACGTCGACGGGTTGTTCCCCGCTGGCCATCTCCTGTCGGGAGGCCCCGAGCGTGTAGCGCGACTTGTTTTGTACGGCCCCGCTATCGTCCCCGTTCGTCGAGACACCGAGGGTCTCGAACACGTCGGTCGAGATCTGGGCCGGCGCCTCGGGTCCACCTTCGCCCGCTATCGCCACCGTCTGCGCGGAACTGCGAAGCGCCGGATCGGTATGCCCGGGAGGCAGCGCGGCGTATCTCGATGCGACCGCCTCCACGGCGTTGAGCAACGTATGCACGTCGTCGAAGCGCTCGTCCGGGTCCTTCTGCATGCACCGGCGCGTGATCGCCTCGAGTTCGGGCACCGGTTCCATGTCCGGGTTCACCTCGGCGAACGTCGGGATCGGCTCGTTCACGTGCTTCACGAGCACGCCGACCGGGTCGTTGGCCTCGAAGGGCGGCACCCCGGTGAGGCACTCGAACATGATCACGCCCAGCGCGTAGATGTCCGAGCGGCCGTCGAGCTCGAACGCCCGCGCCTGTTCGGGCGACATGTAGCGCGGCGTACCGAAGATCATCCCGGCCTGCGTCAGTGTCGCCTGGCCGAACTGGTTGTCCTTGAGCTTCGCGACGCCGAAGTCGAGCACCTTCACGTGCTCGTCCTCGTCCGTCCCCACCTGGTTGAGGAAGAGGTTGTCCGGCTTGATGTCCCGGTGGACCAGCCCGGATGCATGCGCCTCTGCCAGCGAACGGCAGGTCTGCATGATGATCTTGACCAGTCGCCCCGGGGCGACGCGCCCGTCACGTGCGAGGAGCCCCTCGAGGCTGTAGCCGTCGAGCAGCTCCATGACCATGAAGAGCATGTCGCCTTCACGGCCGAAATCGTAGATCCGGATCGTGTTCGGATGCCGCAGATTCGACGCCGCCTTCGCCTCGATCTCGAAGCGCTTCACGAGCGACTCGTCGCTGATCAGGTCCGGGATCAGGGTCTTGATGGCGACGGGGCTGTCGGTGCGCTTGTTGCGCCCCCGATACACCTTGCCCATCCCGCCGGCGCCGATCAGCTTCTCGACCTCGTACTTGCCCTCGATCGTGCGGCCGACCACATCATCGTCAGCGTCCTGCGACCCGATGTGTTTGGTATCACTACCGGGGATCGCTTCGGTCGCTGATGCGTCCTTTTCCTTCGTGGGTCCGTCCTGCACTTTTCCAGCGCTCCTTGGGCGTCGTGGCGCCTCGACCCGGTGCGCGACCGAGGAGCGTGAAGGCGCGGAGTACGCTAGTTCAGACGCCTCCGCGGTGTCAATCCAACCCAGGGGGAAAACCCGAGCCCGGATCCCGGTGGACTTCACCGGCGTCGTTCGCTACATGCGGCATGCATCCACCCTCTACCCGTTCGGTATGCCGGTCAGCGAGATCACCAGTCGCGCGCAGATCGCAGCCGCGCTTTGCAACAATCCCGTCGCCAACGCGTACCCGCTGGGGTACCTCGACGAGTCCTACGCAGACTACTGCCGCTGGTTCGGGTTCCGACGCGAGGGGGAGCTGATCTCGGTCATCCTCCACTACAAGGGGCTGAGTCGACCGGGGCTCTTCTCCTGTGGTGAGCGAGAAGGAATCCGGCCGATCCTGCGCGAGCTGCGTGACGAAATGCCCGCAAGGGCGACCGCCCACCTCCGCAAGGAACATCGCGACGCTTTCGGCGCGATCTTCGACGGCCTCGACGAGCTGCCGCTCGTGAGCCGAATGGGACTGAGCCGCGACGAGTTCCGCGATATCGGCGACCCGGGACCGGTGGTCGAGCGACTCACCCATCGCGACACCGCCCGGATCATGGAGCTCTACCGGCTGTGGCCCGATAACTTCTTCGAGCCCTACCAACTCGAGACCGGGCTCTACTTCGGGGTGAAGCTCGACGACGGCTCCGTCGCTGCCATCGCGGGGGTTCACAACCTCTCGCTCACCTACGATGTCGCGGCGATCGGAAACCTCGTCACCCACCCCGACCACCGCGGCCACGGGTACGCCAAGGCCTGCACCGCTCGCCTCCTGCGCGATGCGTTCGATCGGGTCGGATACGTGACCCTCGACGTACGGCAGGAGAACGAGCCCGCCGTGCGCACGTACCGGCGCTTCGGATTCCGCGAGTTCGCGGAGTTCTACGAAGGCGAGATCACACGCCGGTAGCAACGGGACGGGACGGACGATCGCATCGGGTTCGACGCGACCGGGTCAGGGCAGGCAGGCCGCGAATCCGCGACCAACCCGCTCGCACGCCGTTCCCGGGACCGACGCGCAGTCGCCGTCGTTCTCGCAGCCGATCGTGCAGATGTTCCGCCGCGCAGTCGCAGGCTCGAACGCCCAGCATACGTCTGCCGTGTCCACGCAGTCGTCGTCCGAGTCACAAAGTCCGCCGAGGTCGACCGTGCCGTCGCCATCGAGGTGACGACAGCCGCCGCCGCCGTCTTCGTCGCAGACGACGCGGAGAGGCATCAGGTCGAGACACTCCTCCCCATCTACGGTGCACGACTCCGACACCACATCGAACGACAACGAGTACGCCGTGCTCAGATCCCGCTCGCCGGGGAACTGGTTGACGCGAATCCGGTAGACGCCGGCGTCGAGGAAGCGGACGTCGACCTGCTCGGGGTTGCGGTCCGCCGACGTCGCCGCGGCGAGCAGCCGGCCAAGCTCATCGAATACGAAGACATCGAGATCTGCGGTCGAGTCCCAGGCCACGTCGACGTTCAACCGGCTGCCGGGCTCGCTGATCTCGAGCTCGAACCAGTCGTCGTCCACGTCGCAGATCGCGAGGTCGTCCACCAGGTCCGCGTCCGACCCGAGGGTCGACGCCTCGCCGGGCACGTCGTTCTCTTCGCTCGTGTCGTCGCTCCGACACTCGGCGAATTCGGCTGCGGTGCAGAAGCCCCGGCCCTGGCGCTCGGTGTACCGGCAGAGCTGACCCTCGTCACAATCGCCGTCGACCCGGCATGGGTCGAGGTCGCAACGACCATCGTCCTGGCAAGCGTAATAGGCCGGGCAGTCGGTGTCGTCGCTGCAGGCCGGGAAGCAGATGCCATCGTGCCAGAACACCAGGCAATAGCCGCTTTCGAAGAGGCGGCAGTCGCCATCGGCGCCACATTGCGCAGTGCAGAAGTTGTCGTCGAAACCCGGCGCGTTCTCGTAGCACGCGAGGCCGCCGTCACAGTCACTCGCGTCGTCGCAGGGGCCGCCAGGCGCTGACAATTCCACCGGTTGAAACGCGACACACGCACCGTCTTCGCAGAGCTGCCGCCCAGCGACGGACCCACAGTCTCCGTTCGAGTCACACGACTCCGGAACCACCTCCACCGTCAGGTTGTATCCGACGTCGTTGCCCAGCTCGGTGACGAAGTGATCCACCACGAAGATGTACGTTCCAGCGGCCACGACCGGCCACTCGAGCAGCTCGGGATTCCCTTCTTCCGTCGCCGCCTGCGCCACTTCCCGACCCTCGGTGTCGAAAATGCGGAGATCCAGGTCGTTGCCCGCGTCGAACGCCAACTCCGCATAGACCGACGAGGGCGCGTCGAGCTCGAGCACGAAGTAGTCGTCGTCCTCCTCACAGACAGACAGGCCGTGCAGGTAGGCGAACCCATCGCTGGCGGGCTCGATCGGAGTCGCCGACTCGATCCCGTCGTTCGGCTCCAGGGCGTCATCGCCGCAGATCGGCGCCTCGTCGTCGACGCAATGCCCTTCGATGTACGAGCACCGGAACCCGTCGGCGCAGTCGACGGCGTCGCCGCAGGACACCGCGATGAACAGGTCATACGCGCCGGAAGCCCCCTCGAAGCTGTTGACGCGCACGAGGTACGCGCGGTCCGCAGGCACATCGAAGACCAACTCTTCGACGTCTTCGCGCGACCCGGAGACCGCGACAGCGCTCTCCAGTGAGTGATCGCCTGCGGCCGGCAGCAGGTAGAGGTCCAGGTCTCCGACCCGATCGGCGAACTCGATGCGTGCGGTGATCCGTTGGCCCTCGCTCCCCTCGACCAGGAACCAGTCGTCGGTATCGGCGCAGATGTGCAGGCCGTCCTGACGCAGGAATCCGCTGTCGACCAGATAGGCCTCGTCGCCGCTGTGATTCGGGCTGAGGCCATCTTCATCGTCGCAGGCGACGATGTTCACGTCGATCGTGATCGGCGCACCGTCGGTCTCCCCCACGTCCGTGTCGGCCGCCGCTACGTCGACCGCCGCATCCCCAGCGTCGGCCGGCTCGTCTTCAGTCGTTTGTTGCGCGTCGTTGCAGGCCGTTGCCGCTGACAATACCAGGAACCACGCGGCCGCGGCCGCCAGCGTTGTGCGAATCTTCATGTAAAGATACCGAAGGGACGGGAGCGCCCCGTCCTGATAGCCGCGCTCGTCGGCCATCTCAAGAGCCCCGCGGATGTTTCCCGACAACCGAACCCGATCGCCCTCCGCCGGAGGCTACGCCGACGCGGTGGGCAGCCGGCGATCCCGGCTGCTCGACTGGTTCGCCGATCAACAACGGGACCTGCCCTGGCGTGAGACCGACGATCCGTACGCGATCTGGGTCTCCGAGATCATGCTCCAGCAGACTCGTGTCGAGACCGTCATCCCCTACTACGAGCAGTGGATGACCCGTTTCCCGACCGTCTCTTCACTCGCCGGCGCGGACGAAGATGAGGTGCTACGTCACTGGCAGGGGCTCGGATACTACGCCCGAGCCAGAAACCTGCACCGAGCTGCCGCCGTCGTGCTGCGAGACTTCCACGGGGAGGTTCCCCGCGAGTTGAACGACCTCCGGTCCCTTCCCGGAGTCGGACGCTACACCGCCGGGGCCATCGCCTCGATCGCCTTCCGAACCCGAACGCCCGCGGTAGACGGGAACGTGAAGCGGGTCGCCGCCCGCATCGAGGGAATCGAGGCCCCGATCGACGCGACCGAAGCCACGAAGACGATCTGGCAATGGGCTGCCGATCTGGCCGAGCATCCGAACCCGGGCAACGTCAACCAGGCCCTGATGGAGCTCGGAGCGGTCGTCTGTACGCCCAAGCATCCCCGCTGTCCGTCGTGTCCGGTCGGCGACCTCTGCCGCGCGAACGCAACCGGCCGCGCAGATTCACTGCCTCGAAAATCCCGTCGGCCTCGCACGCGCGACGAACACCACTACGCGTACCGACTCATCGATACCGACGGACGCGTGCTCGTCGCCCGGCAGCCCACCGATGGGTTGCTCGGCGGAACCTGGCTCTTCCCGACCGCTCCGGTCGACGGCGATCCGACGAGCGCCTGGCGCGCGCGCCACGCCGGAGCTTTGGCCGAGGCTTCGATCCGCGGCGACGTGGAGCACGTCTTCACGCACATCCGCATGCGGTTGACCCTCGTCGACGCTCGTCCGAAGAGCCCCGTCCGCACCGTGATCAGCGATGTCGACGAGGTTCGCTGGGCGCGTGACGACGACCTGTCGGACCTGCCACGGTCTACCCTGATGACGAAGTTGATTCGCTCGTTCGGCGACTGATACCGAGGTTCATCGATTCCATCGGGTTCCGGCTTTCCCGTGCCGCCGGTGGCGGCGTTGCTCACTCGCCACATACCACCAGCCACGCAGCTCGCTCGCGTCTGGCGATCGGCGACCCGTTCGGCGCCGTCGACCCGACAGAATCGTTGATCCTTGGTATGACACGGCCCAAGGAAGGACCGCGTGGTACGGCCTTGATCAACGGACCAGCCGACAGGCGAGCTCGAAGCGGTCCGACGAGTCCGACCGCGTGAGCATGTCTCCGCCTGGAGCCGATCCCTCGCAATGCACGAGCTCCCCATCCGCGGTCGCGCCGACCAGGCGGAACAGGACCACGCCACAGGGGACTCCCTCGATCGCGAGACGTTCGAGAGGCCGCGTGCCCGCGTCGGCGACGGGAAGCGCCGGACCGAATTCCGTCGACGGGTACCACGCCCACGACAGCGCGGTCGTCACCCCCGGAGGCCGGTCGACCACCATCAGGTCGAGCGTACAGCCGCGGAATCGGACCCGCTCCGCGGCGCCCGATCCGGCCACAGTGACGTAGCCGCGACCCGCCGCGGCACCCGGTGGCGCGTGGATCAGGATCACCTCCTCGTAGGCTGTCCCAGCGGCCAACCACGTCTGGAGCGCGGCGTCCCGTTGTGCCTCGGGCAGGTCGAGGCCCGGATCGCTGATCGCGCGCCAGAGGCTTCGGTCGGGCACGGGAGGTACGGCCGAGAGATCCGATCGGAACACCACGGGGTGCAACGCCGCGACCGACCCGAAGAGGTATGGCGTCATTCCGCCCCCCTCGACGACGAAGAGATCCGCGATGTTGACCAGCGGCTTCACGAAGCGCATCGGGCGCTCGACCTCGCCCGCGCCGTCGCCGTAGGGATCGAAGACCAGAGGGAGTCGCCAACCCGTCGTCTCCGGGGGCTGCCGAGCCACGGCCAACGCCGGCTCGACCACGTGCCAGCTCGCCTCGTGATAGCCGAGCGCCCAGAGATTCGACGCCACGGCGAAGCCGGCTGCGGCGAGGCCGGCATATCGGCTGTTCGGCACGGCCGCGCAGAGAGCGACGAGCCCGAAGACCGTCGCAACGCCGGCAAACCGGGGCGAAAGATACTCCCACGCCGTCGTGTGCAGTGGCATCGACAACGCCACGCACGAGAGCCCGATCGCCACCAACGCGTAGAGACGGGCATTCGGAACGCGCAGGCCGACGACTCCACCGACGATGATGATCCCCGGTGTCAGGGCCGAACGCCACCACGGTCCACCCAGGGCGGTGGCCCCGAACGTCAGCAGACGCTCGCCGAGCGGCAGCCACAACGCGGCCGCCTCGGTCCCCACCGAAGCCGCCGACGCCGAGCCGGCCCCCGCCAACACTAGCGCCAACACCACGCACGCGGCTGGCAGCCCCGCGGCCGTCATCAGCGCCGCCTCGCGCCACCGGTGCCGTGCGCGAACCGAGCGGACCGCCAGCAGCACGATCCCGGTCAGTGCGGCCGGGAACACGTGCATCATCGCTTGCAAGAAGAGCGCCCCGGCGAGCAGGGCGCGGTGTCTGGAGCGCATCGCAGTCCCCGGAATCGCCGCGCCGAAGATGACGAGGCCAAGCACCGAGGCCGAGCAAAAGGGCAGGAACCCCATGTAGATCGGCCACCGCAGCGTCAGGCCGAATGCCAGTAGCGACAGCCACCGGCTGCCGACCAGCCGACGGCAGGTCCACCATGCGGCCCACGCCCATCCCAGCGTGATGCACGTCACGACGACACGGTGGGCGACCAACCACCCCAGCCAGGGCTCCAACGGCCTGAAGAGCCAGTGGTAACCGAGCGACGTGACCGGCGCGCCGACCTCGAGGAACGAGTCCGCCCCCGTCTCCGCCAGGTGGTTCGACAGGAATCCGGACAAGATGTGGTGCGGACCATCGACGCTCGGCACCCACGGCACGGACCAGATAGCGGCGACCACCGTGAGTGACAGCGCCACACCGGCCCAGAGCGTACCGTCGCGGCGCAACGGGGTGGCCCCGGCTGTCTCCGACGTGCTCATCCCGCACCCTGTGGCCGCGTGCCGTCTCTCGTCCGCAGACAAGTGCGCATCCGTTCGGAATCCAGCTCCATGGGTGCCCCTTTTACATTGAAAACGCCCGCAGGGCTGCTAATCCACGTCCCTATGAGCGCGCCCGAGCCCAGCACCGCGCCCTGCAAGGTCTACATCGAGACCTACGGCTGCCAGATGAACGTCGCCGACACCGAGCTGATGTACGGCGGCCTCGTCGAGTCCGGCTATGCAGTTGGCACCGATCCCGGAGACGCCGACGTCATCCTGCTCAACACCTGCGCGGTGCGAGAGAAAGCGGAGACCCGCATCTACGGCCGCGTCTCCCAACTGCTCCGGTTCAAGTACGCCCGACCCGACCTCGTGCTCGGCATCACCGGGTGCATGGCCGAGCACGTCAAGGAACGCCTCCTCGAGCGCGCTCCATACGTCGATCTGATCGTCGGCCCCGACGCCTACCGGCGCCTGCCCGATCTCCTCGAGCAGGCCCGAGCCGGAGCGACCGTGATCGACGTCCAGCTCGACAAGACCGAGACGTACGAGGGCATGAACTCGGCGCGCGGAGCCGGGGTGTCGGGCTGGATCTCGATCCAGCGAGGGTGCGACAAGTTCTGCACCTTCTGCATCGTGCCTCTTACCCGTGGCCGTGAGCGCGGAACGCCCCCGCGAGAGGTCCTGCGCCAGGCCCGCGAGCTCGCCACGATGGGGTATCGCGAAGTCACCCTCCTCGGTCAGACCGTCAACTCGTACCGGTACGAAGGCGTCGACTTCGCGGCGCTTCTTCGCTCGGTCGCCGAGATCCCCGGGCTCGATCGCATCCGCTACACGTCGCCCTATCCCGTCGACTTCTCCGAGGATTTGATTTCCACGCTCGGCGAGCTCGACAACGTGCCGAACTACCTGCATCTGCCGGTCCAGAGCGCGGCGAGTCGCGTCCTGGAGGCCATGAACCGGGGCTACACCATCGAGGAGTATCGGCGGCTGGTAGGCGCACTGCGAGCGCAGATGCCCGACATCGCGATCTCGACCGACGTGATCGTCGGGTTCCCGGACGAAACCGAGGACGAACACGAGGCGACACTCGACCTGATGAGGGAGATCGAGTTCGATTTCGCGTTCATGTTCGCCTACTCGGAGCGCGAAGGGACACTCGCGAGCAAGCGAATCATCGACACGGTGCCGCCGCCCGTGAAGCAACGCCGCTTGCGCGACGTGATCGCGCTTCAGGAGAGCATCAGCGAGCGCCGATATTCGCGCCGTATCGGCGAGGTCGTCGAGGTCCTCGTCGAGGGTCCATCCCGGCGAGACGACGGAAAGTGGTTCGGCAAGTCGGCGGACTTCAAGACCACGGTCTTCGACACGAACGCGACGATTCGTGCCGGCGATCTGGTCGAGGTTCGGGTCGATCGCTGCACGAGCCACTCGCTCTTCGGGACGACGCCCGCGGGTCGGGAACAGCGCTGACAATGGCGCCGGAACACGCTAATCGGGTGTCGGCATTTCGCTTCCGGCGACGAGGACGATGCGCAAGGTTCTGCACCTGATCCGGCATGGCGAGACGAGCGCCAATGCATCACGCATGATCGCCGGTTGGGAGGATGTGCCGCTCACGCAGCGAGGGCAGGCGCAGGCACGAGCCCTTCGGGACCGCTTCGATGGGCAGGCATTCGAAGGGATCTGGTCGTCCGATCTGGCTCGAGCGGTCGAGACGGCCCGCCTCGCCTATCGCGAACCGGTCAGGGACGCCCGCATTCGGGAGCTGCACTTCGGCGACCTCGAGGGGGCGCACTGGGAGCGACTGGACCTCGACATCCTGGAGCAGATCGCCGACTTCCGGAGTTTCGCGGCGCCGGGAGGCGAGACGGTAGGCGCGATGGAGGTCCGCATCCACGAGTTCGTCGACGACCTGGCCGTTGGCGAGCACTTGTTGTTCACGCATGGCGGCGTGATTCGGCTGTTGTTGCACGATCTCGGCATTCGTCGGTTCCTGGGGAATTGCGCGATCGTGGTGGTCGACTGGGACAAGAAGGAGATCATCGCGGAGTA
>CAZFPM010000009.1:0-52897 GCA_964520965.1 uncultured Myxococcales bacterium
TTGCGCTCCGGACACCATCGAAGTGTGCGACGGCATCGACAACGACTGCGACGGCGCGATCGACGAGTTCGTGCGCCTCGAGTGCGGCGTGTGCCCCGGCGACGAGGGCCCGGAGCTCTGCGGCGACGAGTTCGACAACGACTGCGACGGTTTCGTCGACGAAGACTGCGACTGCGCGGCCGAGGAGGTCTCCTGCTACCCGGGTGATCCGGCCACGCTCGGTGTCGGCCAGTGCACGGCCGGACTGCGCATCTGTTATGTCGGCGCCGAGCATCCGACGGAGTGCGAGGGGGCGGTGCTGCCGACGATCGAGGTGTGCGACGGGGTCGACAACGACTGCGACGGTTTCGTCGACTCGAGCGCCGACGGTTGCTCCGTCTGCGAGGCCGCGGCCGAGGTCTGCGACGGTGAGGACAACGACTGCGACGGTTTCACCGACGAGGGGCTTCGGAACGGATGCGGCGATTGCCTCGACGCGGTGGTTCCCGAGGAGAGCGGCGGACTGGACCTCTGCGACGGCATCGACAACGACTGCGACGGTTTCGTCGACGAAGGACTGATCAACGCCTGCGGCACCTGCGACGAGGTCTGTTACACCGACGCATGGGACGACGACGGGGACTTCGCGGGCGGCGAGGGCGACGGCGTCGCGCCGGACGGCGGGCTGCGCCTGAGCACGAGTACGTTCACGTTCGCCGACCTCTGGGTCGCGAACTCGGCTGACGACACGGTCACGCGCGTCGACACCAACACGGGCGCCGTGCTCGGGACGTACGAGGTCGGCGTGAACCCCGGCAGCGGGAACGACAGCCCGAGCCGGACGGCGGTCGACCTCCAGGGCAACGCCTGGGTCGCCAACCGGGCGTTCGGAAGCCAGTCGTCGGTGACGAAGATCCGCGGAGGTGACTGCCGAACCGACTGCGTGATGTTCACGGTGCCGGTGGGCGGGAGCAACGCCGTCGCGCGGGCCCTGGCGATCGACCAGTCCGGAGACGTCTGGGTCGGCCTCTACAGCAGCCAACAGATCGTCAAGCTCGACGGCGACGACGGCCGGGTGCTCGGAACGTGGAGCATCGGCGTCAACACATACGGCTTCGCCATCGACCGGCGCGGCATCCTGTGGATCTCGACGATCAGCAACGGACAGGGCATCGGGGCCTTCGACACGACGACGAACACCTACATCGGGAATTGGGCCCTGCCGGGCTCGGTGACGCCCTACGGAATCGCTGTCGATGGCGCCGGAAACGTGTGGTTCGGGGACTATTCGAACAGCGGGCTGGGGCGCCTCGATCGGGCTGCGTTCGACGCGACGGGCACGCCGAGTTACAGCGTCTTCGGCAACGGGTCGCTCGTGAACGGTCGCGGCGTCGGAGTGGATGGCGACGGATTCGTGTGGGTCGCCGCGTCTGGGAGCAACCGGATCGGGAAGTTCGACCCGCGCTCCAGCTCGTTCGTCGGCACGTACTCCACCTGCGCCGGCCCGATCGGAATCGGTGTCGCCAGCGACGGGAACATCTGGTCGATGTGTCGCAATGGGAACACGGCGCAGCGGTTCACGTCGACGGGCGCTCACGTCCAGAACGTGGGCGTCGGCTCGGCACCGTACAGCTACTCCGATATGACCGGGTTCCAGCTCCGTGCGTTCACCGCGCCGAGCGGCACCTGGTCGAACGTCTTCGACTGTGGCTTCGAGGGGTGCGGTTTCGAGGCCGTGCGGTGGACAGCGAGTGTCCCCGGCGGCACGTCGTTGGCGTTCCGGTTCCGGACTCGCACCGGCGGCGGTGGTTGGTCGCCGTGGACGGGGAATTTCACCGCGTCGCCGGCCAACATCGACGGCATGGTCGCCGATGGGCGGTTCCTACAGATCGAGCTCACGATGACGACGACCACGGACGAGCTCACGCCGGTCGTCAGCGCGATCGAGGTCGACTGGCAGCGTCCGTAGCGCGTAGGTTGTGCCGGGGCGTCCGCTCGTGCCGAGCCGGACCTCCCGATGCCGATTGAACACCACGGGCGCGCGTCGAGACGTGCCGGCCCGCTCGTCGAGGTGAACGATGTCCGTCGAATATCGTCATGATCGCGGTTGCCTGGAGCGCAAGGTTCGGGGCGGTCCCTTCGTCGGCGCCGGAGCCGAGGATCACTATCCGCCCGATCTCCGGGCAGAGCCGGTCCACATGGCCCTCTCGCTCCTGGTCGACATTCCCGGGGCGACCCTGGTCGGGACGAACCGTCTCACGGTCGTGGGGCACGGGGCCGGCACCGACACGCTGACCCTCGACGCCGTCGACTTCCTCGACGTGGCTGTGACCGACGCCCGCGGCAAGGCCCTCGCGTTCGACTACGATGGCAGCAAGCTGGTCATCCACTGGGACAAGCCGCTCGGCGGTGGGTCGCGGCGACAGGTCGAGGTCGCCTGGCGTGTGCAGAAGCCCGCCTCGGGGCTCTACTTCTCCAGCCCGACCGGCGCCTATCCGAACGCCGCGACATACGCCGCCACCGACAACGAGACCGAGCGCGCCCGCCACTGGATGCCGTGCATCGACCTCCCGAGCGTGCGGCCGACCCTGGAGATCGCCCTTCGCGCCCCAGACGGCCTCACGATGCTCGCCAATGGCGCCCACGTCGGCGACGAGGTGCACGACGACGGAACCCGGACGGTCCGGTGGAAGCTCGATCAGCCCTGCCCGAGTTACCTGACCTGCGTCGTCGTCGGCGACCTGCTGACCGTCGATGACGGGGCGTTCGGCGATGTGCCCGTCGCCTACTTCGCGAGCCACGAGTTCGACGAAGACGACGTCCGGCGTGCGTTCGGGAAAACCCGCGCGATGCTCGCCTGGATGGCGGAGAAGCTCGGCCACCCCTTTCCATATCCGAAGTACTACCAGTTCGCGCTGCCCGGCTTCGGCGGGGCGATGGAGAACATCTCGCTCGTGTCCTGGGACGATCGCTTCCTCCTGGACGAGTCCCTGGCCCGCGAATGGACCCGCCTGGTGGATCAGATCAACGTCCACGAGATGGCGCACAGCTACTTCGGCGACCTGATCGTCTGTCGCGACTTCGCCCACGCCTGGCTCAAGGAGTCGTGGGCGACATACATCGAGCAGTGCTGGTTCGAGGACGTCCTCGGCGCCGAAGAGGGGAACTACGAGTTCTTCCTCAACGCGCAGGCCTACTTCTCCGAGGCCGACGAGCACTACCAGCGCCCGATCGTGACGCGGCGTTTCGAGAGTTCGTGGCAGCTCTACGATCGGCACCTCTACCCCGGCGGCGCCTGCCGCCTGCACACCCTGCGCAAGCTGCTCGGCGACGACGTGTTCTGGGAGGGCGTGCGGCTCTACGTGAAGCGCTACGCCGGCCGCACCGTCGAGACGGACCACTTCCGCCACACGTTGGAGGAGGTCTCCGGGCGCTCCCTCGGCGCCTTCTTCGATCAGTGGTTTCATCGCAAGGGCTACCCCCGCCTGGCCGCGAAGTTCCGGTGGGACAAGAAGGCGAAGCTCGGCTTCTTCGAGATCGAGCAGGAGCAGATCGATGCGGAGCAGGGCGTCGAGGCGTTCGACTTCGATGTCGAGGTCGGCTGGACCGACGAGGCCGGCGCGTCGCACGTGCGGAGTGTGCGCCTGCATCTCGCGAAGCAGTCGGTCGCAGTGCCGATGGAGGCGGAGCCGGTGCGCGTCCGCATCGATCCCGGTTCGAAGGTCCTCTGCAAGCTGGACTTCAACCCGGGCGACGACAAGCTCCGGGCGCAGATCGCGGCGGCGGACGATGTGGTCGGGCGCATCCTCGCTGGGCGCGAGCTCGTGAAGACCGGCAAGCGGCGGAATGTCGAGGTGGTCCGCGACGCGACGATGAAGGAGCGTTTTTGGGGCGTGCGCGCGGAGCACGCGAAGACACTGGGTCGGGCGAGCAACGAAGCGGCCCTGGATGCGCTGGTCGAGCTGGTTGGCTGGGAGCGCGATCCGATGGTGCTGGAGCACCTGTACGCGGCGATCGGGCGCTACCGTGATCCGCGCATCGTCGAGGTGCTGAAGCGGCGCTTGGAGACGGGGGTTCCCCATCGCGCGACCGCCGCGGCCTATGTTGCGCTCGGTGCGCAGCGGGACCAGGCGCCGCTCGGCCTCCTGGTCGAGGCCGCCGAGCGCGAGGGGTTCGGAGGTTGGGAACAGAGCGGCGCGCTGAAGGGGCTGGCAGCCACGCGGCGCAAGAAGGCGATCCGCGCGGTGTCCCGGGCCACGGTGTACGGCCAGACTCCCAACCGCAGCGCACGCCCGGCAGCGGTCGCCGCCCTCGGCGAGCTGGCCGCTACCGTCGACGGGCGGAAGCGACGGGCCGAGGTGGTCGAGCGGCTCACCGATCTGTTGCGCGATCCCGTCGACCGGGTCCGACTCTCGGCAGCGCGCGCGCTATCGACCGCTGGCGCACACGAGGCGATCCCCGCGCTCCAGGCGTTCGCAAACACGGTCTCCCACCAGGAAGCCGTGATGGTCCGCACGTGGGTTGCCCGGCTACGCAAGAAGCGTGGGGCAGAACCGAGCGCGAAGGACGAGGTCTTGGACGAGCTGCGGGAGAAGGTCCGCAAGCTCGAAGAGGCAGTGGACAAGCTCGAGGCGAGAGTCACGCCTGCCGAAGAAGAAAGATGACCGACCGATCCGCCCTGATCGATTGCGACATCGACGACCGTGGCGTCGCCGACGTCCGCATCAACGTCCAGACGATGGCGCCGGCGTTCTTCGGTGCCGTCGGCGAGGTGTTCCGCGAGCTTGCCGAAGATGACGCGCTTCGTGTCGTCGTGGTGCGCTCCACGCAGAAGGTCTTCACCTATGGACTCGACCTGCCGGCGACGTTCCAGCAGTACGGCAACCTCTTCGTCGGGGCCGCGACTGCGGGTCCCCGGGCGAAGCTGCGCCAGCTGATCCGGCGCTGGCAGGCGGACTTCGACGCGATCGCTCGCTGTCCGGTGCCGGTGATCGCCGCGATCCACGGGTGGTGCATCGGTGGCGGCCTCGACCTGACGTCGGCCTGCGACATCCGGCTCGCCTCGGCCGACGCGAAGATCTCTCTGCGGGAGACCCGCGTCGCGATCGTCGCCGACCTGGGCACCCTGCAGCGCCTGCCGGCGATCGTCGGCCTCGCGAAGACCCGCGAGCTGGCCTACACCGGGCGCGACATCACCGCCGACGAGGCGCTGGCCTGCGGCCTGATCAACGCCGTGCATCCCGACCGCGAGGCCCTCTATGCGGCCGCGGAAGAGATGGCCGCCCAGATCGCCGCCAACCCCCCGTTGGTCGTGCGGGGCGTGAAGCAGGTGCTCGACTACGGCGCCGACAAGTCGATCGAAGACGGGCTCGAGTACGTGGCCGCCTGGAACTCCGCCTTCGTCGCGTCGGAAGACCTCGGCGAAGCGGTCAGCGCGTTCCTCGAGAAGCGCGAACCGAGGTACACGGGGCGGTAGCGCGCCGCGCCCCGTCGAGAGCGCTCTCGAGGCGCCTTCCGGGCTATCGCACCAGTGGGTTCTTCGCGATCACCCAGGCCTGATCGTCGGTGATGTACACCTCGTCGGCGTCTCCACCGCTGGGGAACATCAGGTTGTAGCGGTCGGGGCAACTCGCAGACGGAGCGACATCACATTCGGGTGTGTCGGCAAGTGGGTCATGGCCGTCGTCGATCATCTCACTCGTGTGGAACAGGCCGAGGTAGTGGCCGATCTCATGGGCGAAGAGCACGACGGTGAAAGCGTGGATCCAGCCGTCTCCGCTCATGCTGATCCAGTCGGAGTCGACGTAGAGCGCGCTCGTATCGGTGCCATGTACGCCCCCGGGACCGAGGATCGGTGACAGGCCCGCGGCGGACATCTCGGCGATCCCGTGCAAGACAAACACGTTCAGGCTGCGTTGCCCCTCGATGTCGGCGGTCGGGGGGCGGTCGTGAGTGCGAGCTCGTCGAGCTCGTCGTGGTTTCTGATGATGCCGTAGCGCTCGACCGTTTCGGGCTCGGCGTCGAAATACCGCACCGTGCCAAGCCGAACGTCCGCGGGCGCGAACACCCGGTCGACGCCCTCGAAGGCTGCCAGCAAGCCGGGGTGATGAGGGGCGAGCGCAGCAGGGATGGTCGGCGTCACCGAGATGACGTTCAGGTCGAGCTCCCCACCGCCTGGCGTGCCGAAGAGCAGGTCGATGCAGCCGCGACCGACTGGCGTGTCGAAGACGATGTCGTGGTTCCCCACCGCGAAGTCGGTTGCTCGCGTCGGGTAGGGCGGCAGCATGATCGTGTGCACATTCGTGCCGTACGTACCCATCGACCCGAAATGCAACGAGGTGTCGAACGAGATGCGTGCCACCGCGTTGCGCACCGCGGACGCGCGGACGAACTCGCCGTCTGGCGAAAACGCATTGATCATCAACGAGTCCACGCCGGTCGACGGGACGTCGAACGACCAACTCTCAGGCATGCGATCGAAGCACGCGCCGTCTGTCGACACCGCCTGGTCGAAGTGCGCGGGGACTGGGATATGGAGATCGGGGGAGAAGCAATACGGGTAGTGGACAGACTGCCCATCGATGCACCGATGTCCGTCTCTGCAATCGTCGTCTCCTTCGCAACGCACGGCGCAGAACGTGACGTCGTAGGCGGCCATGCAATAGGTCGCGCGACCGTCCGGACCCCGGCACTCGGCGTCCGAGAGGCAGTTCGTCCGCGTGCAGTACCCGCCAGGCACGGCAGTCAGGCACGTGCCGCTCGCGCACGCGGCATCCGAGACACACGGGCTCCCGTCGGGGGCACCGGGCGGTCGCGGGAGGCATCCGCCGTCACGGCATTCGTAGCCTTCGCGGCAATCGCCATCGCCTTCGCAACGAAGGGCGCAATCGGCGCCCTCTGCGAGCTGGGCGCACGTGCCGATCGTCCGGCACTCGCGATCACACGGTCGGGAGCAGTAGCCTCCCGGGAACAGTGGGGCGGTCACGCAGACACCTTCGCCGCACTCGGCGTCGCTGACGCAAGGCGCCCCGATGCGCGACGGCGGTGCCCCGCGATCTTCCGGGACCGTCGCGTCGGCTGCGGTCACGACATCCGGGCGCAAGTCCACGCCCACGTCCGGTACGGGAGCCATCGCCTCGTTGCACGCGCAGGCGAAGACCACGCTGATCACGAGCACCGCCCACCGCCGCCGGTGCGACGGGGCTGCGTCCGTCTCCGACCCGCGAGTGGAGCGCTTCGTGCGACGATCGAACACCGGTTCACTCCGGGACGATGGTGATGCACCCCTTCGGATCCTCTCGATCCGAACGGTCACATAGTAACGGATCGGTCTGGTGATGCCAGCGCGTGCCTGCTCTGTCGCAGACTCCGGCGCTACCCGGCTCCGCTGTGCCCCGCTCCGGAGAACGTGCCTGAGATAACCCGCGCCGACCAGAACCGGCGTCGGGTTGATCTCATCGTTGGGTAGCGGACCTTCGGAATCAGGGAGGCGTCCCGGCGGGAAGCAGATACTTGATGGGACGAGGATCGAGCCGCCGTTTCACTTGTGGGACCCGGAAGTCAGCTGCGATCACGCCTTCGCGCTTGAGCTTCGTGAGTACCCGTCTTGCGTGAGTTCCGCGAAATCCGTCTTCGAGGCACGCCTTGAGCAGGTCGAGTTCGTTCCGATACCGGCGTCCACGCAGCGCAGCCTCGAGCTCGTCTTCGAACGCACGGACCTTCTTCGGCCTGTCGTCCATGAAACCGAGAAGCAGATTGGGGTCGTCGCGAAGGCCGTCTCGGTGATGTCGAAGTTCGCCTCTCCAGTGCTTTCGTCTTGTGCCCAGGCCACGCTCAAGAACTTGTCGATTCCGAGCAGGTGACCGCTTCCGAAGATCAGGCCGTAGATGTTGGAGCCCTTCTTGAATGAGAACGGCGCAAGGTAGTACTCGAGGTTGTCAGGCAACAGCGAGCGGAAGTACTCCAACACAGCTCGATGGACGCTGTGGTAGTCATCGACCGGTCCCAGTTCTTGCTTGATCGCCGGGTGGTCGCGGAACCGGTGCAAGGTCGATGATGAAATGAAGAAGATGAAATCGCAGAACGGCGCGCGCACCAACTCCGCAAAGACGTCGTCGGTGACGAGGCCGACTCCGAACTGATCGAGCAAGACCAACTTCGCTGTGTCTCGCGCCCGGAGCGTCGGCAGCGACTCGCGAAACGCGTCCCCGAACTCCAGAGCTTCGACTCGAGAGCCAGGCGGAAGCTCAAATCCCCGGCTTTCGATGTTGGCTCGTAGTTGGCGGACATTGAGGCCGTTCTTGTCCGTGAAGTGAACTTCGGAGGAGACCCCTTCGACGGTCCGGCTACCGTAGCGGCGCAACTCTTCAAGTAGGATGAGAGGGCTGCCAGGAACCCCCGCGTCGTCGCAACCCTGCCCTGCGAAGAAGTCGAAGAGGCAGACACGGCGGCACAT
Source organism: uncultured Myxococcales bacterium (assembly GCA_964520965.1). Taxonomy (GTDB): domain Bacteria; phylum Myxococcota_A; class Bradymonadia; order REDH01; family REDH01; genus CAZFPM01. The sequence continues at coordinate 8,435 of CAZFPM010000009.1, forward strand.
GGGCTTCTTCGAAACAAGAAACACAGGAAGCCACTCCCGCGCATATGATCGGAAGATCTCGAGTTTCTTCCTGGTCGCGTCGTCGAATGTCCCGAAAAACTCCCCCGGAGTCATTCCCACCTCAAGTGATGCCAGCGACAACAGCGGAGAGCATTGCGTGGCGTTTGGCTCTCGATGGCTGCTCCGCCGCAGTGAAGGCCGGAAACTCGCTGTACGTTCGTCCGTCCAACTCACGACCTGCGGCCTTCTTTCGAACGCCCCCCCATTGCTTGAAGAAGAACGGAACTTCGGCTTCCTCGCACTGCCGTTGGATGGACCGGACCCAACCAGGCGCCATCGGCCGTGCGCCCCGTCCGCTCTCTCCGCCGACAATCACCCAGGCGATCCCAGAAAGGTCGACGCTACCGAGATCCTCCAGCAGCGGTTCGACCGACAGGAACCGAACCGACACCGGGGATTCCCTCAGCTGCTCGAGCCGTGGCAGCCCGTGCTTTCGGTTCTCGACGCTAACGCCCCACCATACATGCTCCGCGTCTCGCGCGAACGACAGGCGACCGGAAAGAAGCTCTTTCATGCGCTCAGAGCGCTTCGTTAGCACCTGATAAGTGTGCCAATTGGCGTCTGCCATGACGCGCACCACGCGCTCGATGTACTCGTCCGGAACATCCTCGTGGAACAGATCGCTCATTGAGTTGACGAAGATCCGACGCGGCGCTTCCCAGCTCAAGGGCTCGCCCAACTTCTCCGGTACCAACGTCAAGTCGAAGCCGTGTTCGAACGGATGGCCAGGGACCCCGCGGAACCTCTCTGCTAGCGTTTCGGCGTAGCAATGCTTGCAGCCCGGACTCACCTTGGTGCATCCGCGCAACGGATTCCACGTGGCGTCGGTCCATTCGATTGCGGAGCGCTGGCTCATCGACCTGTCGCGGGTGACATCCGTTCAGTAGTGGCAGGGCCTGGGGTTGTCAACGACAGGGAGTGTATTGGGCGAGCGGCTCAGGGGCGACGGTGGTCTACCCAACAATGGGTTGCCCAGGCTACAGGTCCTCGGACTCCAACATCTTTCCCGCGCCGGCGGGGTCGATCGTGGCCTCGACCAGGGCGCTGGCCAGCTCGGCTCCGGTGCGCGCGGTGTAGCGCCGCTCGAGTTTCTTCGCGCCGAGAGCCCCCAGCGCTCGCAATGCGCCGCTGACGACGATGGCACCGACACGCTCCCCCGGCCGCGACTCGGCGCGATCGTCACCGGAGATGAACGACGGGCGGGCGATGGTGAGCGGAAGCCCGGTTCCGCGCAGATGTTCCTCGGTCTTCCAGCGACACTGCAGGTAGGCGCCGGCGGCCGACGGGCCGGTGCCGATCGACGAGAGGTAGACGAAACGGGGGGCGATGCCGGAGGCGACGCAGGCGTCGGCGAGGAGCACGGTCAGGCCGAAGTCGACCGAGTCGTAGCTGGGCTCCACGCCGGTTCGCTGTTCTTCCCGGCGCGCGCCCGCGCGCGTGATGCCCAGCAGGCCGAAGACGAGGGTGGGCCGGAAGTCCGCGAGCTTCGCGGCGAACGCTTCGGCCTCCCATGGCGTCGTGTCGACGCGCGCGCCGGCCTCCTCGAAGTGCGAGCGCACCTCGTCGAGACTGCGGGAACCCGGGCGCACGTGGGCGAGGGTCTCGATGCCCCGCCGTCGCAACGCCGCGACCACCGCTCGGCCCGTGTATCCGGTCGCACCGGCGACGAACGCGCGATGCTCCGGCCCGCCACTCATGCGCCGGGCGCTCCGCCGCCGGGCTTGCGGAAGTCCGGTGCGTCGATCGAGATGAAGCGGCACATCTCGGACAGCCGCGAGAACATCCGCGCGCCGACCCGCGACTCGAGCGTCGTCACCTCGAATCGTTCGCGAGACCTGCTGCGCGGCGCGGCCTCCGGTGCCTGGACCGGGTAGTTCGACGTGAAGAAGGTCGTAACGCGGCTGTTGTAACGCTTGGAGATCAGCTCATCGAGGATCGCGTTCTGCCACTCCGTGGTCAGCCCCTTGCCGAGCTCGTCGATCACGAGCACCGGCACCTCGACGACGTGGGCGATGATGTCCTGAGTGGGATTGCCGGATTCGAAGCCCGCCTTGAGCTCCGAGAGCAGGTGGGTGAACTCGACGAAGCGGGTCGCGACCCCGTCGGTGAGCGTCAGTTCGCGGACCAACGCCGCCATCAGGTGGGTCTTGCCGGTCCCGACGGGCCCGATGATGCCGAGCCCGAGGTCGCCGGTCTCGAATCCCCGCGTGGTCTTGAAGCAGGCGATCTTCGCGGCCCGGACGCTGTCGTTCACCTCGACCGTGCCGGTCTCCAGATCGGCGTGCGCGTAGCGACGGGGGATGCGGGCCTTGTTGAAGAGGCCGATGCGACGATCGATCTCCAGGCACTCGCAAGGGGCCGAGGCGGGAGATCCGGTCCAGTCCTTCGTGAGCACGTGCCCGGTGCCGCCGCAGCGCTCGCACTCGGCGAAGCAGTCTGGACAGCGGCTGGCGATGACATGGTGTTCGCCCTCGGTCGTCACGACGCGGCGGTCACGGCAATTGCGGCAGTGGTCGCTGTCGTCCCGGGACGCGAGTTGGCGGATCATTGACATGGCCGGAGCGTAATGGCGGGCGACGCGGCGATCAATCGCCGAGCATCGACGGGATGGCGAAGCGTTCGGCGAGGTGTTCGCGGAGCGCGCGGTCCCAGGCGGAGTCACGCGAGCCGGAGGCGTGCCCGTGGTCGACCAGCACCCGCGCGACCTGCGCCTCGACGGCGCGCCGCGACTCCGGGTCGAGCCCGGCGAGCACCCAGCGTGCGACCGCGTCGTCGACCAGGGCGAGGATCGCGGCGTCGAGCTCACCGTCGGTCGCGATGATCTCCTCGAGCTCCTCGCGGGTCTTCGCTGCCGCCGATCGAACCGCGTCGTGCGCGTGTTCCGAGGCGGTTCGGCCGAGCGCGGCGAGCACCCCCTCGGCGAGGGTCGGCGCCGTCGTCGTGGCGCCGGTGTCGGAGGTCGGCCGTCGAGCGGCCGGATCGGCGCCGGGCGGCGTTGTCGCTGGCACGGAAACTGGGTCGGCGCTGGTGCCGTCGGCCTCCTCCTCGGCGCCGCGGCTCCACCGCTTGAATGCGTTGGTCACGAAGCGCCCGCAATCGGTCAGCGACTTCGGCGGCTCCTTCCGCCGGTCGAACGCCCCGTCGATTCCCTCGAAGACCACCTCGAGCGGAATGTCCCGCGCCTCCCAGTTGCCGATCACGTGTTGATCTGCCCCGGAGACCGCGGACCCCTTGCCGCGCCGCTCGACGAAATACTCGACGATGCTGCGGGCGAAGTCGGGCATCGTACGGTCCTTCACTGAGTCAGCTCGCTTCTGGCTTGCCCGAACCGCCGCCGCCGGCGTTGCTCGCTCGCCACGGGCCACCGGCCCGCGACTCGTTCACGCCTTGCCGGCGACAATTCGTTCGGCGCCATCGAGCGATCCGTCTCAATGAAGGCCCGTATCAGATATCGAGATTCTGAACGCTGAGGGCGTTCTGCTCGATGAAGGCGCGTCGCAGCTCGACGTCGTCGCCCATCAGAACGCTGAATGCCTCTTCGGCCTCCATCAGGTCACCGAGGGTGACCTTTCGGAGCGTGCGGCGCTCGGCGTCCATCGTGGTCTCCCAGAGTTGCTCCGGGTTCATCTCGCCGAGGCCCTTGTAGCGTTGGATCGTCTGGCCGCGCTGTCCTTCGGCCATGATGGCGTTGACCACGCTCTCCATGCTCGTGACCGTGATCGGGTCTCCCTTGCCGAGGTCGAGCGAGAGCGGGCCCGACGCGATCGCGCTCCACTCGGTGTAGATGCGAACCAGCTCCTGCCAGTCGCGGAGGTGGATCAGCTCCCGGGAGACGACGGTGCGTCGCAGGCTGCCCAGCAGGCGGCTGCGCCAGTGCGCGCTCCAGGTCTCGTGCTCCTCGTCGAACCGATACTCGGGTTCGGGGAAGCTCGCGTCGGGCGAGAGATCCGAGAGGGTCTCGGCCAGCCGCTTCATACGCTCGGCGAGGCGGTCCCGATCCTCGAAGTCCCCGTCGGTCAGTGCGCCCTGGTGGACGAGTCCGTCGAGGATCCGATGGTCGAGGCCGCGCCGCATCAGGCGATCGAGGATCTTCCCGTACTCGATGAGATCGAGGGTGACGGGCTTGAGGGCTACGCCGCGCAGGACCGGCTCGGCGTCGAGCGGTCCGATCGAGGCAGCCTCGACGCCGTTGGAGATGACGAAATCTTCGAACTCGGTCTCGTCCTGCAGGTACATCTCCTTGTTCCGTCGCTTGATTTTGTAGAGCGGCGGTTGGGCGATGTAGAGGTGCCCTGCCTCGATCAGGGGGAACATCTGCCGGAAGAAGAAGGTCAGCATGAGCGTGCGGATGTGGGAGCCGTCCACGTCCGCATCGGTCATGATGATGACCTTGTGATAGCGCAGGCGCTCGAGGTCGAACCCCTCCTCGTCGTCCGGGGTGCCGATGCCGGTGCCGAGGGCGCTGATCAGGGTGGTGATCTCGGCGTTGTCGAGCTGCTTGCGCAGATTGGCCTTCTCGACGTTCAGGATCTTGCCGCGCAGCGGCAGGATCGCCTGGTTCTTCCGATCTCGTCCCTGCTTCGCGGACCCACCGGCCGAGTCGCCCTCGACGATGAATATCTCGGAGAGTGTGGGGTCTTTCTCCTGGCAATCCGCCAACTTGCCAGGCAGCGCGGCGTTGTCGAGCGCGCCGCGCCGCTTGACGAGCTCGCGGGCCTTTCGGGCGGCCTCTCGGGCTCGCGCGGCGAGGAGCATCTTGTCGACGATGGTCGCACCGATCGCGGGGTTCTCGTGCAAGAACTCCTTGAGCTTCTCGCCGACGACGCCCTCGACGACGCCCTTGATCTCACTGGAGACCAGCTTGTCCTTGGTCTGCGACGAGAACTTCGGATCGGGCATCTTGACCGACACGATCGCGGTCAAGCCCTCTCGGATGTCTTCGCCGGTAACGTCGACCTTCTCCTTCTTCGCCCACTTCGAGTTGCTGGCGTAGACGTTCATCGTGCGCGTCATCGCGGAACGGAAGCCGGCGAGGTGGCTGCCGCCGTCGCGATTTCGGATGTTGTTGGTGAAGCAGGTGACGTCTTCGCGGGCGCCATCGGTCCACTGCAGAGACACCTCGACCGTCGTCCCGATCTCCTCGCGGAAGTCCGAGATCGAGATCGGATCCTCGTGCAGGGGCGTCTTCGCTTTCGTGAGTGCCCGCACATACTCCGTGATGCCGCCTTTGTAGTTGAAGACGTGCTCGCGGCCGTCGCGCTCGTCGTGAATCCGGATGGTGACGCCGGCGTTGAGGTAGCTCAGCTCCCGCAGCCGCTGGCTCAGGGTGTCGAAGGAGTACTCCGTAAACGAAAAGATCTCCTCGTCCGGCAGGAACGTCACCGTCGTCCCCGTCCCGTGCACGCCAGAGTGGAGGGCCTCCAGCGGAGCCTTCGCGATGCCCTGATCGAACACGATCTCGTGAAGCGATCCCTCGCGGCGGATCCGCAGGACCAGCTCCTTCGACAGGAAGTTCACGCACGACACGCCGACGCCGTGAAGCCCGCCGGAGACCTTGTACGAGTTGGCGTCGAACTTACCGCCCGCGTGCAGCTTGGTCATGATGACCTCGGCCGCCGAGCGTCCCTCGGTCTTGTGCATGCCCGTCGGGATGCCGCGCCCGTTGTCCTCGACCGTGACGCGACCGTCGGTGTGCAGCGTGACCTCGATGCGGTCGCAGTGCCCGGCGAGCGCCTCGTCGATCGAGTTGTCGACCACCTCGTAGACCAGGTGATGCAGGCCGGTACCGTCGTCGGTATCGCCGATGTACATGCCCGGCCGCTTGCGGACGGCATCTCGGCCTTCGAGAACCTGGATATTGTCAGCGGTGTAATCGCTCATTCTGTCGTGCGTTGCAGGGGTGCGCCGCTCGGGTGCGGCCGCGGCCCATAGGGCCGCGCGGGGTCGCGTGCGGTCATAGCGCAATGCGCAACCGAAGTCACCCCCCGCGAGGTGCTCCAACTCGCCGGAACCCCGTCACTTTCCGACGCAGAAGTCGGCGAATATCCGCGCGAGCAGATCCTCGCTCGTCACTCCGCCTGTCATCGCGCCCAGCGCATCGAGGGCGGCACGAAGATCCACCGCCACCAACTCGTGCCCGGCACCGCTGTCCGCTGCCCGCAGCGCTCGCGACAAAGCCGCCCGCGACTCCTGCAGCGCCTCGCGATGACGGGCGCGCGTGATCAGCGTCGACTCCGACGCCGGCCGCAACCCCGCAGAGCTCGCCAACTCCTCGATCAGCGGCTCCAGTCCGTCGCATCCGTCGCCGGTCGACAGGCTGATCAACAACGAGGGGACGCCCACCGGGGCCTCCGGCGGCGAGCCGCCGAGCCGGTCGGACTTGTTGAAGACGACCCCCAGAGGCCGAGGCGGGAGCATGCTGACGAGATCGACGAGACCCACGGGCTCGGAGGCGTCGACGACCACGAGCACCACGTCGGACCGGGTCGCCCGCTCGTGGGTCCGGTCGACACCCATCCGTTCGACCGGATCCTCCGTCTCGCGGAGTCCGGCAGTGTCGACGAGTCGGTAGAGGACTCCGCCGATGTCGATACCCTCCTCGATCCAATCCCGCGTCGTCCCCGCGACTTCGCTGACCAGGGCGCGGTCTTCTCGCAAGAGGCGATTGAGGAGTGTCGACTTGCCGGCGTTCGGCGGACCGACGATCGCGACCCGAACGCCGTCGTGACGAAGACGGCCGGCATCGTAGGTGGCCAGCAAGCGGTCGATACCGTTGCCGACCGGGTCGGCGGCTTCGCGGATCTCCTCTGCGGAGATGCTGTAGACGTGCTCCTCGGCCGCGAAGTCGATCGCCGCCTCGACCAACGCGGCGAGCGCGGTCAGCTCTTCTTCCAGGCGGCCGATCTCCGCCGAGAGCACGCCGTCGAGGTGGGCGACGGCGAGCCGCTGCGCCGCCTCGCTCTGCGCGTGGATCACGTCGGCGATCGCCTCGACCTGTAGCAGATCCAACTTCCCGTTGGCGAGCGCCCGCCGAGAGAATTCGCCCGGCTCGGCCAGCCGGGCCCCCGCCGCGAGAAGGGCCTCGAGAACCGCATGCGGGGTCACCAGGCCGCCGTGGCAGTGGAGCTCGACGACGTCATCGCCCGTGAAGCTCGCCGGGCCGTGGAACGGGATGACCAACGCGCGGTCCAACATGGCGCCATCACGGGCGAGCGCCCGGACCGTTGTCTGCCGCGCCCGAAGCGCTTCGACCCGGCACCCGCAGAGCTCCGCCGCGATGCGCAGCGCGTCAGGTCCGGACACGCGGACGATCGCGATCGCACCGACTCCGGCCGGGGTGGCCAGCGCGGCGATGGTGTCTCGACTAGCCACGGTTGCCGGCACGGGCGCCGGTTCCCGCTCGTGTCGAGCGCGGGTCGCGGCGACTCACCGGCTGGCTAGCGTCGCCGCCGGTCGTTGCGTCCGCCTCGACCACGTCCGCCGTCCCTGCCGCGTCCGCCATCCCTTCCGCGTCCGCCATCCCTTCCGCGTCCGCGGTCGGGCCGGCGATTGGCGCGGTCCTTGTCGCGCTGTTCGTCGCTGCGCTCGTCGCTGTCGCTGCGTGCCTCGCTGTCGCCGCGTCCGCCACGCTCGTCGCGTCGCTCCCTCGCGGCGAACACGTAGCCGGCAGGAGCGATGCCGAGCATGCGGAAGATGCCGTCACCTTCGCTCTCGGAGTCCACGCCCTGGGTCTGGTTGGCGACGCGGTGGAACGCGTAGCGGTCGAAGGAGTTCATCGCCGGGAGTCGGACCGGCTTGCCGGAGCTCCGGACGAACTCCGCCAGGCGAGCACCGGCCGCGCGTAGCGCGTCGACGCGTCCGGCGCGGAACCCGTCGACGTCGACGATGACGGACCGTCCCCGCCCGCGGTCGCCGAACACGGCGCGGGTCAGCAGGGTCTGCAGCGCCTCGATCCGGCCGGGGTCGGCTGCGGCGTTGAGCGATCCGACGAGTCGGGGCAGGCCGAGACCGGACAGGTCCACCCGCAGAGTGCGACCGTCGTACTGGCCGCTGACCCGCGGGCTCCGGAATCCCATGCCGTGGAGGATGGGCTTGAGGTACTCTTTGGCGGCTGCGACGGCGTCGAACCCCTCTGGATCCGCCTCTTCGGTGCGTCGCCGATCGTGGCGGACGTCGCGATCGCGCCGGGACTCGCCGTCGCGTTCGCGCCGGGACTCGCCGTCGCGATCGCGCCGGGATTCGCCGTCGCGTTCGCGCCGGGACTCGCCGTCCCGCTTCTTGCTCCGCGTGCGCCTCGGCTCGTCGTCGCCCTTCTGCGGGGCGCCGTTGCCGGCCTCTCGTCCGCCCTTCTGCGGGGCGCTGTCGCCGGCCTCTCGTCCGCCCTTCTTCCTGGAGCGCGTGCGCTTGGGCTCTTCGGCGTCCCGCTGCTTGCCGCGGCCCTTGGCGGCCAGCCGCTCTCGCGCCTCGGCGACCTGTTCGCCGTCGAGGAGCTTCATGTGATTGGAGACGTCCCAGCCGAGCTTCCACTCATCGATCGCCGCGCGGAGGTCCTTCGACGAGAGTCCGAGCTCCTTGGCGAGCGCGTGGACCCGCAGCGGCTCTTCGGCCTTCTTGGGCGCTGCCTTCTTGGGCGCTGTCTTCTTTGTGGCCTTGGCCTTCTTGGGCTCTTCGGCCTTGGCCTTCTTTGTGGCCTTGGCCTTCTTGGGCTCCTCGGCCTTCTTGGGTGCGGCCTTCTTGGACGCCGTCTTCTTGGACGCCGCCTTCTTTGTGGCCTTGGCCTTCTTGGGCGCTGCCTTCGGCTTCGCGACGCGCTTGCGGGCTTCGGCGATCTGGTCGGAGTCGAGCACCTTCATGTGGTTGGAGGTGTCCCATCCGAGCTTCCACCCGTCGATGGTCTCACGGAGCTCCTTCGAGGAGAGTCCGAGCTCTTTGGCGAGCTCGTGGATCCGCAGGGGCGCGGTCGATTCGGTCTTCTTGCGGGTGGCCACGGAGGAGCTCCTGGATCAGGCCTTCGCCGGCTCGGGGGTCGTCCCGAACTTCCGGCGGATGTAGAGCATCTGGAGGATGGAGAGCAGCATGTTGACGAAGATGTAGAGCACCAGGCCGCTCGGGAGGAAGAGCATCATGACGGTGAACATCACCGGCATGATCCTGGTGACCATCTGCATCTGTGGGTTGTCCGTCTGCTGCGGCATCAGCCGCTGCTGGAAGAACATCACGAGGCCCATCGCGATGGGCAGGACGAAGTAGGGATCCGGCTGCGACAGGTCGTGCACCCAGAGCGCGAAGTCGGCGTTGTAGAGCTCGGCCGAGCCCCAGATCGCGCGGTAGAGCGCGATGTAGATCGGCATCTGCAGGACCATCGGCAGGCACCCGCTCATCGGGTTGGCCCCCTCGCGCTTGAAGAGCGCCATCTGCTCCTCGGCGAGCTTCATTTTGTCGTGCTCGTATTTCTTCTGGAGCTTCTTCAGCTCGGGCTGGACCCGCTTCATCTTCTCCATGCTCTCGTAGCCCCGCTGCGTGATGGGGAAGAGCACGATTTTCACGAAGACGGTCAGGAGGATCACCGCCAGGCCCCAGTTGACCACCCAGCCCTGGAAGAGCAGGAGCAGGAACCGAATCGGTACCGCCAGGAAGCTGAACCAGCCGAAGTCGATCGAGCGCTCGAGCGCCCCCGGGTGCGCCGAGAGATAGTTCTCGTTCTTCGGGCCCGTGTAGAGGACGAACGAGAAGTGCGCCGCGCCATCGGGGCCCGGGGCGACATCGAACTCCTGGCTCGACAGCGTCGTCACGACGTGGTCGACGTCGACGGGGTCGAACGAGCAGCGATCGAAGTCGGCCGCGGAGTCGCCCGCCGGCGCGACCGCCGTGATGAAGTAGCGCTCGTCGACGCCAGCGAAATCCACCAGCCCCTCGATGCCGCCGTACTCGCGGTGCTCTTCGATCTTACGAGCGGGCCGACGCTCGACGCCGAAGCCGCCGGCGCAGATCCCCTCGAGGATGCTGCCGGCCCGGTCGAGCATGCCGCCGCCCTCGGTGGAGAAGAAGCCCGGAATCAGGACGTCGAGGCCGCCGAAACGACGGGTCGCGGCGCCGAGGTTCTCGACGGTGACTTCGAAGCTGGCCCCGAACGCGGGCAGCTCGTCGTCGATCGCGACGCGCTTCTCGATGCGGATCTGGCCGTCGGGAGACGTCCATCGGTAGGTTACGCTGCGGTACGTGTCGCCGTCGCCGCGCTCGCTCTCCTCTTCGACCAGCGTGAACACCGACGTGGCCTGCAGGTCGGGGAGGCCGTCGATGTCGAGTGCGAGCGGCAGCTCGTCTTCGTCGGCCTCCGGGAACACCCCGCGGATCTCGTCGTGGGGGATGTACTGCTCGGGCCGGTCGATGGTCACGCTGACGAGCCGCGCACCGATGTTGGACACCGTCAGGGTGTGGTTGGCACCGGCCAGGATCTGGGGCGGCAGGGGCTCGGCCTCGGGTACCGCTGCCGGCGCCTCACCCGACCCCTCGACGACGATGTTCTCGACCACCACCGGCTCCACGTCGTCTTCGACGGTCTCCGGCGTGACCTCGCCCGGGGGCGGGGGCGGCGGCACCATGAAGGACTGCCACACCACCAGCACGCCCGCGGCGAGCACGAACGCGAGGAACAGGTTCTTCGTGTTGCCCTGTTCCGGGTTGTTGAGCATTCCGCTCATGGTGTCGGCGCCTCCTCCTGGGACAGCGACTCTCGGGGGGGTTCTGCGAGGTCGGGGACCGGGTCGAACCCGCCCGGATTGAAGGGGTGGCACCGGCAGATCCGGCGCGTCGCGAGAAGGGATCCTCGCGCGAGGTCGTGCCGCTCGATGGCGATTCGCGCGTACTCCGAGCAGGTCGGGGCGAAGCGGCACGCCGACGGCAAAAGCGGCGAGATCGCGCGTTGATACAGACTGATTACACCGATGGCAAGCCGCTTCACGGTGTGGCCTCCGCGGGGCCGTCGGCGCGCACCTTGTCCGCCCATCGACAGAGGTCGGACAGGAGCTCGTCGTAGGAAGAGCGAGACGCCGAAGGCCTTGCAATCACGACGAAATCTACAGCGACGGGCCAGCGCTCGTGGTTGCGGCGAAACGCCTCGCGGAGCCAGCGCTTTACCCGGGCTCGCGTCGGCGCGTGGCCGACCTTGCGGCTGACCGTGATGCCGATGCGCGTGTGGTCGACCGCTGACGGCAGGTGAACCACCGTCAGCCGTGGGGATCGGAACCGGCGTCCGGTCGTCTGGATGCGCACGTAATCGGAACGCTTGCGGATCCGGTCGCGTTTGCGGAACCGCTCGTCCTGCGGTCGTCCCGGACCGGTGGACCCGGGCGTCCGCTCGACCGGATCCGAGCTGGGAGTCATCGGCGTCGCGACGCGCTACTTCTTGGGCGTCGTCGTCGCCAGGCGCAGGCGACCCTTGGCGCGGCGGCGCTTCAGGATCCGCTGACCACCCTTCGAACTCATGCGCTTGCGGAACCCGTGGGTTCGGCGGCGCCGGATATTGCTTGGCTGGTACGTCCTCTTCACGGCGATCCTTTGCGAGCTGCTGCGCTGCGGGGCCCGGAACCCGGGGCTCCAGGAGCGCGGCAACATAGCGAACGCGACCCGCATGTCAAGCAAGGATCGGTGGTCGGGGATCCGGATCGGACCTTGCGCGGTCGCGGGGCGGTCGCGCGGGGCTGAGGATCGAGGCGCGCGAAGACGGCGGCGAATCAGCCGTCGCCGTCGACGGCGTTGGACCGAATGCCCCGGCGACGGCAGACCAGCACAAGGCCGATCAACGACATCGCGAACCACCCGCCGGGTCCCCTCTGCGTGCTCGAGCAGATGCCGCGGTTGCGACGCGTCTGTCGGTCGGAATCGGCGTCGACGGGGACCGGGAAGGGAGCGGGCGCGTCGACCGGAACGCCGGCCGGGTCTTCCGGTCCGCCGCCATCGAACGGGTCTCCCGACAGGTCGGGTACGGCGAAGTCGCCCGGTTCGACGGGCTCCCACGCGTCGACCGGTCCGTCCGGGAGCGACTCCCAGAATCGATCCGCCTCTTGGGATTGCGCCACGAGCACCGCCTCGATCGATGCGGTGTTGTCGACCATGATCTCGGCGTCATCGCCGCAGCCACCCGTTCGGATGCGCCGAATCGCGGGCATGGCGTCGATCGCGATCGACAGCGTCCGCCAGACCGGGGGCGGCACGTGCCGGCCATTCGTCTTCGAGGTCGACGAGCTCGCCGCGGAGCTCTTCGGATTCTGCTACGTCGACCAGGGCGCCGTCGATGCTGGCGCGCGTTGTACCACCGAGGGTTACCTGGGTGGCGACTGCGCGGACTTCGCAGCTTGCCTGGCGCGCGAGGAGGACGGGACCGCCGAGTGCATGCCGCTCTGTGAGCCGTTCAGCGGTGAGGACGAATGTGGCGATGGCTCCTGCTCGGGGGTCCCGCCCCTCGTTGGTGAGCAGAGTTACTCGTACTGTTGGCCCGACCCGCAGCCCGGCGAGATCGGCGACCGTTGCTCCGAACAGGGCGTACCCTGCGCCGCCGCCGACTCCGTCTGTCTCGACATGGGCGTGGGTGCCGAGTGCCTGGCCGTTTGCCGCGCGGGGCGGGGCGACTGCGCCGCGTACGGCACCGACTGCGCGACGGACCGGTTGAGCCCCAGCGTGGTCCCGAGCTTCATGGGCGTGTGCCTCTGATGCGAACCCTCATCGCGTCAGCTCGCTTCGGCCGGGCGCTTGCGGTTTCAGTGCTCACCCTTGCTCTCGCCGCTGCATGCGGCGACGTGGCCGAGGTGGTCGAGTCCGCCGCGGAAACGGTGCCGGAAGCGGTCGCGCACGCCGGGGCACCGCTCGTGCCGGTGCTGGAGTTCGAGGGGGTGTTCGACCCGGAGACGGGGATGTTGGAGCTGACGTCGCTGCCCTACCCGGAGCCTGTCGTGGCGGGTGACGAACATCGCACGGTCAGTCAGGCGATGTACTGCGAGGGCCGGGTGACCAGTGGGGCGTTCGGGACGTTCTCGCTGTCGACCGTTGCCGAGCCGCTCGCGCACGTGGACCTGGGGTCGGCGCTGACGATCGGGACGCGACCGGACGACTGCGTGTCGGACGCAGAGCTGAGCGATTGGCGGCGGACGGTGTACGACGTGACGGGGACGTTCTGCGCTCGCGTGCGGGTGACGTCGCGCTTCGACGTGCCGGTCTCCGACGTCGTGGCCGAGGTGGTGGCGATCACGCCGCCGGAGTTCTCGGCGTACGAGTACATCGACGTGTCGTCGGTCGACGGCGGACCGTGGGCGCCGTGTTGCGGCACGGGCGCGGACCCGGAGGCGCTGCCCGACGGCGCGGGAGAGCCGAGCGCGGCGGCCGGTGGGATGTTCCTGCACGGGGATCTCGGGCCCGGCGAGTCGGGTGCGCAGCAGTGGACGTTCCGGAATCCGGGCGGTGTGTTCCGCTTCCGGGGCCGGCTGATGGCGCGCTTCCCGGAGCTCCCGAACGGGGTCGACGACAACTGCGACGGCGTGGTGGACGACGGTCTCGGCCTCTTCGACGACGGAGCGACGTGCCGGGTCGGTGCGGACTGCGCGAGTGGCGCGTGCGTGGGCGGTGCCTGCGTGCCGGAGTGCGACGACGGGCTGTTCGGCGAGACGTGCGCGAGCACATGCCCCGGCGGTGCGACGACGCCGTGCAACGGGCACGGGACCTGCGATGACGGCCGGGCGGGGAGCGGGGCGTGCATGTGCTCGGCGGACTTCGTGGGGGCTGCGTGCGACGACTGCGCGCCGGGGTACTGGGGCGCGACGTGCGCGGCATGCCCGGCGTGCCAGAACGGCGGGGTGTGCGCCGACGGGATCGACGGCGACGGGACGTGCGCGTGCCCCGAAGGGTACATCGGGGACCTGTGCGAGACCGAGGGATCGATCGATTGGACGAACCTCATCGCCCAGGTCGAGGCCGGAGACGCCGCGACCCGCGACGAGTTCGGCTGTTCAGTTTCGGTGTCCGGCGACACGGCCGTGATCGGCGCGTGGCAGGACGACGACGGGGGGAGCGACAGTGGTTCTGCGTACGTGTTCGTTCGCGCTGGTGACACGTGGACAGAACAGGCGAAGCTGACGGCGAGCGATGCTTCGGCCCTCGACGCGTACAGCGACGACGGCGGGGTGAGCGACAGCGGTTCTGCGTACGTGTTCGTTCGCGCTGGCGACACGTGGACCGAGCAGGCGCAGCTGACGGCGAGTGACGCCGCGCTCGGCGACCACTTCGGCTGGTCGGTTTCGGTGTCCGGCGACACAGCCGTGATCGGCGCGCACGGGGACGGCGACGCCGGGGTCGACGGCGGTTCTGCGTACGTGTTTGTGCGGTCGGGCGAGACGTGGACGCAGCAGGCGAAGCTTACGGCGAGCGACGCCGCGGGGAGCGACCACTTCGGCAGGTCGGTTTCGGTGTCCGGAGCCACGGCCGTGATCGGCGCGCACTACGACGACACCGCCGCCGGCGGGAACGCCGGCTCGGCGCACTTCTTCGGGCGCTGACCGGCGTGCGCGTGGTGCTCGTCCGCGCTCCGTCGGCTCGAGCGGCCGTTCGATGCCGCCGCATCCCCTTCTTCGTACCGCCAACTGCCGCTACACCATGGATGGCGGCGGGACGGGTGTTCTCGAGGAGCGCGCGATCACCTTCGTATTCGATGTGTCGTCAGAGCGGCTCCATCCGATGTTTCGGGGGAAACCGTGTTGTCCCTTGGTATTCAGCGAAATGCGGGTCCATGCTAGGCTGCGAAGCCGTATTCGAGATCGCACGACATGGCCGACTGGAAACCCAACATCTTCGGGTACCTCGACTACCGGGCGTACCTGCGCGACTACTACGAGGCCGCAAAGGCGGAGACCCGCGCGTTCTCCTATCGATACTTCTCCCGCAAGGCAGGGTACTCGTCGCCCAACTTCCTCAAGCTCGTCATCGACGGGCAGCGGAACCTCTCCGCCAACAGCATCGACCGGTTCGCCCGCGCGCTGAAGCTGACCGCCACCGAGAAGCGCTTCTTCGCCGATCTCGTCGCTTTCGACCAGGCGGCCGACCACGAAGAGCGGAACACCGCCTTCGAGAAGATCTCGGCCAGCCGGACATTCCGGAGTGCCCGGCGCATCGACGCCGCGTTCTTCGACTACCTCTCACACTGGTACTACCCGGCGATTCGGGAGCTGGCCGCGCGCCCGGACTTCCGCGCCGAGCCGGAGTGGGTGGCCCGGCAGCTGCTGCCGTCGATCAAGACCGACGAGGCCCGGCGCGCGCTCGACCTGCTCTTCGAGTTCGGCTTGCTCACCCGCGAGGACGACGGCACGATCGGCCGGGCCGACGTCGGACTGACCACCGGTCACGAGGTCCGATCCCTCGCCGTCGCCAACTTCCACCGCCAGATGCTCGCCCGGGCTGCGGACTCCATCGAGCTCGTCTCCGGCGACCGGCGCGACGTAAGCGCGATCACGGCGTGCATCTCCCGCGACACCGTCGCCGAGCTCAAACGACGCGTGCACGACTTCCGGGAGCAGGTCATGGACCTGTGCGCCCGCGAGGAGGCCCGCGAGGCCGTCTACCAGCTCAATATCCAGCTCTTCCCGCTCTCGAGGATCGACCATGACTGAGTTCATCCGCGCCCTGCTCCTCCGACTGGCGACGCTGATCGTGGCCGCCCTCGCCGCAGGCTGCCTGTTCACCGATGTCGGAAACCCGAACTCGGGCCCGGACGACGACTTTGCGGACGGCGGCTGGCCGTGGGACGACACCAGCGGTGGGAGCGACGCGGGCACTGACGCCGCCGACGCCGGCTCGCCGTTCGACGCGGAAGACGATACGGGCGCGTCCGAAGACACGGCCTCCGACGCCGTAAGCCCGGACGCCGAGCCGGATGCGGCTGCCGACGCCGCCGACGTCGCCGACATCGCGGGCGACGTGGCCGACGACGGGTCCGATGCCGACGTCCCGGGCGACGCAGCAGACGACGTGCTGCCTACCGATGTCGGCGATACCGACGTCAGCGACACCGACGTCGGCGATACCGACGTCAGCGACACCGACGTCGGCGATACCGACGTCGGCGATACCGACGTCAGCGATGCCGACGTCAACGTGGACCCGGACGTCTCTGACGCCTCTGACGTCGATGTCGATGACTTCGGGGACGCCGACACCGCCGACGTCGAAGGCCCGTGGTAGACGGGAGCGGCGACGCCGACGCTCCGGTCGACTGATCGCGAGCCCTGTGTGGTCGCCAACGTCCGGCTGCGGCTTCGCGTCGCCGGACATCACCTGGCTTCGTTCGGTCGCAGGACCTCGACGTACTGTCGGGTTCCCTACTCGACGAAGATCGCGAGGAGGAGCATCAGGCCGACGAGGATCACCGCCGCCAGCACGATCCAACGGAGGACCTTGTCTTCACCGCCGGTCGCGCGGCGCATCTGCTGCCGGACGCCCACCATCGTGCCCGACGCCTCGGACGCCTCTTGGGTCTTGCGCTTCTTGTCGCGCTTCTTCTTCTGCCTGTTCTTGCCCACGATCGTTTCTCCGGGACCTCGCCGCGCGGTGGGCGCGGCTTGCGCGGCGGGAGTATAGCGGACGACGCCCTCGACGCGAACCATTCCCGCTCTCCCCTGTCAATACCTGGATCCGCGTGCGTCGGCAGGGTAGTGACAATGACATATTCTTCTCCCCGGGGCGTCTTTGACCGCCGATCGACTCCCACCTGAGGGCACGTCGCCCAGCGCCGACGGCAGAACGACCCGGTTTCTGCTGGGCGTGATCGCGTTGGTGGCGGCGTGCGCCGCGCTCAAGGCGGCCCAGATCGTCATGCTGCCGCTCGTCCTGTCGGCGTTCCTGACGATCCTGGTTCAACCGCCGCAGCGATTCCTGACGCGCTACGTCCCGCGCTGGCTGGGCCTGACGATCATCTTCATGGTGTTGGCGGCCACGATCGTCGGCATCTGGATGTTCTTCTCGCTCAGCGCCGAGGCGCTCATCGAGAAGGGGCCGGTGTACGCGGAGCGCCTCGAGCGGATCTTCGACGGCACCCTGAGTTGGGCCGAACGCTACGGGTTCAACCTGACGGCGGTCGAGCTCGGGACTGACGAGCTGCTGACCTGGACCCTCCAATTCGCCGGGGCCAGCCTGGCGTCGGTCGCGACCTTCTTCGGCATGTCGACGCTGGTCACCTTCATGCTGGTGATGCTCCTGCTCGAGACCGAGAGCTTCCGGTCGAAGCTCCGCTCGGCCCTTCGCGCCGGGCAGTCGGCCGAGGTGTTCGACACGATCCACGCGGTCACGAAGACCTTCCAGCGCTTCTTCTTCACCAAGACGGCGATCAGCGCGTTCACGGGGGCGTGCACGTCGATCTTCTGCCTCGCCCTCGGGATCGACTTCGCGTTCATCTGGGGCATGATCGCGTTCTTGCTGAACTTCATCCCGAACATCGGGTCGATGATCGCGGTCGTGCCGCCGGTGGTGGTCGCGCTCGTGCAGTTCGACGGCATCGGGACCGGCATCGCGACGCTGGTCTGTCTGTCGGCGATGCAGATGCTCATCGGCAATATCCTCGATCCGCGGATCACCGGGCGAGCGGTGTCGATATCGCCCTTCGTCGTCTTCACCTCGATGGTGTTCTGGGGCTGGATGTGGGGCATCGCCGGCATCTTCCTGGCCGTGCCGCTGACGGCGCTCCTGAAGGCCATCGCCGAGCACGTCCCGGCGCTGCGCCCGCTGGCGATTCTGTCGGGCGGCGTGCCGAAGTCATCGGCGCTCGCCGTCGTGCCCATCGCCGAGGATCCCCTCGACCTGGACGAAGACCTGGAGCTGGACACGGCGCCCGAGGTCGAGCCCTGAGCCGACCCGCCCCCTGAGACCGTCCGGGGGCCCGTCGACATCGTCCGGTCAGCGGCTCCTCAGTCTTCCTCGGGGAGCGCGTCGGGGCCGAGCCAACCCACTTTCAGCAGGGCGGGGAGCACGATCACCGTCGCGAGGAGACACCCGGCGATCGTGATCGCGATCAGCTCGCCGAACCGGCGCACCGGGACGAAGGAGCTGGAGAGCATCACGCCGAAGCCGAACATCAGCGACAGGCAGGTCATCAGGATCGCCTTGCCGGTGCCCCGCGCCGCGCTCACCAACGCCTCGTCGACGTCTTTCGTCCGTTGCACCTCTTCGCGGAAGCGGGCGAGGACGTGGATGGAACCGTCGACGGCGAGTCCGATCGAGATCGAGAAGATGATCGCCGTCGCCGCGTTGAGGGGCACGTCCATGAGGACCATGAACGCCATCGTTCCGATCAGCGGCAGCACGTTCGGCGGCACCGACAGCGCAGCGAGGCGGGCGCTGCGGAAGAGCAGCGTCATGAAGCCGAAGATGATGAAGACCGCGAGGGCCAGGGACTCGAGGAGATCGGAGATCACCGCGTCGAGGCCCTTGGAGCCGACGTACGCGTCCCCGGTGAGGCGGAACTCGATGTCGGGGAACTCGCCGAAGCTCTCCGCGAGCTCGCCCTCCAGGGCCTCCGCGAGCCGGATCGTCCCCTGGGCGCCGAAGTCGCGCACACCGATGTTCACGCGGGCGCTGCGGCGGTCGGTCGACACATAGGGGGAGAGCGGGTTGCGCTCGCCGGCGGCGAGCAACGCGGCCGAGGTCTCGACACGCGACCGGCTCTCGAAGGGGGCGTCGCGGGCGTCGGCGCCGCCACGAATCGCCTCGATCTCGTGGAGGAAATCCACGTAGGAGATCGCGTCGAGGACTCCCTCCTGGGTCATCGCCCACGCCTGGATCTCGTCCATGGCGTTGAGGACGGCCGGGTCGTCGAAGCGGCCCTCGGTCGCGCTCGTCAGGTAGACCTCCAGGGGTCGCACCCCGGACAGCTTGTCTTCGATGAGCCGTGTGGTCTGGTAGATCGGGTCCGAGGGCGAGAATTGGTCGAGCACCGCGCTGTCGATCTGGATTCCGGTCGCGATGCGCAGGGCGCCCGCGAAAATGAGGAGCGCCACGCCGAGCACGGGCAGGGGCCGATGCAAGATGGCCCGAGTCACCCGCTCGATGGTCCGCTCGAGCATGCCTTCTTCGGTCGCCCCCGAGTGGGTCCGGGGTGGGCGCACGTACATCAATGCCGCGGGCAGGAAGGTCAGGGTCACCACGTAGGCGATCAGCACGCCGATGGCGGCGGTGATGCCGAAGCGGCCGAGCACCTCGGTTCGCGAGACGACGAGGGAGCCGAACCCGACCGCGGTCGTGAACGAGGTCAGGAAGCAGGCGACGGCCATGCGCTTCACGGCCTCGCGGGTCGCCTCCTCGCGGTCGCGTCCGGCGCGGATCTCCTCTCCGTACCTGCTGACCAGGTGAATGGAGTTCGAGATCCCGATGATGATGATCAGGAGCGGAACGATGTTGTTGAGGATGTTGAAACTCTCGCCGATCGCCGACATGCCCCCGACGAGGATCAGGGCGGCGATGACCACCGCTCCGGTGGGGAGCACCATGGCCGGGAGCCACCGGAACGAGGCGAAGAGGATCAGGATGCAGACCATCAGCGACAGCGGCAGCATCACCGACTGGTCGGCGCGCATCTTGGCGATCACGTCACTGCGGACGTAGGGCAGCCCGCCGAGCAGGGTCTCGACCCCCTCCGGAGGCGGCCGACTCGCCAGCTGGCTCTCGACGCTGGCGATGACACCGGCCACGTCGGCGTTCCGCGTCAGGTGGTCGGACAGCGAGACGGCGATCGCCGTGAGGGTGCCGTCGCGGCTGATCAGCCTTCCCTCGATGAGGCGCGAGCCGCGCAGGGCATCGCGGAGTATGCGCGCCTCGTCGTCGGTCACCTGGTCGCCATCGATGGCCGGCCGCACGGTGCCGGTGCCGAGGGCGAGGTTGATCACGACGTCCGGGACCCGGGTCGCGGCCTCGCCGTCGAGTCGCGGCTCGACGCCACGCATCGAGGCGGCGATCCGTGAGAGCTGCGTCGAGACGGTCGACCCGGTGATGTAGAGGCCGCTGAGAACGCTCTCGTCGGCCCGGTCGCGGTCGTCGTCGTCGGGCTCTCGGGGAATCGGCAGCACGGTGATCGCGTCGACCCGCGCTGCGTAATCCTCGTTCGCCAAGGCCCGGGTGATGTCGTGCGTGAACTGGAGCACCTCGCGGTCGAGCACGTCGGGAGCGTGGACGAGCACCAGGAGCACGTTGTCCGTGTTGCCGAACTCTTCGCGGAACTCGGCTGCGACGGCCTCCTGGTCCTCGAACTTCGCGAAGAGGTCCGAGGGCGTGAAATCCGCCTGGATCTCGGGAATGCGCAGCGAGAACGCAGCGGCGAGGGCGACGATGACCACGAGCACCGGCAGCCGCTGTCGGGTGACGACCGAGGCGAGTGTGTCTAGCAGGCGGTCGATGGCTTCGGCGTTGTCGGGAGGAACTCGGGGGGAGCGCGCCCGGACGGCGTCGTTTCCGACCGGCCCGTCGGTTTTTCGGCAGCGTTGTGGCCGGATGTACCATTGACAGACGCGCGAGGATAGTGAGGTGAAGGAGGGAGGAGGGTCGTGTATACGGCCCTTGGTCACGCGGACGGTTTCCCCCCGACCGATGTTCGATCTCGACACCCTGCGCCGTGCGTTCCGGATCCTGCTTCGGCCACGCACGTTCTCGCTTCGGCGGTTCGCCGTCGTGATGGGATTCCTGATCGCCGTCTGGGTGTTCTCGGTCGTCGTGATGGTCGGTCAGACGCTCGACCACATCTTCTTCCCGGGCTTCCGGAAGACCGAGGTTCGCGAGCCGATCTTCGTCATCGCGAACCCGCGCTCCGGCACGACGTTCATGCACCGGCTGATGTGTCTGGACGACGAGCGCTTCACTTATATGAAGCTCTACCAGACGCTCTTTCCGGCGGTGACCTGGTACAAGGCGATCGCCGCGTTGGCGTGGGTCGATCGGCATATCGGCCGGCCGATGGAGCGGCTGCTTCGGGTCTGCGAACGCGCGTGGTTCAAGGGGTGGGACGGTGTCCACGCCGTCGGGTGGACGCGCGCGGAGGAAGAGGAGTTCATCTTCATCATGACGCTGCTCGATCCGGCCGTCCTGATGATCCTGCCGTCGCCGACGGAGATGACCCATCTCGATTTCCTCGACCGGCTCCCCGACGAGAAGCGACAGCGCGTGATGCGTTTCTACCGCGGGTGCCTGCAGCGACACATCTTCGCGACCGGTCGAGACCGGATCCTGTTGTCGAAGAACGTTTTCTTCGGCGGTCGGCTCCGCTCGGTGTGCGAGGCCTTCCCCGACGCGCGCTTCGTCCAGCTCGTGCGGCACCCCTACAACGCGCTCGGCTCGATGATCAGCATGTTCTCGGGCCCGTACTCGATACACTCCCCGAAGCTCCCCAAGGACTCGCCGGAGTTTCGTTACTGGGCGCGGCTCGGCATGGACTACTACCTCTACGTGCTCGAGCGCGGAGAGGAGTTCGCCGGGGCGGAGCGCTTCGTCACATATCGCTACGACGACTTCGTCGGCGACCCGAAGGGCACGGTCGAAGACATCTACCGGCACTTCGACATCCCGATGACCGACGCGTTCCGGGCGCGACTCGACCGCGAGGCGACCCGGGCGAGCAAGTATCGAAGCGTGCACGAGTACGACCTCTCGGAGTACGGACTCGACCGCGCCGAGATCTACGAGCGCCTTCGCCCCTACTTCGAGAAGTACGGGTTCGCCCGGGATCCTGGGGGTGGCGATACGCCGAGCGGCCCCGGGTTGGTCGAGGATCCGCCGCAGGATCCGGTTCCGTCGCCGGTGCGGGCGGGGCCGCAGAAGTCAGACGTGGCGGTGGAGCCGGCGTAGGGGGCGGCCGTCGATAGGACGTGCGCGGTAGAGTGAGGCTCCCCCCCTGCTTCGCCGTTGTGGTTCCACCGAGGGTGGAGCAGAATTGGGGACTCCACCCCTACCGATGCTTCCCGACGCGACTGCGGCGTACCGTCCGGATCGGATCCGCGGCTCGCACCCGTGCGGAGGCCGTGCATGCTTTTCGTTTTTCGCCCGACCCGGTTCTCCGCCGCCGCACCGTCGGTATTCCTCGCGGCGACGCTCGCGCTGTCGTGCGGCAGCGGTCCGGAGTGTTCGGACGCTGTCGAGGTCGCCTGTCGCTGTCCCGACGGCAGCCTCGGGGTCGCACCATGCGGTGCCGACGGGACCCGGGAGCGGTGCGTGTGTCCGGACACCGGCGTCGCCGATACGGGCGGCGACGTGGCGAGCGGCGACGTGCTCCCGGACGCTTCGCGCGACGGGGCCGGCGACACACCGGCCGCCGATACGCCGGCCGATGTCGGCCCAGGCCACGATGTCGGGCCGGGCAACCTCTGCGGAGGGGAGCTGTCTCTCGTCCACGACGGCACGGTGGCATCCCCGGGCGGCACGTGCGGTGCTTGCGAGGACGGCGTGCTGCTCTGCGACGGCCCCGACGCGCTGCGCTGTGCCGGCGCGACCGAGCCGAATGCGTGCGGCGGTTGCGGTCTGCTCGCAGGCCAGCCGGATGCCTCGTGCGGACCCTGTGACGACGGGCGGCTCACCTGCGCCGGCGCGTAGCTCGCCTGCCCCGAGGCGTCGGAGACGACGTCGTGCGGAGGCTGCATCGAGCTTGCCGGCGAGCCCGGTGGCCTGTGCACCGCGGGCGGGCGATCCGACGGAATCTGGGCGTGTGAGTCCGACGCAGCCGTTCGATGCGGCGGCGTCGGGGAGAACCCGTGCGGCGGCTTCAGTGTGCTGGCGTCGTACCCGAGCACGCCGTGTGGTGCCTGTCTCGGCGGGAGGGTCGTCTGCACCAGCGCGGACACCGTAGCTTGTGTGGGCGCCGACGACGGCTTGAACGCGTGCGGTGGCTGCGCGCCGCTCGGGGTGGAGCTGGGAGAGGCCTGTGGGACGTGCGCCGGCGCCTGGCAGTGTCACCCGAGCGATCCCGACCGGGCCGTCTGCGACGACCCCGCGGCCAACGCGTGCGGCGGCTGCGCGCCGCTCGCCGGAAGTCCCAGCGAGGCCTGCCCTGGAGGATCCTGGTTCTGCGCCGACGCCGACACGGTCGAATGTGGTGACATCGCCACCAACCCGTGCGGTGGCGACGTTCCGTTGCTCTTCCCCCCCGGAGACCCCTGTGGCGCCTGCGACGACGGTCGGTACCTCTGCGCCGGACCCAACCAGATCGCCTGCGTCGGTGGGACCGAGCCGAACATCTGCGGTGGCTGCGGACTGGTGGCGGGTACGCCCGGCGAGAAGTGCGTCATCGGACACGAGTGGGTCTGCGAAGCAGGCCACCTGCGCTGTCTCCTCGTCGCCTCGCCCCCCTTCCCATCGGAGGCGGGTGCGGTTTGCGAGACCGATAACGAGTGCGCGAATCGACTGTGTGCCGCGGCGGACGACACCGCGTACTGTGCGTTCTACTGCGAGGCCGGCGCATGCCCGCTCGGGTTCGAGTGCTCGTCATCGCGCTCGTCGGGCGGGGTCGACGTCGAAGCGTGCCTGCCGATCATCGGGTGCCTGGACGCTGACGAAGACGGCTACGGGGTGGGACGGGATTGCCTCGCGCTCGACTGCGACGACGACGCGCCGCGGGTCAACCCGGAGGCCAGGGAGCTCTGCAACGGAATCGACGACGACTGCGACGGCCGCATCGACCTGGCAGCGGCCGACGTGGAGACCTGGTGGGCGGACGGCGATCGCGACGGGTATGGGTCGGATCTCGCCAGTGTCGAGGCGTGTGAGCAGCCGTTCGGCTACGTCGGTCCGAGCGGAGATTGCGACGACACGCGCCCGACGACCTGGCCCGGCGCCCCGGAGCTCTGCGACGGCGAGGACAACGACTGTGACGACGAGGTGGACGAGGGCATTCCGGGTGTCGGTGGACCCTGCACGGCGGGTGTCGGGGAGTGCACCGCGGACGGAGAGTTCGTGTGCACGCCTGACGGACGAGGCACGATCTGCTCGGTCCTGGTTGGCTTTCCGCCCGGCACTGAGGCGTGCGACAGCGGTGCGGACGATGACTGCGACGGCGATGTCGACTGCGACGATACCGACTGTGACCACGACGCCGCGTGCACGGAACGGTGGTTCTCGGTGCGCTTTGCGGGCGCCGGCGAGGGGCTTCCGAACCAACGGCTCGTCGATGCCGTGACGCTCCAGCTCGTCGACGGCGACGGGGAGCCGCTGGCCGAGCTCGTCCCGGTCGTGTTCACGTCGTCACCTCCGATGCGCCTCGAACCGGCAGGCGCGACCACGGACGCCAGCGGGCTCATCACGCTCTCGGTAGTGCTCGGTCGTGCCTCGGGCACGTATGTCGTGACGGCACGCGCTGTAGGCGTGGCCGATGCGGAGGCGGCGTTCACGGCAGTGGTGCCAGAGTCGGGCACGCTGATCCCGATCTATGGGGCGATATCCCTGTCGGCCTGCCTCCTGGACGACCCCTGGGCGATCTGTCGCAACGAAGCCGGTTTCACCGACGCGGTCGTCGCTTCCGACGGCACGATCTACGCGGCGGAGTCGGCGACGATCCAGCGGATCGCGCCCGACGGCACGCGCGAAGCGATCGCCGGGACCGGCACGCCGGGTTCCACCGGCGATGGGGGTCCGGCGCTCGGTGCCCGCGTTGAGAGCCCGGATCGGCTGGCGCTCGACGAGGAGCGCCAGCTGCTCTATCTCTGGGAGCCTCCCATCATCCGGGTGGTGGACCTCGGTGCACCGGTGCCGACCATCGACCGGTTCGCCGGTGGCGGTTCCTTGGGCGGACCGGGTGACGGAGGATACGCGCTGGACGCGACGCTGACGGACATCGGGGACATGACCGTCTTCCCCGACGGGTCGCTCGTCGTCCTCGACCCAGACATCCCACGGGTCCGTCGTATTCGCCCGGACGGTGTGATCGAAGCGTGGTTCGACTCCGGCGACTGCGACGCGACGGAGCAGCTCGGTGTCGTGCTCGGGAGCGGGAGCTCCAGCTTCGATGGGCTGGAAGCCCTGTCGGACGGTCGGCTCCTGGTCGCGGCGGAGAACGCCTGCGGAACGGAGCTGGTACTGTCCGACGCGGGTTCCGGCGGGCGGATCGTGGCGGCCGAGGGAGTCGATGCGATCGTCCTCGTCGAGGACGGCCAGGCGACGCACGTCGTCGCCGGCAGCGAAGACGGGACGTCGGAGGAAGCGGATTACGACGCGCGGTTCACGAACTTCGGCGGCCAGATCGGCCCGATGGCGCACGCGCCGGATGGCGGTCTCTATGTCTGGCGGTCCGCGAGCACCACAGGGGCCCGCGTCGTCCACATCGCGCCCGAGACCCGACATCTGCGAACCATCGCTGGTGAAGCGGCGGAGAACACGTTCCACGAGTACGCCGATGCCGCGACGGGTGGACTGCCGGCGCTCGACCCCCGCCTCGTCAACCTGGATGTCGACGGCGAAGGCAACGTGTACATCATCGACCGGTACAGTGCTCGGATAGAGATGATCGTGGCTCCTGTGCTGCCCGAGCCGGTGGAGCTGAGCCTCGGCCTGGTGGATGGCGACGGACAGGAGGTGGTCTTCCACAACATCGCGGCGCCCGTCGAGGTGTCGGTGACCGACGACACGGGGACCGGCGTTTCCCAGATGTGGGTGAGCGGCTTCGCGCAGGCGGTGGGCGCGTGGCCCCAGGTCCGCAGCGCCGTGACCGACGCCGACGGGCCGGGCAGGTTTTCGTTCCGGACCTCGCGGACGCTCGGAGCGCAGACGTTCCGCATCGAGCGCACAGACATCTTCGGTGCTCACGTGACGGGGAGCCCCTTGACGGTGACCTTCGACGTCGTCGCGCCGCCACCGGGGATGGTGGTCCCCCTCGTGAACGTCGGTGCGGCTCTCACCGTGCTTTCCCCCGCCGTGCTCGACGACCTCGCGGCGTTGTTTCCGGTGCCCGCGCTGGCAATAGACCCCAGCGGCTACCACATCTCGCTCGCCGTCGCCCCGGACGACACGATCTACTTCAGCGCCTCGAACAGGACTCGGAGCGTCGTGTTTGCCATCGACCCCGACGGCGTGGTCCGGCATGTCGCGGGCGGCGACAGGTTGGGAGATCCTGTGCTGGCGACCGTGGCGGCGCTCGGCGATGTGCGGACAATCTCGCTCGACGACGACGGCGGGTGGCTCTATCTGGGTCACGCGAATCCGGAAGGCGACTGGGTGATCAGCCGGGTCGGGGTGCGGAGCGGGGCCCCGGAAGCCGGTCGGATCGAACGCGTCGCTGGCGGCGGGTCGGCCACGACGGAGCCTTGGGGTGACGGCGGTGATGCCGCGGAGGCGACCTTCGGGCGGCTGGGCGATATCGCCGTCGCCGCCGACAGCTCGGTGCTCGTGTTCGACATCGACCGCCGCCGCATCCGGCGCATTCGATTCGCCGGTGACACGGCGACGATCGAGTCGTGGCTCGACGCGACGGCCGGGGCCAACTACACGAGGCCGTACGTTACGGTGGGGCCTGGCGGCGCGATCTATTTCGAGTGTGCGTTTCCGGGGCCCGTGTATGGAACCTGCGTGGCCGAGCTGGAATCGCCGGTGGCCGCGATTGTCGTGCGAGAACAGGCGGGTGCCGGGATGGGCCTCGCTGTGCTCGATGGAGGAGTCGTCGTCCGAGACGGCCCGTCCCTCGGCATCGACCTCAGTCGCTACGATCCCGATGAGGGCTTCGAGAGCGTTTGGATGGAGCCGGGGACGGCGCGGACCGGTGAGTTCGCAGACGTGGGCCGGGCGCACGCGGGATCGGTGCAGAGCATCGTCGCCTGGGGCGAGCACTTGATCGTGGCGTCGAGCCTGGGGCCGATTCGGTTGATCTGGTGAGGTGCGCCGGGTGCGGGTGAGCGGTAGAGTGTGGCTCCCCCCCTGCTTCGCTTCGCTTCGCTGTCCCCCGCGAGCGGGGGACGGCTGTGTCTCCAACGCTGACGTGGGGTGATCAGGGGGTGCGGCGGGCGGCGCCGCAGCGGGCGGCAAGGGCTGTGGCGACGGAGTGGGCGGGTACCTGGGCGAGCACTCTTTGGGCCTCGCGGGCGCACCGCTCGGTGTCGCCCCGAGCGACGGAGAGCTCGGCGATCTCCAGCCGGACGCTCACATCGGTCTGGTCGCGGTCGAGGGCGTCGGTCAGGTGGGCCATCGCTTCATCCACGAGGCCCATGCGCGCTTCGAGCCGGCCCAGGTTCACGAGTGAGCTGCGGTGCCCGGGGTCTACGATCAACGCCGAGAGGTAGGCGTTGCGTGCGGCGTCGCTCCGTCCGGAGGCGGCGAGGGCGATGCCGAGGTTGTACCAGGCGGAGACGTATCGCGGTTCGTCGCGCACCAGCGACTCGTAGACCGCGATCGAGCGTGCCGTCCTGCCGGTTCGGCGGTAGGCGACCGCCAGTCGCAGGCGGACGATCCGGTTGTCGGGATCGAGCTCCAGCGCCCGCTCGTATGCGTCGGCGGCCGGGGTGTAATCATCGAGCGTCGAGTAGAGCCGGCCGAGATTGCTCCATGCCGCCGCGTAGTCGTCGCGCAGCTCGATCGCGCTGTGGAACGCGATCTCCGCCTCTTCGTACGCTTCGAGGTCGAAGTAGACGAGTCCCAGGTTGTTCCATGCCGCCTCGTAGTCGGAGCGCAGCTGCAAGGCTCGGTCGTAGGCGACCATCGCCTCTTCCAACGCGCCGGTCTCTCGGTGCAGGATCCCGAGGTTGTACCAGGCCTCTGCGTACTCGCCCTCCCGGACCCGGATCGCCTCTCGATACGACGCCTCTGCGGCGTCGTATTGGCGGTTTCGAGCGGCCACCAGACCGTGCAGGAAGTGGTACTCCGCCTGTGACGGGTCGATCTCGAGAAGCTCGCTCGCCGCCCGGCCCGCGATCTCGAACTCCTCTTCCTCCAGGCCGAGCCGCACCAGTCGCGTGCGGATGTAGACGTATTCCGGATCGAGCTGCGCCGCCCGCTCGTAGGCTACGATCGCTTCGAGGCGCTGGCCGAGCTTCTCGTGTACGCGCCCGAGAACACTGTGCGGTGTGGCGAGCTCGGGAGCGAGGCGGCTCGCCCGCTTGGCGTGCTCGAAGGCGGTCCGTTGATCCTCTTCGTTGTCCGAGAGGAGGTAGGTTCGCGCCACCGACATCCAGATATCCACCGAAGCCGGTGCGCGTTCGATCGCCTCGGCCAGCACCTCCCGTGCGTGGGAGCGATTGCCACGCTCGAACAGGCATCGTCCGAGCTGCGCCAACGCCCGGGCGCGTTCGTCGTTGCTGCCGAAGTGGGCCGCCGGCTCCAGGATGCGGACCGCGGCGTCGAGATCGCCGGTTCGGCGCAGGTACTCCCCGTAGGCAATGCGGCTCGGGGAGTGGTTGGGCCGTGCGACCAGGGCGCGTTCGAACGCCTCCAGCGCCTCTGACTCGTCGCCGAGGCAGCGGTGCGTCAACGCGTGGGCGAAGTTGACACCGCCGTCTTCTGGCGCGCGAGCCAGCGCCCGGGCCGTGAGTTCCGCGGCCTCGTCGCACCGGTGTGCGCGCCGCATCGCGTACGCGTACTCCGTGAGGAGCGGCACCGGCGGGACGTCGATATTGGTCACGATCTCGTAGAGGTCGAGCGCCGCGTCGAGTTCACCGCGGCGCATCAGCTGGCGCGCTCGCGCGTGTTCGGTGCTCGTCGGGTCCGTCGCCTGCCAGGCCTCTTCACCGGCGGTGTCGTCTTCGCCCCCGCCTTCGCTGCCTCCCGCGCCGCCTGCGACGAGGATGGTCTCGTAATGGGCGCCCTGGTCGCGCCCGGCGCGCTCCATCGCGATCACGAGGCCGAGCGCGAGCGCGAGCACGATCAACACCGGCCACAGGCGCCGCCCCTTCACGCGAGCACCCGGTCGACCTTGGGTCCGAGGAACCGGCCGTTCACGTTCTGGATCTCCAGCCCGGGGCGCGCGTTCATCTCGAGCACGAGCGGTCCGCGGTCGGCGTCGAGCACGATGTCGACGCCGAGGTAACCCAGGGGCACGCAGCCGGCCGCCCGGCGTCCGACCTCCAGTGTCTGCTCCCAGTCCGGCAGGTCGTAGCCGACGAGCTCGGCGCCGGTGTCCGGGTGAACGTCGGTCACCTGTTCGCGCACGACGGCCCGGGTCGTGCGGCCCGTGGCCAGGTCGATCGCGACGCCGACGCCGCCCTGGTGCAGGTTCGCGCGGCCCCCCGACACCCTGGTCGGGACGCGGAGCATCGCCATGAGCGGCTCTCCGCGCAGGAAGAGTAGCCGCACGTCGCAGAGTCCGTCGGGCGACCACGACTGGAGCTTCGGGTGCGCGAAGATGCGCTCCTCGATGAACGCGCGGTCGTCGAGCTCCTTGGCGTATGCGCCGAACACGATATTCGCGAGGTGTTGTTCGAGGTCGTCGTCGGTGACGAGGCGCCCGCCGGAGGCTCTCCAGCCGTCGTCCTGCCGCGATCCGAGCACGAGAATGCCGTCGCCGCCGCTGGCATTCGCCGGCTTCGCCACGATGTCTCCGGTGTTCCGCACCTTCTCGACCACATCGGTCACGGCGTAGAGGCCGTCGCATATCGCCACGGTCTGCGCCACCGGCACACCCGCCGCCACCATCAGCTCCTTGCAGACCAGCTTGTCGTCGACGAGCGGGTAGTCTGCGCGCCGATTGTTCGCGTAGACCAGCTCGATGTTCCGCCGGTTGATCCCGACGAGCGCCCGCAGGCGGTCCCGGCCTCGAACCAGGCCGGCTACGGTCCGGAACGGATTAATGGGGCACCTCGCCGGCGGTCAGGAGACCGCGGAAACGGATCAGCTCGAGCAAGCGCACGCCGATCCACCGGCCGAGGTAGACGTTCGCGGCGACGGCCCAGAGAAGCACCTCGGGAAAGCCAGATACGAGCACCTGCATCGCCGTGGAGTTCATCACGATGTAGCAACCAAACACGACGATCAGGGTGCCACCGAGGTCCCGCGCGGCGCGGGAGGCGCCCTGCTCGACCAGCGCGAGGTAGAAGCGCTCCGACGCGATCGCCATCACCGCGATCGGGAAGTACGAGATCCGGGTGAGCCCGACGATGCCGAGCCGCTCGGCCACGAGGGTCGCACCGAGCATCGAGAACACGACGACGGCCAGCAGGATCGCCAGTGTCGGTGAGTGCAGGAGCGCGAAACGCTGCAAGACGAAGCGCACGGTCGCGACCGACGCCATGACGAAACAGATCGCGACCAGACCCCAGACGATGCCGGGCTCCGCCGTGGCGGCGGCGATCAGGGCGGGAAGGAACGTGCCGAAGGTAGGGACCCCGAGGACGTTGCGGAACACGACCACGATCAGTGCCCCGATCGGCAACATCAGCACCGTCCGCAGCAGTGAAAACGGCAGACCGAGCCGCTCGAAGAGCGCCCACACGTTGAACGCGCGGAAGGTCTCCAACGCGCGTGCCGCCGGCACCTGTCGCGCGGTGGTGATGAAGGCGTAGTCGAAGTTGACGTCCGCGGTGTGCCGGAAGAGCGACCGGTCGTCGCGGTACAGGATCAGGTAGTTGGGCGGCAGGGCGGCGAAGTGTCCGTTGGTCGGATCGAAGGGGACCCAGTAGCCGCCGACGTACGCCTCGACCCATTGGTGCGAGGTCCGTTTGCGTCCCGTTTCGAGGATCAGGCCCCCGACCAGGCGGGTCGGGATGCCCGAGGCGCGGGCGAGCGCGGCGAAGAGCCGGCTCTTGCCGTTGCAGCTCGCCTCGCCCAGGCGCAGCGCCGTGAGCGCGTCCGTGGTGCCCGTGAACGGGCGCGATTGCAGACTGCTGGCGTAGTCGAAGATCCGCTGCAGTCGCTCGGGCAGCGTGCCTTCGTTGCTCGACAGGGTCTCGACCTGCTCCAGGATCTCCGGGGCGTCCACCTGGATCGCCTCCTCGGGCCGCAGGTGGCGAACGACCGACGGCGGGTAGACCTCGGGGACGGTGATGGAGGGCGCGAACTCGTAGCGCTGGCCGAGCAGCCGGGCGGTGAACGAATACGAGAACGACGTCCCGTCAGGCACCGACGTGCCGAACCATCTGCCGATCCGGTTGGTCCCCTCGTGCCGCTCGGAGAAGCGGAAGGTGGCGTCGGAGCTCGGGTGCGCCTCGGTGATCTCCTGGTGCCCGTCGCTGACGGGCAGGTAGGTCTGGGCCCGGGCACGGCTGAGGTTCCCGTCGAGGGACATCTCGAGGACGACCCGGTACTCGGTCTCCGGCAGCACGTCCTGGAGCCGGTAGTCGAGCACGAACACCTTGTACGCGCCCGTTCCGAGAGGGATCGCGAGCAGAAGGAGTACGAGCAGCCGATCGCTCCACCGCATTGCGGCACCAGAAGGGAGTCGTTTCGGTACGCAGTTGGCCCGACCACGCAGGCCGCGAGGCTAGCCGAACGCGGGGGAGACCGGAAGGTGATTCACCGTGACCATATCTTCAGCATCGCCGGCAGAACGGCGAGATCGCCCACGACACAGGCCGCGATCGTCACGCACAGGAGCTCGCCGAAGAGCCGGACCGGCATGAACGTCGACAGCAACATCACCAGCATGCCGAAGCCGAGCATCAGGCTGGTGACGACGATCGCCCGCCCGCTTCCGCGCGCGGTGCGGAGCAGGGCCGTGTCCATGTCCACCCCCTCCCGGCGCTCTTCGCCGAATCGGGCCAAAAAGTGGACCGTGTCGTCGACGGCGAGCCCGATCGAGACCGAGAAGATAATCGCCGTCGTCGTGTTCAGCGGCACGCCGCGCACCGCCATGTAAGCCCACGTCGACAGGAGCGGCAGCACATTCGCCGGGACACTGATCAGCCCCATGCGCAGGCTGCGGAAGAGCAGGGTCATGATGCCGAAGATCACGGCGATCGCCAGCGCGAGGCTGTTGGTCAGGTCGCGGATCAACGAGTCGAGCCCGAGCGATCCGGTGTAGGCATCTCCCGTCAGCTCCCACGTCACGTCGTCGAGCCCGCCGAGGGCCGCCGTCAGCTGGTCCCGGAGCGCGTCGGCGAGGGCGAGCGCCGCGGTGGATCCGTCGTCGCTGAGCTTGATGTTCAGCCGCAGATGTCGGCGGTCGAAGCTGACGTAGGGCGCGATCGGGTTCGGACGTCCGCTCTCCAGCAGCGACGCGAGCTGGGCGACCTGTGCCCGGCTCCGGAAGGGGGTGTCCCGCATGGCTGGATCGTCGGACCATGCGACCCACATCTCGTGGAGCAGGTCACCGTAGCTCGTCGTCGACAGGACGCCGTCGCGTGTCTCCAACCAGGCCTGGACCTCGGCGACGGCGTTGAGCACTTCGGGGTCGTCGAAGCGGCCCTGCGTCTGCGCGGCGAGACTGATCTCGAAGGGCAATACGCCATCGAGTTCGCGCTCGAGTAACCGAGTCTGGATGTGCACGGGGTCCGATGGCGTGAACGCCTCGAGGAGCGTGGTGTCCACGATCACGCGGGCGCCGAGCGCGACCAGGCAGGCGCCGAGCACGGCCGCAATCGCCAGCGTCAATCGAGGCCGACGGATCGACGCGCCGACCACGGCCTCCGAGAAGCGCTCGATGCGGTCGCTTCCGTCGCCGCCGAACCCACGCCCGGGTCGACGGACGAGCGTGAGCATCGGCGGAAGAAAAAGCACCGTCGTGACGTAGGCCAGCATCACCCCCGCCGCTGCCGTGAGCCCGAATCGCGCCAGGATCGTCGTCTTGGAGATCACCAGGGACCCGAAGCCGACCGCGGTCGTGGCCGAGGTCAGAAGGCACGCTGCCGCCATCGCCACGAGGGTTCGGCGGCTCGCCTCGCGACGGTCGAAACCGGCGGAGAGCTCCTCGCCGTAGCGGCTGACCAGGTGGATCGAGTCGCTCGTCCCGATGATGATCAGCAGCGTCGGGACGATCTGGTTGATGATGTTGAACGGCTCCTGGACCAGGGCCATGCCGCCGACGACCATGCACACCGTGAGGCCGACCCCACCGACCGGCAGCACGACGCCGGGCAGCCAGCGAAACGCCATCAGCAACATCAATCCGCACACCAGCAGCGAGAACGGGATCAGCTTCGTCTGGTCCGTCCGGAAGCGAACGACCATGTGAACACGAATGTGTGGGAGGCCACCGACCTCTGCCGACGCGCCCGGAGGGAGGTCCAGCGCTGCCACCCGCTCCGCGATCTCGTCGACCAGCGGTTCAAGCACCGCGAGCTGCTCGAACTCGTCCTCGAGAAAGAGCGCCACCACCGTCGTCTGTCTTGCCTCGCTGACGAGCGAGCCGTCGAAGATCGTGCTCCGGGCGAGCGCCTGCCGAAGCTCCTCTGCTTCGTCGGCTTCGACCCGATCGCCCTCGACCGGTGAGTCGACGACCAGTGTCCCCGGACCCACGGTGCGGGGCACCGACGACCGGGTGATGCTCTCGATGCGCTCGATCCCGCCCACGCCGGCCGCCTCGTCACCGATCTGGTGAACGAAGTCGAGCACGTCGTGCCGGAGCACGTCGTCGGCCTGCACGATCACGAGCAGGATGTTCTCGGTATTGCCGAACGTGTCGACGAACCGGCGGTCGATCGCCTGCTGATCGCTGAACGTCGTGAAGAGGGCCTGGGGCGTGAAGTCCATCTTCACGCCGCGAACCCCGACGGCGACGAACGCGCTGATGACCAACGCCGCCACCAGCGCGAGCGGCGCGGCGCGCCTCGTGGTCACGAACCTGGCGAATCTGTGGAGCATGGGCGTCGCGGCGAGGGCTGTGTCGGGGCGAGCAGTAACCGGTGGAATCGTCGACGGCAAGCCGGGGCGCCAGCGACCTCGGCCACCTCGGCGGGAAGATCGGACCCGCTCAGACCCAAACCGCGTGCGCGCCGTTCAAGACGACATCGGCAACCCCCAACGACCGAGGTCGTCATGACTCACCGACTGCTCCGAACCGCTCTCGTCGCTGCCCTGATGGTCGTCTCGACCGGCGCGTTCGCGCAGGGTCTGCTCATTCCCCGAGACGAAGCGGTCACGCCGCTGGCCCTGACTTCACACCGCGTCGACTTCGAGATCCGCGAGCGCGGCGCGGTGACCCACGTCACCCAGATCTTCCGCAACCACACGTCGACGAACCTCGAGGCCACCTACTACTTCGCCGTGCCGCCGGGCGCCGTGACGACGGATTTTGCGATCTGGATGAACGGCGAGCGCATCGCCGGCGAGGTGCTGCCGCGCGACCAGGCGCGCCAGACCTACGAGAACATCGTTCGCCGCATGCGCGACCCGGGGCTGCTGGAGTACATCGACGGGGAGCTCTTCCAGGCGTCGATCTTCCCGGTCCCCGCCAACGGGGAGCAGACCGTCGAGATCGAGTACGCCACGGTCGTCGAGCGGCAAGGCACGATGCTCCACTACCGCTACCCGATCCACGAGTCCGCGAGCGCCGAGATCCCGTCGTTCGTCGTCTCCGGCGAGGTCGAGAGCTCGCACAACATCACGACCGTCTACGCGCCCTACCACGAGGTCGAGACCATCGAGGAGCGGGGCGGACGCCGTGTGCGCGTGTCGATGGAAGAGGTCGGCATGGGTACGGCGGAAGACTTCGAGCTCTTCGTCGGCCTCACCGGCGAAGACCTCGGCTTCTCGCTGCTGACCTTCGACGACGACGATGGCGAAGACGGGTACTTCATGCTCACGCTCGCGCCCTCGCCGGACCTCGAGGAGCTGGAGGTGCTTCCGAAGCAGGTGACCCTGGTCGTCGACACGTCGGGCTCGATGGCCGGCGACAAGATCGACCAGGCCCAGGAGATGCTCCGCTACTGCGTCGAGAACCTCGGTCGGGACGACATGTTCCAGATCATCGGCTTCTCGAGCGGCGTGAACCCGGCGTTCGATGAGCCGGTGCGCGCGACGCGCGAGAACGTCGACGCGGCGCTCGCCTTCATCTCCACGCTGCGAGCGCGCGGCAACACCAACATCTCGGGCGCCCTGGAGCGCGCACTCGACGACCCGGCGTCGCCCGAGCGTCCGCACGCGATCATCTTCGTCACCGACGGGCTGCCCACCGAGGGCGACACCGACGTCGACGACATCCTCGACATCGCCGGACGCGGAATCAGCGACGGCGATCGGCGCGTCTTCGCCTTCGGCGTCGGCTACGACGTCAACACGCGTCTGCTCGACGGCGTGGCTCGTCGCGGCCGTGGCGAGACCGGCTACGTGCGACCGAACGAAGACATGAGCGACGTGGTCGGCGAGTTCGTCGACACGATCGGTTCCCCGCTCCTGACCCACCTGGAGATCGACTTCGGCCGGGTCGATGTCGACGACGTCTACCCGAGCCCGCTCCCCGACCTGTACCGCGAGCGCGAGATCACGATCTTCGGGCGCTACGAGGCCAGCTCGAGCGACCAGGTCGTGGTCCGCGGCCAGGCAGCCGGTGGTCGCGACTGGACGATGGAGTACGGCGCCACCTTCATGGCCGACACCGACGCCAACACGAACTTCGTCGCCAATCTCTGGGCCCACCGTCGGGTCGACGCGCTCCTGACCGAGATCGAAGACCGCGGTGAGAGCCAGCGTCGCATCGACGAGATCGTCGAGCTGGCGACCGCGTGGGGCATCGTCACGCCCTACACGAGCTACCTGGCGATGGACCCGAACGAGCAGCTGTGGCAGCCGACCCCCGAGCCGATGTGGGAAGACGACTCCATCGCCGACCGCGAGATGCCGCGGGCCGGCGGTGGTCGGGCGACCCGTCGATTCGACATGGACGAGGAAGCCGAAGCCGCCGCCGAGCCGATGTGGGACGCCCCTGGCGACATGGGCGGATTCGACGGCCTGGCCGCAGGTTCGACCGGCTCGCGCTCGTCGTCCCGCAATCGCGGTCCGGCCAGCCGCCCGGCCCCCACGGTGCCGGTCGCCCAGGCGGAGACGGGGCGCGACGCGGTCGAGCGCTCGATCCAGCGCAACGAAGAGCGTTCGAGCCTGACGCTCACCGAGACCGACGCCCGCCGCGCCGCGGGCCGCAACTTCGAGCGCCTCGGCGGCGTCTGGGTGCAGACCGACATCGGCGGTCGCAGCGTCGACGAGCGAGTCGGCTACATGAGCGAAGAGTACTTCGCGCTGCTCCGAGACCACCCCGAGCTGCGTGACGTGCTCGCCCTCGGTGAGCGGGTTCGCTTCGAGCTCGGCGGCCGCATCTACGAGATCGTGCCCTGATCGTCGTCAGACGCGCCACGTGCGCAGGGCCAGTGGCCACCGAACCTCGCGCTCGCCTGAACCCCAGGCGGGCGCGAGTGCGTTGCGGAGGGCGACCAGCGGGTCCTCTCCGCGCTCGCGCTGATACGTCTTCACGGCCGACCACGTGCCGACGAAGCCGAGCATCTGCTCCAACTCCCAGCGCACCGACATCGGCGGCGGCTCGAGCTCGACGCGCTCGAAGGGTGCCTCGATCGACGCGTACCCCTCGTCGACGAAGCGGCGCACCGGCGACCAGTAGGGGCCCGTCGTGTCGTCGTAGAAGTCGCGGACGATCGCGTCCACGGCGTCCGACACCTCGAAGAGTCGGTAGCACGACGCCGCGACGAGGCCGCCCGGTGCGCACACGCGCGCGACCTCGGCGAAGAAGCGCGGGTGGTCGAACCAGTGCAGCGCCTGGGACACGGTCACGAGATCGACAGTTGCCGGCTCCAACCCCGACGCCTCGGCCGTGGCGACCGCATACCTCACCCGCGGGTGTGCTCGCGCCGCGTCGATCTGTCGCCGGCTCGCGTCGGTCGCGACGACGGCCTCGAAATGCTTGGCGACGCCGATGGCGGTCTGCCCGTTACCGGTGCCACAATCCCAGGCGAGGCGCCGTGCGTTCGCGGCCCCGGCGAGCAGGGCGAAGAGCTCGGGGGGGTAGCCGGGGCGGAAGCGCGCGTAGTCGTCGGCATGCCCCGAGAAGTGGTCTTCGAAGCTCAACGTTCGCGCGCTCCCCACAGCGCCTCGCGGAGTCCCGAGGCGCGGCGGACCCGCCGCGAGACCGCGTCGACGAGCACACCGGGCGCGCCGAGGACCACTGCGGCGGTGCGGGCGCGGGTGACGGCGGTGTAGATCAGCTCGCCGGTCAACACCGGCGAGGGGCGGTTGGGCAGCACGACGGCGACCCGCTCGTACTCCGACCCCTGGCTCTTGTGCACCGTCATCGCCCAGCAGGTCTCGTGGTCCGGAAGCCGTGCCACCGGAACCCGTCGCAGCCCGCCGTCACCGGTCTCGAACCAGGCGCGCAATCGTGACGAATCGGTCGAGTCGGCGAGCACGATGCCCACGTCTCCGTTGAAGAGATCCAGCTGGTAGTCGTTGCGGGTGACCAGGAAGGGCCGGAACGGGTAATGACCTGGCCCGGGGCACAACCCCGCTGCGACGAGGGCTCGTTCGATGCGCCGGTTCAGGGTCTCGACGCCGAAGGGGCCTCGGCGGTGGGCGCAGAGCACACGAAAACGTCCGAAAGCCGCGAATGCGGCGCATGCGCGCTGCTCGTCGTCGCCATCGCCGGCGCCTTCGATCATGCGCCGGTAGGCCGGCACCAGGAACTGCTCCAGGAACGTCGCGGGGACGGTGGGGCCCGGCGTGTCGACCGCGTAAACCCCGGGCTCGGCCCCGTCCGGCCAGCCCTCGCCGTCGCCGAGACGGGTGAGCGCGGCCTCGACGGCGTCTCCATCGCCACTGCGGACCGCGCTGGCGAGCTTCCCGATCGGGCTCTCGTCGTCGAAGCGACGGCTTCGGGTCAGCTCGACGATCCGATCGCCGAGGGGAGCGTCTCCGTCGTGCGCGGGAGGAAGATCGGGAGGCAGGGTACCGATCGCGTGCTCGGCCGCATCGAGCAGCGGGCGCGAGTGTCCCGGTCGCTCCTCTCCCGCCAGGCAGATGTCGCCGAGGATCGCCCCGGCCTCGACGGACGCGAGCTGGTCCTGGTCGCCGAGCAGGATGAGCCGGGCGTCCTTCGGGACGGCGTCGAGGAGGCGCCGCATCAGCCCGATGTCGACCATCGAGGCCTCGTCGACCACGATCACGTCGGCGAGCAGCGGGTTGTCGGCATCGTGCCGAAAACGCGTCGGGTCGTCGAACCGGCTCCCGAGCCGACGGTGGATCGTCGCCGCGTCTCGCGGGATCGCCGCGACGATCTCCGGTGCCAGGCCGAGATCGCCGATGCTCTTCGTGATCGACTCGACCAGGCGTGCCGCCGCCTTTCCGGTCGGCGCCAGCAGCTCGATCCGCGGCATCCGGCGTCGTGCGGCGGCGGCCTGGGAAGCGAGGAGCGCCAACACCCGGACGACCACCGCCGTCTTGCCGGTGCCCGGTCCCCCGGTGACGACGGTGACCCGGCCGCGCACGGCGGCGACGGCCGCCAACGCCTGGCGTGCCTGCCAACCGGTCCGCTCGGGGAAGACCTTCGCGATGTCCTGTTTCAGCCGCTCGGCGTCGTAGTCCTCGACGGGAGCGTGCGCCCGCTCGTTCAACACCCGGGCGAGCGTGCGCTCGTGGTCGAAGTAGCGGGTGAGGTAGAGTCGGTCGCCAGCGAGCACCAGCGGGGTGAGCGATGTGCCGTCGCCCACCAGCGCCGACCCGCGCAGGGCCTCGGTCCACACCTCGACCTCGGGCCAGTCGAATCCCCCGAGAGCCGTGCCCTCCCGGTCAACCGGTGTCTCCCCGACGATCGCGCCGAGCTCCGCACAGATGTGCCCCTGGCCGACCGCCCGCGTCGCCACCGCGACGCCGAGCATGACCAGCGGGTCGTCGATCTCGGCGACGCGGGAGAGCGATCTCGCCATCTCCACGTCGAGCCGGCCGAGGTAGCCGCCGTCGAGCAGCACCTGCACCCGGTCGGGGAGTCGACCGCTCATGGCGTCCCCCCGGCGAAGAGGGCGTCGACGGCCTCGACGACGGCGAACGGAACACGGGTCTCGTAGACGCCGGTGATCGGCCCGCGCGCCGGCGCCATGCCGCGGACGAAGAGGTAGAGCGCCCCGCCGACGTGCCGTTCGTACGCGTAGTCAGACAGCCGCACGGAGAGGAAGCGGTGCAGGGCGACGGTGTAGAGCAGGGCCTGCAGGTCGTATTGCCCGTGGCGCATCGCTTCGGCCAGCCGCCCGGTGCGATAGCGGTCGACCGTATCGCCGAGCCGGTTGGTCTTGTAGTCGGCCACCCACCACCGCCCACCGTGTTCGAAGAGCAGGTCGATGGAGCCCTTGAGGTAGCCTTCGAACGCCGCGAACCCCAGTTCGGCCGTGCGCTCGGCGAGGCCGGTGAATTCGTCGCCGCCCGCCGTGCGCAACACCGCAGCGAGCCGCGCCGGACTGACGGGGAGCGAACCGCGGCGTCGCACCGGGAACACGAAATCGAGCTCGTTGAGGCGGCGGCCCGCTGCGATGTCCGCGAGGCGCATGCCGCTGTCGTTCAGCGGGGTCGCGACGGTGTCGGCGACCATCTCGTTGACGGTGGTCGTCCAGCGCTTCGCGTCGAACCCGAATCGGCCGAGCTGCTCCTCGATGATCGGCAGGCCGGCGTCGACGTCGGCGAAGTCGAGCTCCTCGAAGATCCGGTGGATGCAACGTCCGGCCCGTCGTCCGGCCGGGAAGTCGGCAAAGGGCACGCGCTCACCGCCCTCGATGTCCGGCGGCAGATCGTCGGGCGTGGTCTCGTCGTCGCCGGGCCGGTCGCCCGCCGGCTCTCCGGGGTCGCGGTGGCGGATCAGGCCCGAGTAGCTCGACACCCGCCACGGGAACGCGTGCCGGGAGAAATGCCGCGCGCGGAGCTCCCCCTCGCGGCCCTCGGTCGCCTCGTAGGGCGGCACGTCCTTGTCGTACGTCTTGCAAGCCTCGATCGCGCCGTCGCTGCGGGTCGTCAACGCGTCGAACGTGGCCCACATCGGCCCCGACCCCAGGTGGTGCACATGATCGCGCACCTCGCCGGGCGTCGCCCGTGCGTCGTCGGGGTGGAAGAGGAGCCACGCCAGCGGCGATCGTGCGTAACGGTCTGCCCTTGCGGAGGTGTCCCAGATCAGGCTGCAACGGTATTGCGCACGGGTGATCGCGACGTAGAGCAGGCGGACGTCTTCGGCGAACGACTCCTCGGCGGCGACGTCGGCGTGCGTGCCGTGGTCCTCGGAGCCCATGTCGAGCTTCGTCCGCCGTTCGTCCTCGGGGTCGTGGAAGCGGATCGGTGTACCGGCGCTCGCTGCACCCCGCGAGGCCTTGGACGCGAACGGGACGTAGACGAGCGGGAACTCGAGGCCCTTGCTCTTGTGCACGGTCATCACGTGCACGGCATCGTCGTCCTTCTCCATGCGGAGCTCGGTCGCGTCGTCATCCCCGCCCGTACGCTGGCGGGCGATCAACCAGCGAACCACGCCGGGCGGGCTGAGGCGCTCGTTCGCCTCGGCTTCGTGCAGCAGCTCGGAGAGGTGGAGCAGATTGGTCATGCGCCGCTCGCCGTCCGGTCGGCCGAGCAGACGCGCGGGGAGACCGCCGGGTCGGGAGTCTGCGCTGTCGGGGGCCGCCGGCAGGGGCTCGTCGAGCAGCGAGCGGAACATGCTGGCGAAGCCCCGGGTCAGCCAGGTGTCGTGCCACCCGCGGAAGCGGTCGATCGTCTGCTCCCACGTGTCCGGGTCGCGCTCCATCGCCGCGAGCTCGTCACCGGTGCGGCCGAAGAGGTGGGTCGTGATCGCGGCGCGCACCCGGTCGATGCGCGTCGGCTCCATGACCGCCTGGAGGATCTGGCGCAGCTCCTCGGCATCGCCCGACGTGAAGACGCTCGTACCGTCGCGGATGACCGCCGGGACCCCGGCGTCGAGCAGCGCCCCGTGCACATCGCGACCCTCGCGGTTCGAGCGGGTCAGCACCGCGATGTCACCCGGCCCGACCCGGCGACCGTCGACGAGCGTCTCCGCCTGCAGCAGACGACTGATCTGACGGGCGACGCGCGCCGGGAGCGAGATTCGAGGGCCCGGCCCCGACTCGGGCGGCTCGACGACGAGGATCTGGAGCGGCGGTCGCTCCCGTCCGTTGACGACGAGCGGCCCCCGCGCGTCGTCGGGCGTGCTGACGTCCGGGTGGTGGATATCGTCGAGCACGAAGACGCCCGGCGCGCGGAAGAGGGTGTTGACCGCCGCGACCAGTCCGGGCGTCGACCGCCGGTTCGTATCCAGGGAGAAGGGTTCGCCCGCCCGCCGTGCGGCGCCGAGATAGGCGAAGATGTCCGCGCCCCGGAACCCGTAGATCGCCTGCTTGGGATCGCCGACCAGGAAGAGCAGCCCGTCACCATCGGGGCGGCTCGCGAGCGCGAAGAGTCGCTCGAAGATCGCGTACTGCACCGGGTCGGTGTCCTGGAACTCATCGATCAACACCGCGTCGTAGCGGCGCCGGATCGCGTCGGCGAGCCGATCACCGCCGTCGCCGCGGAGGGCGCGGTCGAGGTCGTGCAGCAGGTCGTCGAACGACTGGACCCGCGCCCGACGTTTGCGGGCCGGGACCTCGCGCCGGGCGAAGCGAACGAGCTCGCGCTCGAAGGCGAGCCGCCATGCCGACAAGACGGTCTCGGCCGCGTGCCACGCAGTGAGCAGAGAGTCGATCTGCTCGAGCAGCGGGTGTTCCGGCGTCGTCTTCCCCTTGTTGGTCCGTCCGACGACGTGCGCGCGGCCGAACACGTCGACCCGGTCGATTTTGAGCAGAAGCGAGGGGTCGGCCGCGAACCATGCGGTCGTCTCGCGTCCTCGCTTCTCGATGCGGTCACGACGGTAGGTCCCTCGGTTCAGGGTTCCCCGATCGGCGGCTGCGGCCAGCTGCTCTACGAGCTCCATACCGTCGCGGTGCCACGCCTCGCGCGCGGCCTCGAACTCCACGAAGAGCGCGTCGAAGTCGAAGTCGGGCTTGCTCACGGTGTCTGGCAGGACCGGCATCTCCGGGTCCTGGCAGACCTGCCTCACGAGGGGGACCAGCGCCCGCGGCGTCAGCTCCTGCCGCTGCAGGTAGCGCAGGAATATCGGCGGCGCCTGGTGCTGCGCGTCGACCCAGTAGTCCTCGACGACGCCGACGATCACGTCGGCCGGATCGCCGATCAGCTCCGTATCGAAGACCAGCCCGCTCTCGAAGGCGTTCTCCTGCAGAACCCGCTGACAGAATCCGTGGATCGTCGAGATCGACGCCTCGTCGAAGAGCGACAGCGCGTGCTGCAGCCGTCGCCGTCCCTCGTCGCGGAGATCCTCTGCCCGAGCGCGCGCGAGGAGGGCGGCGATCGTCAGATCGTCCGGCGGGTCCTCGTCGCGGGCGAACGCCTCGTACGCACGTCGGATTCGGCCGCGCACCCGGGCTTGGAGCTCGGCGGTGGCGGCCTCGGTGAACGTCACGACGAGGAGGCGCTCGATGGGGAAGCCCCGCTCGACGATCAGCCGCAGGATCAATGACGTGATCGTGTAGGTCTTTCCTGTCCCCGCGCTCGCCTCGACCAGCGTGACGCCCGGCTCCATGGGCGCGTCGATGCCGATGTCCTTGCCGGGAGCCTTCACAGCTTCTCCTCGCGGGCGTCGATCAGCGGCCGGAACACCCGGTCGGCCAATTCCTTGAACGAAGCGTCCGCCGCTGTCGGGAGCCCACCCCGCGGGAAGTCGGTGTCGAGGGGGCTCTGGCGGCCGAATACCCGGGCGACATAGGGGTCTGCGCTCTCGCCCGGCGGTCCGTTGAACGTGCCGAACCACGCGTCGCGCGTCGGCCGATCGGCCTTCCACGCGTCGCGCTCGATGTGGCTCATCAGCGCGCTCTGCCACGCGTACGACGTCCGCGGGAAGAGCAGGAGCGGCTCGGATCGGCCGATCGCCCGCAGCCGGACGAGGCGCGCGAGCACCTCGTTCGCCTCCGGCATCGGGCCGAA
Source organism: uncultured Myxococcales bacterium (assembly GCA_964520965.1). Lineage (GTDB taxonomy): Bacteria > Myxococcota_A > Bradymonadia > REDH01 > REDH01 > CAZFPM01. The sequence continues at coordinate 51,362 of CAZFPM010000009.1, forward strand.
GCGAACCACCTCGACGGTGCGGGGCGAGCTGTGTCCGCCGGCGTGGGCGGCCCGGCCGATCAACACGCTCGAGAACTCCCGCTCCGGAGACGCCGCGCACGCCGCGAGGTGCTCGATCCAGAGGGAGAGCAGCCCCCGGGCGCTGACACGGGCGTATTGATGGCGCACGAGGCGGCCGGCGAACACGTCGCGGATGCGGCCGACGACGCGGCCATGACCGGTGTCGATGTCGACCTCCAGCGCGCTGTCCGCTCCGGCGCTGCGGTAGTGCTCGACGAAGCGATCGAGCGGCGCGACCTGCTGGGCGAGCCAGGCGTGGGTCGTGCGTCCGGGCTGGCCGAGCGGGAGCACGCCCTCGGCGCGCACCGGCTCGTAGGTGTCGGGCAGGGCCTGGCCGTCGACCGCGCGGGCGAGAAGCTCGCCGGCGATGATCGCCTGCTCCAGGCGGTCGAGGACGATCGGCTCGCGATCGAGAAGCGGGTCGTCCGGATCGGTCAGCGTCAGACCGAGCGTCTCGCGGCAGAAGGAGCGGACGGGGTGGCGGAAGAAGGCGATCAGGTCGGCCAGCGGGACCACCGGCTCGGGGTCGACGTCGAGCGGTCGATCGATGAACACCGGCGGCTCGGCGCGAGACCCGAGCGCCGAGCGCGCCGACGCGACGTACGCCTCGGCGAAGCTGAACAGCGGTCCCTCGCCGTGGAAGTAGCGGTGTGAGAAGGGTTGCAGGGGGTGGTTGACGACCCAGGGCGCGTGCGGCCTCTCCTCACCCACGGTGTCGTACGTCTCCGCCAACGTATCGAGGAGCTCGGTGACGACGACGGAAGGCGGCAGCGGCTTGTTGTCGCGGATTCCGTGGCCCCGGTAGGTGATTAGCAGGCGCCGGCGAGCCGATAGCAGGGCCTCGAGGAAGAGGTAGCGATCGTCGTCCCGGAGCGAGCGGTCCCCGACCAGCGGCATCTTGACCGCGAGGTCGAACTCGAGCCGCGTGCTCCGGCGCGGAAACGCCCGCTCCTCCATGCCGAGCAGGCAGACGACCTCGAACGGGATCGCCCGCATCGGGAGGCTCTGGCAGAAGGTGACCCCGCCCGAGAGGAAGCCGTGGGGGGCGGCATCGCGCTCGAGCGCCCCGTCGAGCGCGACCCGGGCAACGTCGAGGGGCACGGATTCGCTCGCGCCGGCCGCCTCGGTCTCCGCCTCGATCTCGGCCAACACGCCTCGCACGTGCTCGTGCTGCCACGCGTTGTCGTCGGTGGCCGCCGCGACGGTGCCGAGCGCGTCAGCGATGTCCCGGCACCACCGTGGCATCGACCGCGGCTCGGAGAGGCGCTCCGCGAGGCCGAACATCGCCTCGGCGAAGCCTGCCAATCGCCCAGCGAGCCGCGCGTCGTCGCCTTCCAGGGGGTCGTAGGGCCGCACGCCGCAGAAGAGGGCGTCGTCGTCCCCCCGCATCGCCACGCCGAGCATCATGCGATCGAGGCCGAACCGCCAGGTGTTCTGATCGTACGCCGGCTGGTCGCAGCGCGCGCGGTGTGCAGC
>CAZFPM010000009.1:52907-55636 GCA_964520965.1 uncultured Myxococcales bacterium
ACAACAACGGTTCCAGTCTATTCGTCGGCGGCGTGCCGGTCTTCTCGACCCAGCGGCTCACACGGGGGAGGTCGTTGGGGCCGACGCTGAAGCGCTCGGCCACCGGCTCCATCGCCAGCAGATCCATCAGCCCCGAAGCGGTCATCCGCGACTCGACGAGCCCGATGGCGGTGAGCAGGGCCTCGGCGACGGGGCTCTGTCGGCGGAGGCTCCGGTCGGCGATGCGGTAGGGAACCAGGCGGCGGCCGAACACCGCGTCGATCAACGGTGCGTAGCGATCCAGCTCCGGGCAGAGCACGACGATCTGGTGCGGCTCCAACGTCGGGTCGGACTCGAGCGCGTCGAGGATCCGATCCTGGAGCACTTCGACCTGCCGCATCGCGCTGTGGCACGCGTGGACCTCGATCGACCGATCGCCGGGGTCGTGGACCAGCGGGGCGGTCGGTGTCGGCGCCAGCGGTCCGCGCGGAGCCCCGTCGCCGCGGGTCCGATGCCGGAGGTTGAGGATGTCGGATTGGAGGACGCGGAGCGCGGTCGGCGCTTCGTCGCCATCGGTCGGATCCTCCCAGACCTCTCCGCTGTCTACGAGGGCGACGCCGGCGTCGTGGATCAGCCGCTGGAACTCACGGCCGAGACGTCCCCAGGCGCCGAGGAGGGGGTTGCCGAGGTCGAGGAAGTCGAGCTCCGCGGGTCGTCCCGAGCGCTCCTCCCGCCGGGCGATCTCCCGTCGCGACGCGATGTCGGCGAAGAACTCTCGCGACGGAGAGAGCTGATAGAAGCGAACCTCGGTGGCGTGGGAGAGCGCGCCGAGCACCCGCAGGTGCAGCGGCGGCAGGCTCGTGATGCCGAACACGTGGATGCGCTCGGGGACCCCGGCGGCGGTGGGGCTCGGGCCGCCGGCGTCGAAGCCGGGCAGGGCGAGCTGAGCCGTCGGTGAGCGCACCCCGCCCGGGCTCGCGCCACCCTCCAGGGTCGCGACGAAGGCCGCGGCGAGCTCGGCGACGTTGGGTGCCCCGGTGGCCTCCCGCAGGGCGCGCCAGAGCGTCGGCTGCCACGTCGCGACCGGGTCGTCGTCCCCCGCCTGCCAGCGCAACACCTGTTCCGGCCGATAGGTGCAATAGCCCTCGAAGACCCGCGCGATGCGTTCGGCGAGCTGGAAGCGCTTCATCGGGACGGCCGCCGGATCGTCACCGTCGCCCGGTGTCAGGTAGCGCCGGATCTCCTCGAACTCCGGGCGGTCGAGCCAGCGGGGCAGCAGGGCGAAGATCGGCCACCTCAGTCGCGCGCGGCGCCAGGCGTCGAGCCGATCGGCCTCTACCCCGAGGATCAGCTCGAAGAGCTCGGTGACGTAGCGCGCCGGGAACGGGAACTCGACGTTTGCACAGATGCCGAGCCGGTCGGCGATGCGCTGCGACAGCCACGCCTGCATGCCCCGACTGTGCACGACGACGACCGGCGGAGCGAAGGGATCGCCGCCGACCTCGGCCAGGGAATCGCAGAGCAGCGCTGCAAGCGCCTCTGCCCGGTTGCTCGTGTAGACGCGCATCAGGCGTAGTCCACACGATCCGCGGCGCAAGTGGTAGGGGTTAGCATCAGCGGTGCGCGGGTGGACCCGATACGACAACAAGGGGCAGCCGATCGAGCCGCGGGAGCCCTTCGCGGTCGACGCGCTCGGCCGGGCGAGTACATCGGTGGCCCGGAACTTCACCACCGTCTCGGAGTCCTACCGAACACGAACGACGTACGGCATTCGCGGCAACGTGCAGAGGTTCGTCGACACCACACCGCGGTGTACAGGACCGCTCGAGGCGATGCGGGCGCGGGAGGCGAGGCGTCTATGTCGTCTCAGTTGGAACCACAGGTCGGCAGCCGATCGCGCGATCGTCGCGCTCACCGCACTCGTCCTCGCCGCGTTCGCTGCCGCGTGCAGCGGCAAGGAGATCCAGGAAGAACGTCCGGCCAGGCAGGGGCTGCGCGGGGAGTCATGCCGTGCGCGGAACGACTGCGAGAGTGGCCTCGCCTGCATCAACCAGACCTGCGTCCAGAACGAGTACGCCATCGCGCCGTCCGCTCGCGAGTGCGAGTTGATCGAATGCGCCGAGGACGCGGACTGCTGCGCCGAGATCGACGATGAACTGTGTCGGGCCCTCGCCCTGGGTTGCCCGCTCGTCGCGCCGGACTACGACGAAGCCTGCGACGCGCTAGAGACGGACTGCGACGGCGGTGACTTCGAGGCGTGCGACCAGTACGGCTTCGACTGCGACTGCCACGACCGGCGCCAGCAGTGCGAGGCGGGTGACACGTTCGCCTGCGAACAGGTGGACGCGTACTGCTCGGCCAGCCGGAGCTGCGCCGACTACCTCGTCGAGTGCGCGTGCATCGACGATTGCGTAGACGCCGTTTGCCTGCACCGGGTGGCTTGCTTCGACGACACCCAGTGCTTCGGCGGCAATTGCGTCAGCGGCGTGTGCGACTTCCAATGTACGACCGACGAGGATTGCCCCGACGGGTCCCGCTGCCTCGATGGCAACTGCACAGAAGTGTGCCTCGACCGCAACGAGTGCGATCTCTTCGAAGATTGCGTCGATGGCACGTGCGTCGCCGTCGGCTGCCGCACGAACCGGGAGTGCGCGGCGTTCACGAGGAGTGCTCTGGCTACGTGCGTGGAAGAGACGTAACCGTTCAGGGGGGTGCTTGAGCTGACGCTCGCCGGGAGCGCTTGCGGGATT